>NZ_KV789323.1:0-208220 GCF_001807545.1 Corynebacterium sp. HMSC08F01 | reverse complement strand
GATGCGCTACCAACTGCGCTACATCCGCATGCTCTCCGCGCTTACCGCGCTGATTGCGAGAACAAACCTTATCCTCATTCACCGCTTGTATCCAAATCGGCAGTTCACGGCACTTGGTGCGGGTTGGTTAATGAGGTTTCAGCGATGTAATTCTCGGGAGCCGCACGCGATTCAAGGTGTCAAACTAGGCAGGGGAAGGCTCTCTTGGGGGGAAAGTGGTTGTGGCCTGCGGATTCGTCCGTGGCGCTCCATCCGTGTAATCTAGCAACTCGTTCGGTCCTATGGCTCAGTGGAAGAGCGTTCCGTTCACACCGGAAAGGTCGCTGGTTCGATCCCAGCTAGGACCACAACGCAAACCGTCAGGAAACTGACGGTTTTTCTTTTTCTTCAGGCAGTCAGGGCGGGGGCCTGCGATTCCTAGCTGCCAATATTGGGGGTTTTGTGCCAGTGTGGGAACTATTCGGCCGTTTTAGGCGACTACTCATTTCGAGTGCGAAAATTACGCACTCAATAGTTTGAACAAGGAGACGAAATGCCCAAACCTGCACATTGCAGGCAAGTTGCACGAGTGGGCGGTATTGCTGCCGCGGCGTTGGCAACTGCTCTGGTTACCTCGGCTCCCGCGGTTGCGCATGACGTTGTTATCGGATCCAACCCCGAAAACAAGTCTGTGGTGCAGGACTTTCCTGAGCGGATCGAGCTGGAGTTTTCTGGCGAGCCCAAGGAAGGTTTCAATACCGTCGCCATCTCACGTACGGAGAATGGAAGCACGGATGTGCTGTTCACCGGCGAACCGGTAATTGAGGGCCGAAACGTCACACTCGACCTTCCGCCAGATCTGCAGCCGGAGGCCGGAGACTACAAAGTTGGCTTCCAAATCGTCTCGTCCGACGGACACGCAACTAAGGGCATGACCTCGTTTAGCTATCAGCCAGATGGCGCTGGCTCGCAATCGCAACAGAATTCGACCGCTACTAACGCTGCAGAAACGAATGAAAACTCAAGCGTTTCTGCTCTCTGGCTGCTTGCTCTTGGCGCCATCGTGCTTGCGGTCATCGCGGTGTTGGCCGTGACGAATCGTTCGAAGAAGAGCAAGACCATAACTGATGACGTGCGCAAAGGCGCGCAGTAAGGAAACATGATGAAGAATCGTTTGATGGCCACGGCAGTTGTCGCTGCTTTCGCTTTGACCCCGGCGCTGACCGCCTGCTCTAGCGACTCCAATGAGGCGGCAACCGACACAGCTACCTCGTCCGCTGCAACGTCGGCAAGTGAGACTGCCACGGATGCTGCCGCCACCTCGGACGTTGAACTCGTCGATGGCACTGTGCGTGCAAAGGCTGCCAAGGACGCAGAAAATGGCAGTGATATGACGGCGATCTTTGGCACCTTGAAAAATGGCACGGATGAAGACATCCACGTGATTGGCTTCACTACCTCGCTGGGTGAAGCCATGTACGAAATCCACGAGGTTGTGGATGGCGTCATGCAGGAGAAGGAGGGGGGCATCGTCATTCCGGCCGGTGGCACTTACGAGCTGAAGCCGGGCGGTGACCACTTCATGGTGATGGGCTACCCGGACGAGATTCCTGCTGGAGACACCGTTGATGTCACGCTGCTGACTGAGGGTGGCACCACCATTGATATTCCGGAAGTAGCCGTCCGTACCATGCTGCCGGGCGATGAGGACTACGGCGAGGATGGCCAGGTCATGGACCACAGCCAGCACAAGCACGGCGACGATGCAGCGCATGGCGAACACGCCGAGCACAGCGAAACCGCTGAGCACAAGCACTAGGAGGAGCGAATTCAATGGTTGAGCCACAGCGTGGCGGAGTTTCCCGCCGGGTGTTTCTGGCCGGTGCGGCTGGGGTGGCGGGGGTTGCGTCATCAAGCATGGCGCTCGTTGCGTGTAGCGGTGAGGATGATCGCGAAACTGCATCACGGGCACTTACCGAATCAACTATCGCATTCGATGGCGCTCATCAGGCAGGCATCCAAACGACTACACAAGCGAATCTCAACCTCGTTGGGTTCAACCTCAAGGACGGCGTGAAGGTTGATGGTCTTCGCCGTCTTATGCGGTTGTGGACGGAAGATGCGCGAGAGCTCGTCTCCGGCCGCAACCCTTTGTCAAGCCTTGAGCCAGAAATGGTAGACAAGCCGGCAAACCTTACAATCACATGCGGGCTAGGCGAGCGAATCTTTGACGTCGCCGCCCCCGAAAGTAAGCCGGCGTGGCTGCACGACATTGAGTCGATGCCACGGGAGAAACTCGTTCCAGAGTGGGGACAAACCGATATCGTTCTCCAGATCTGCTCGGATGACCCGATGGTGTGCGCATGGGTAATGCGCCACATGACCCGCGCAGGGATGGACTACGTAAAAACTGCGTGGGTGCAGCAAGGGTTCATGAACGCCTACGGCAATATTCCGAAAGGCCAAACCCCGCGCAACCTCTTCGGTCAAGTCGATGGAACCGTCAACCCACATTCGGACGATGAATTCGCGGAGCAGGTGTTTCACGAGGATGGCTCTTCCTCACTGGTAGTGCGCCGGATCGCGATGGATCTCGACGATTGGGAGCGGCTCGACCGGGCTTCACGCGAGGAGTCTGTCGGCCGCAGGTTGAGCGACGGTGCCCCGCTCACTGGCGACAGCGAATTCGACAAACCAGATCTCGATGCAATTGATGAATACGGTCTGCCCGTCATTGACAGGAACTCGCACATGGCGCGAGCAATGCCGCCGAAGGACCATCCGGAGCAGCGTTTCTTACGCAGACCGTACAACTACAACCTTCCGCCGGACCCGAACTCGAAAGGTCTCTCAAATGCAGGCTTGGTCTTTCTGACTTTCCAGAAGGACCCGGATATCCAGTTCACGCCGGTGCTTCGCCGTCTGCTGGAGATGGATCGCCTTAACGAATGGACGACTCACATTGGTTCCGCGGTGTACTGGGTGCCACCGGGCACTGTGGAGCCGGGTAGTGGTAACTCCGGTGATACGTACTGGGGCGAAGCCGTACTTTCCGGCACTCGGGGGTAGAATCCCTATCGACCGGCGTGCGTCTGCGCCGTCGGGACAGTGAACAGCACGATGGGGTTGCGTCCAGGTATGACGCAGCCCAATGACGCGCAAAGGAGCGCACGACACCTATGTCAAACGAAGCAGTAGTCGAGTTTGCAACGTTCGAGGTCCCCGCAGGCACCGCCGTGGGTGCAGCGATGCGGGAGTTGAACTTGCCAAACAAGGGCGACGACGCCGTCGTTTGCGTCTTGGATGCAGAGGGCGAACTCAAAGATCTTTCCCACGTGCCGGAGCAAACCGCCACGTTCACTCCTGTCCCGGCAAACACTGAGCTTGGTCGCTCGGTTATCCGCCACTCCTGTGCGCACGTACTTGCACAGGCTGTTCAGACGGAGTTCCCGGGAACCAAGCTGGGCATTGGCCCTGCGATTGAAGATGGCTTTTACTACGACTTTGATGTCGCCGAGCCGTTTACGCCTGAAGATCTGAAAACGCTTGAACGGCGTATGAAGAAGATCATCAAGCAAGGCCAGAAGTTTGTCCGCGGTGTCTACGCATCCGTGGAGGAAGCAGCCGAGGATCTCAAGGATGAGCCGTACAAGCTCGAACTGATCAACGACAAGGGCAACGTCGACCCAGATTCTGACGAAGCTACTGAAATCGGTGCAGGCGAGCTGACCCACTACGACAACGTCAATCCCCGCACGGGCGAGGTGGAGTGGCATGACCTGTGCCGTGGCCCGCACGTTCCAACGACGAAGTACATCCCGGCATTCGCACTGACCCGTTCGTCCGCTGCCTACTGGCGAGGCGACCAGGACAACGCTGGTCTGCAGCGTGTCTACGGCACGGCGTGGGAGTCGAAGGAAAAGCTCGACGAGTACATGACCATGCTCGAGGAGGCTGAGAAGCGCGATCACCGCCGTCTTGGCAATGAGCTGGATTTGTTCTCCTTCCCAGACGAGGTCGGTTCTGGTCTTCCGGTATTCCACCCGGACGGTGGCATCGTGCGTATGACCATGGAGCAGCACTCGCGTGAGCGTCACGTGGCAGCCGGCTACTCCTTCGTCAACACCCCGCACGTGACCAAGGGTGACCTTTTCAAGAAGTCTGGTCACCTGGATTGGTACGCGGACGGCATGTTCCCGCCGATGAAGCTCGACGGTGAGGTTGACGCTGACGGCAACGTGACTAAGCAGCCGGTGGACTACTACGCCAAGCCGATGAACTGCCCGATGCACAACCTGATCTTCGACTCTCGTGGTCGTTCCTACCGCGAACTTCCGCTGCGTTTGTTCGAGTTCGGCACGGTGTACCGCTACGAAAAGTCTGGTGTGGTGCACGGTCTGACTCGTGCTCGTGGCTTTACCCAGGATGATGCTCACATCTACTGCACTGAGGAGCAGCTGGAAGAAGAGCTCACCAGCGTTCTGGAGTTCATCATCTCGCTGCTGCAGGACTACGGTCTGGATGACTTCTACCTCGAACTGTCCACGAAGGACCCGAAGAAATACATTGGCGACGACGACATCTGGGAGCGTTCCACGAGCATTCTCGAGTCGGTGGCGAAGAAGTCTGGCCTTGAGCTGGTTCCGGACCCTGCCGGCGCCGCTTTCTATGGCCCGAAGATTTCGGTGCAGGCACGCGACGCCATCGGTCGCACCTGGCAGATGTCGACCGTCCAGTTGGACTTCAACCTTCCTGAGCGCTTTGACCTGACCTACACCGCCTCTGACGGTTCGAAGAAGCGTCCGGTGATGATCCACCGTGCACTCTTCGGCTCGATCGAGCGTTTCTTCGGCGTGCTGCTCGAGCACTACGCGGGTGCGTTCCCGGCATGGCTGGCGCCACACCAGGTTGTGGGTATTCCGGTTGCTGATGCGTTTGCCGACCACCTTGATGGGGTCGTCGCAAAGCTGCGCGAGCGCGGTATTCGTGCAGAGGTTGACCACTCGGACGACCGCATGCAGAAGAAGATCCGTACGCACACCACGAACAAGATCCCGTTCATGCTGCTTGCGGGTGAGCGTGACGTTGATGCCAACGCTGTGAGCTTCCGCTTCCTTGATGGCACGCAGATCAACGGCGTGAATGTCGATGAGGCAGTGGAGATCATCGCGGACTGGATCGCGGCGAAACGTAACGATCAGCCGAGTGAGGCAAACGTTGCAGCCCAGCGGCAGTAATCATGGCGAGGACCCCTACATCGATACCGGTGTAGGGGCTCCTGACCGTCTTGTACGTCTGTGGGCGCCCTACCGGTCGAGTTACATTGCGTCGGCGCCGAGATCGTCGAAAAGCAATGACCCGTTTCTAGAGATACCGAAACTCAGCGACGAAGACGGATTGATTATTGCCCGTGGCACGCGTGTATACGCGGTGTTGAACCTGTATCCGTACAACGCCGGACATCTCATGGTTGTGCCGTATCGCAAGGTCGCGGAGCTTGAGGCGCTTGACGACGAAGAAACAACCGAACTGATGGCGTTTGCCAAGCATGCGGTAAAGACGCTGAAGCACGTGTCGAGCCCAGAGGCAATTAACGTCGGCTTGAACCTGGGCAAGGCGTCCGGGGGGTCGGTTGGAGATCACCTGCATCTGCATGTGGTTCCGCGCTGGTCCGGTGACTCGAATTTTATGACTGTGCTTTCCGGAACCAAGGTTCTGCCGCAGCTCCTGCAGGAGACTCGCGAGCTGCTGGCGCAGGGGTGGCGCGAGGTCGAACAGGGCGAGGGGAGAAGCCACGATGCTTAGTGTGCATGGGCGTAAACCGGCAGCTGTTGTCGTGGAACCGGTGGCGAAGGGCTTGTTGAAAGCCGGCGTCACGCCGAACATGATCACTCTTGCCGGCACGATTGCCACGATGCTGGCGATGATGGTTCTCATCCCGACGGATCATCTCGTGTGGGCAGCGGTGTTGAGCACGATTTTTGCAGCGTGTGACATGGTGGACGGCACCATGGCGCGATTACGTGGTGGTGGGACGGCTTTCGGCGCAACACTAGACGCCAGTTGTGACCGTCTCACGGACGGCGCCCTGTTTGGGTCGATCGCTATGTGGATGGTCTACGTTGCGGACTTGTCTGCGGCCCATGTTGCAGCCTGCCTAGCTGTGTTGGTCCTCTCGCAGGCGATCAGCTACATCAAGGCTCGCGCAGAAGCCGGCGGCATCAGCGTCGTCGGCGGCCTCATTGAACGGCCAGAGCGTTTGATCCTTGCTTTGGGCGGGCTAGCGCTCGAGGGGTTTGGGGTGCCCAACGCTGTCGTGGTGTCAATTTGGCTTCTGTTAGCAGGGTCGCTGTTTACCGTGGCGCAGCGGCTGGTCTTCGCCGCGCGAGACGATCAGGCGAACGCGAAGATGGCGCCACCAGCAGGGGCGTAGATGAGCGGCATTGGAAAGCGTGTGTCTTCGGCGGGTTACATCGCCGGGTGGAAGATCGTCGGGGTGCTGCCGGAACGCATAACGCGTCCGTTAGCTGCTGCTGGTGCGGATTGGGTATCAAACGACGGCGCCGGAATGGACATGCTGCGCCGCAATCTCACACGCGTCGTCGGTGCAGAAAACGTCACCAAGGAGCTGGTGCGTGACAGCGTGCGTTCCTACGCAAGGTATTGGCTCGAAGCTTTCCAACTGCCTCGCATTGCGGATGATCCAAACTTGGATGAGCGACTCACTGCAGGTCTGGTTGGTAGGGAGTATTTGCAGGAGTCGATCGATGCTGGCAACGGGGTCGTACTGACTCTGCCGCATTCCGGGAATTGGGATATGGCGGGAATGTGGCTTGCAAAGCACTATGGAACGTTTACAACGGTTGCTGAGCGGCTCAGGCCTGAGAAGCTGTTTGATGCGTTCGTGGAGTATCGCGAAAGCCTGGGTTTCGAAGTACTTGCCCTCACCGGGGAGAAAACTCCTCCCTATGCAAGGCTCAAAGAGGTCCTCCAAGGCGGGGGCATCGTGTGTTTGATGGGAGAGCGCGACCTTGGGCGTCGAGGTGTGCCAGTGACATTTTTCGGCGAGGATACGACTTTTCCTGTAGGGCCAGCAAAGTTGGCATTGGAGACAGGCGCGGGCCTTCACACGGTGCATACGTGGTTTGCAGGTTCGCAGACGGATCCTGGCTGGGGGATGCGCGTTGCACCTGCGCTGAAAGTAACCACGCTTGAGCGAACGGTGCAGGCAATTGCAGACGAGTTCGCTGTCGCGATTGCCCACCACCCGCAGGATTGGCACATGCTGCAGCCGTTGTGGCCTGTCGATGTCCCGGTTCGCGGGAGGCGCTGGGCGCTCGACAATCGTTCAGTCATCTCAAGGGAGACCTAGCCGATGCGGGTTGGGCTAGTCTGCTCCTATTCTTTTGATGAACCTGGTGGGGTTCAAGCGCATGTCCTTGACTTGGCGGAGCGGTTGCGGGAAATGGGACATCACAGTGAAGTCCTTGGCCCTGCATCTGCCGATACCCCGTTGCCCGAGTGGGTAACTCGTGGCGGGCCAGCGGTTCCGATTCCTTACAACGGTTCTGTTGCGCGCTTGTCGTTTGGCCCGCGAGTAGTGAGGACGACTAAGCGATTCATCGAACTCGGCGATTTCGACGTGCTGCATATCCACGAGCCAAATTCGCCGGGCTACGCCATGGTTGCGAACCGAATAGCCGCGGGTCCGATCGTGGCTACCTATCACACCTCTGCGGAGAGCTCCTACGCGCTGAAAGTAGCACTGCCTGCGTTGCGAGCGAACTTGGAGAAGATTCGTGCCGGAATCGCAGTGAGCGAGTTGGCATGGCAGTGGCAGGCAGAACAGATTGGCACTGACCCTGTGATCATTCCGAACGGAGTTGACACGCGACGCTTCGCGCGGGCTCGTGGTGTGCGCAATGACTCTTCAGACGTGGAGGTTGTGTTCCTTGGGCGACTCGACGAGCCACGTAAAGGCCTCGATGTGTTTTTGGCTGCACTGGAGCGTCTTCCGCGCCTTCCTCAGGTGACGGTGATGGGCGGAGGTGCTGCACGCGAAATGGACGGGGTGCGTTTCGCTGGGAAGGTTACGGAGGATGAAAAGGTCGAGATTCTCGGCCGCGCCGACATTTTTGTTGCCCCGAACCTCGGCGGCGAGTCGTTTGGCATCATTCTGGTCGAAGCAATGGCGGCGGGGTGTGCCGTGGTAGCCAGCGATATCCCTGCTTTTGCCGCCGTTGGCTCTGACGCTGCGGCATTCTTCCCGCCGGGGGATCCCGATGCTTTGGCGCAGCAGTTGCAGCTGCTTATCGACGACGCCACTTACCGCAATGACTTGATTAACCGAGGCGCACGTCGGGCCAGGGGATTCGACTGGTCAGTGGTGGCGAACCGTATTTGCGCTGTGTATGAGGCTGTTTCCTACAACGAGAAGGTGAGGATTGAGCGGTGACATTTGGTGTCGTGCTTCTCGTCGTCGCGCTGATCTGCGTTGTCATTGTGGCTGCCTGGGCGTTTCACACTGCGCAGCGACTTCACCGATTGCATATTCGTTTGGATAGGTCCCGTGATGCGCTGCAGGCTGCTCTTGACCGCCGCTGCGCTGTAGTTGCGGCGCTGTTTCCGGAGCTCGCGAAGCAGGCTCACGAAACGGAGGCGCTTCGGTTCAGCTCGAAGGATCTTCGGCTGCGTCTTGGCGCTGAGGGGGATCTGATGCAGGTGGTCAGGGAGTCGTCGCAAAGCGGTGGCGACGTACCGGCTGAACTCCGTGATGCACATACCCGAGTAGAACTCGCCCGGCGGTTCTATAACGATGCGGTTGCGGATACGTTGGCGCTGCAGTTGCGACCTATGGTGCGGTTTTTCCGTCTTGGCGGTACTGCGGTAGTGCCGCAGTTTGCCACCGACGGCCAGTAACAGCGTATTTGTGCAGCTGGCGTATACTTGCGCTCTGTTAACCGTCAACAGAGGAATGAAGGGGTGCTCGATGGCAGGCCACTCAAAGTGGGCAACGACCAAGCACAAAAAAGCGGCGAACGATGCAAAGCGTTCCAAGCTCTGGGCGAAGATGATCAAGGATATCGAGGTCGCCGCCCGCACAGGCGGCGGTGACCCCGCTGCTAACCCGACCCTCGATGACATGATCCGCAAGGCGAAGAAGGCCTCGGTCCCCAACGACAATATCGAGCGCGCTCGCAAGCGTGGCTCCGGCGAGGAAGCCGGCGGATCCGACTGGGAAACTGTCATGTACGAGGGCTACGGCAACAACGGTGTTGCTGTGTTGATTGAGTGCTTGACCGACAACCGCAACCGTGCCGCAACCGAGGTACGTACCGCCATGACCAAGAACGGTGGCAACCTGGGCGAGTCCGGCTCTGTCGGTTACATGTTTGAGCGCACCGGTGTGGTCACGATCAAGAAGGGTGACCTCTCCGAAGATGACGTGCTGATGGCAGTGCTCGACGCTGGCGCTGAGGAAGTCAACGACCTCGGTGAGGAGTTCGAAATTACCTGCAAGCCGACTGACCTGCCTGCAGTGCGTGAGGCGCTGATCGGTGAAAGCATCGAGATTGAAGACGCTGGCCAGGAATTCCGTGCCGACGTTCAGGTCGATCTGGATCTCGAGGGCGCACAGAAGATGATGCGCCTGATCGACGCGTTGGAAGATTCCGACGACGTCCAGAATGTCTACACCAATATGACGATCTCTGACGAGGTTGCAGCGCAGCTCGACGCATAACACTTCGTCGTGAACCGGCGCGCCCTCTTTGAGAGGCGCGCCTTTTTCGCACGTTGTGGTAGAACATATGTGTCATGAGCGAAGGAGTGGTTGCGTGAACCTCGAAGGACTACGGGTGATGGGCATTGATCCCGGTCTGACGCGTTGTGGCTTGTCTGTTGTGCAGGCAGGTCGTGGCCGCCAGATCATTCCCGTAGCAGTTGGCGTCGTGCGAACTCCCTCAACAGCGGAGCTTGCGGAGCGCCTGCTCAGAATCTCTCGGGCGGTGGGCGAGTGGATGGATGATTACCAGCCCGATGTTGTTGCTATGGAACGTATCTTTGAACGTGGCAACGTCTCCACGGTGATGCACACAGCGCACGCTGTCGGTGTCATGGTCTTAGCCGCTGCGGAGCGTGACATCCCGGTGCACATGTACACCCCTTCAGAGGTAAAGAAAGCAATATCTGGCAACGGGCGTGCGGACAAGAAGCAAATGACCACTATGGTCACGCGCATTCTTGGTTTGAGTGAGGCGCCGAAACCAGCAGATGCTGCTGATGCGCTGGCCATTGCAGTCTGTCACTGCTGGCGCGCGCCACTTATCGCTCGAACGCAACATCTCCAACAACTTCAACACCCCAATACGAAGGCGGCAGTGCAATGATTGATTCTCTCAACGGTGAGGTGCTCACTATTGGTCTCGACCATGCGGTCATTGAGTGTTCTGGGGTGGGCTATAGGTTTCTTGCTACACCGCAAACGCTTGGCGGTCTTGTGCGTGGTGAAACGCATCGAGTGATGACCTCGATGGTGGTCAAAGATGACGGCGTCACCTTGTATGGCTTTGGCGACAATGAATCGCGCGAGATGTTCCATAAGTTGCAGACCGTGACTGGCTTGGGGCCGAAGTTGGCTATTGCCGCGTTGTCTGTTTTTGAGCCTGGCGAGCTTTCGACGCATATTGCAAACGGTGACGCGAAGAAGGTTCAAACGATCCCCGGCGTGGGCAAGAAAATGGCCGAGCGCATGATCCTCGAGCTCAAGGACAAAGTTGAAGCGATGTTGCCGGCGCAGTCACCAAACGGTGTGGGGGCTGGTACAGCAGCAAATCCAGCCACCACTTACGCCTCGGAACAGGTTGTGGAAGCGCTGGTCGGACTCGGATTCCCAGAGCGTACGGCACAGTCGGTCGTAGATCAGCTGACAACAGACCAGCCGGATCTCGACGCTTCTGCGTTGTTGCGTCAAGCGCTGACGCATTTGGGCAAGAAGTAGGCTAATGCGCAATGTCTGATGTGGAAAAGACCGAGTTCCAGCTCCCTGAAGGTTTTTCAGCGAAAGCACCGTCGCCTGTCGACGCCAACGTGCAGGCCGACGAACACGATATTGAGCGTTCGTTGCGTCCGAAGTCCATTCAGGAATTCATCGGCCAACCCAAGGTACGAGAACAACTCAGTCTTGTGCTTACGGGCGCCCGAAATCGTGGTGTGACGCCGGATCATATCTTGCTGTCTGGTCCGCCTGGACTGGGCAAGACCACAATGGCAATGATCGTCGCACAGGAATTAGGCACGTCGTTGCGCATGACCTCAGGGCCTGCTCTTGAACGGGCAGGCGACTTGGCGGCGATGTTGTCTAACTTGATGGAGGGTGATGTGCTCTTCATCGACGAGATTCACCGCATCGCACGGCCGGCTGAGGAAATGCTCTATATGGCCATGGAGGATTTCCGTATCGACGTCATTGTTGGCAAGGGCCCGGGCGCGACATCGATTCCGCTAGAGATTCCTCCGTTTACCCTCGTCGGGGCAACCACGAGGGCAGGTATGCTCACCGGCCCGTTGCGTGACCGCTTTGGGTTTACAGCTCAAATGGAGTTTTACGATGTCGACGACCTCACCAAGGTTGTTAGTCGTGCAGCGAATATCCTTGGGGTGCAGATTGATACTGATGCTGCGGTTGAGATCGCCTCGCGTTCGCGTGGAACCCCGCGAATTGCGAATCGCCTCCTGCGTCGTGTGCGCGACTGGGCTGAGGTGCATGGCGATGGCAGGGTAAACCTGGATGCCGCACGAAGTGCGCTCGAAGTGTTCGATGTCGACGAGCTAGGGCTAGATCGCCTCGACCGTGCTGTGCTTGGCGCCCTGATTAGGGGACATGGCGGTGGACCGGTAGGTGTAGGGACCCTTGCGATCGCGGTTGGCGAGGAATCCGGCACTATCGAAGAGGTCTGTGAGCCTTATCTGGTGCGCGCGGGACTGATGTCGCGAACAGGCCGGGGCAGGGTTGCTACTGCCGCCGCGTGGGAGCACTTGGGTTTGCAGGCACCTCCCGAAGCGCCTGGGCAGATGCCGCTCTACTAAGCCCACGATTGTGTTGTGCAATGATGGTTTCTCATGGAACCAATTTTGCTCATTGTCATTCTGGCCTTGTTCTTGCTGCCTTCCATCCTCATGATGCGTGGCCAGAAGAAGCGTCAGGCTCAGATTGAACAACTGCGTCAGTCGATTCAGCCTGGCGATCAGATTGTCAACGTTGCAGGCTTCCACGCCACGGTCGTGGAGCACAATGGCGAGACCATGCTTGTGGAGCTTGCCCCGGGTGTAGCCGTGACGATGGATACGGCTGGTGTGATGCGCAAGATTGAGCCTGTGGCACCTGTCGACACAAATGAGGTACCCAACTAAGTTTTTCTGGCCTGATGGCGTAGCATATTTGCGTTGTGCCATCACCGGCTCGCGCGATTGTTTGTGTCCACCGCACCTTGAAAGATGCTGCTGGATCGGCGTGTGCGCCGGTGTAAGGCGGAAAACCCGAGCCTGAACAAAGAGGAGTCTGCTCAGTGTCTACACGCACTCGGCGATCCGGCGAGGCGAAGTCGAAGCGGCAGTGGCCCGCGAAGGCGCTTGCCCTATTCGCTCTCATCGTCATCGGCGTCTACGCCCTTGTATTTTTTACCGGCACGAAGAGTGCTACCCCGAAGCTAGGTATTGACTTGCAGGGCGGTACTCGTGTGACACTGGTGCCGCAGGGTGAAGAGCCTACGTCAGAACAGCTCCAGGATGCTCGTCGGATTCTGGAGAACCGTGTCAACGGCATGGGCGTCTCGGGCGCATCGGTCGTCGTCGATGGCAACACCATCGTGATCGAAGCAGCCGGTGACGATACCTCGGAGATCCGTAACATCGGACAGACCTCCCAGCTGTTCTTCCGACCTGTGCTTGACCCTCCGGCTGCAAACCCAGCTGAAGCAGATAAAGCCATCTTGGATATGGCGAACGAGTGGGTAAAGTACGGCATCTTCACGCCCGAAGAGGGCCAGTCACTGCTGAAACAGTTCGCGGCTCGCAAGGAGCAGGCTGAGAAACAAGCCGAGGAGCAGGCCAAAGCTGCTGAGTCAGGCGATGCAAACAACCCAGAGGTTGGCAAGGACGTCGCGCCAAGCGAGGAAGAAGCGCCAGCAGAGCCGAAGAACGTCCCACAGATTTCCGCTGAACCACTGCCGGAACCGAACGGTCCGGTTGAGGCCGCTGAGCGCCGCCAGGAAACAACCGAAATGCTGCGGAAGACCCGCCAGTCGACTGACCCGACTCAGCAGTACGCTGCGTTGACGTTGATGTCCGCACGCTGCTTCGGCCAGGCAACCGACCCGCTCGCTGGCTCGGATAAGCAAGATCTTCCGCTAGTCGCTTGTGACCCGTCGACCGGTCAGGCGATGTTGCTTGACGAGGTCCCCCTGCTGAGCGGTGTAACAGATCCGGAAGGGCCCCGCCTGACCGGCGAGCAGATTGATACCAGCCGCGCGATTACCGGCGGATACAACCCGCAGTCGGGACAGATGGAGATCAGCTTCGCCTTCAACCAGGCTGGTGATGTCAACGGTTCCGCTACCTGGGCGAAACTCACCAGTGAGATGCTGCAGAAGCAGATCGCAATCACACTTGACTCCCAGGTGATCTCCGCGCCAGTTATCCAGGGCGCAACCCCAGTCGGTTCCGCAACCTCGATCACGGGTCAGTTCACTCAGGAGGAAGCTGAGGGTCTCGCGAACAACCTGCGATACGGCGCGCTGCCGCTGTCGTTCGCCGGTGAAAACGGTGAGCCAGGCGGAACTGCGATGACGGTTCCCCCTTCACTCGGTCAGGCCTCCTTGAAGGCTGGCCTGTATGCGGGGCTGGTGGGTCTTGCCATGGTGGCGATCTTCGTTTTCGCCTACTACCGCCTCTTCGGCTTCATCTCGTTGGTCACCCTGGCAGCAGCGGGTTTGCTTGTCTACGGCATGCTCGTGTTGCTCGGTCGCTGGATTGGATACTCGCTCGACCTGTCGGGCATCGCTGGTCTGGTCATCGGTATCGGTACGACCGCAGACTCGTTCATCGTGATTTATGAGCGCATCAAGGACCAGGTACGCCACGGCAAGACATTCCGTTCGGCGACCGCGTCCGGTTGGGAACGGGCCAAGGAGACGGTCATCACAGGCAACATGGTGACTCTGATTGGTGCGGTCATCATCTACTTCCTGGCAGTTGGCGATGTCAAGGGCTTCGCCTTCACCATGGGTCTGACAACCATCTTCGACCTGTTGGTCACCTTCCTGGTCACTGCGCCGCTTCTGGTGCTCGCATCTCGCAGCAATTTCTGGTCGAAGCCGTCTGTCAACGGTATGGGTGCCGCATTCCGCACCGCAGAAGAACGCCGCGCTGCAGGTGATCTTGAGGAGGGCGACGGCGTCGTCGTCAAGCAACAAGCTTCCGTGGAAGCATCCGCCGCGAATGAGGAGGCCTAATCATGTCGAGCACTGTAGCTACGACCGAAACCCCCACGACGAAGCGCGGCTTTGCACGTCGCGACCGTGAATCGCTGTATGACGGCTCCGGCGGCCTCGACTTCGTTGGGCACCGCAAGACCTGGTACAGCATCACCCTCGGACTTATGGTGGTCGCGATCCTGGCGATGTTCATTCGTGGCTTCAACATGGGTATCGACTTCGAGGGCGGCACCAAGCTGACGATGCCTGCCGGCGATTTGGTCGCGACCGAGGTCGAGGAAACCTTCGTCGAGGCCACCGGTGTGACACCTGAGCTCACCCAGATCGTTGGCGCTGGCGACGCCCGCACGCTGGAGATCAACTCTGCCCATCTTTCGCAGGAGCAGATCGATGCCGCGCGTCAGGCTATTTTCGATACCTACCACCCACAGGATCACAACGGTGAGCCGAGCGCTGACGCTATCGGTGACTCCACCGTGTCGGAGTCGTGGGGTTCCACGATTACGAACCGCATGCTCCTGGCTATGGTCGTGTTCCTTTTGGCAGCGTCCGTGTATGTCGCGGTGCGTTTGCAGCGCGCGATGGCGCTGGCTGCCATGGGGGCGCTGTTGGTTGATGCCATCCTCATCATGGGTATCTACGCATTGTTCGCCCTTGAGATCACCCCAGCGATGATCATTGGTTTCCTGACTGTGTTGACGTTCTCGCTTTACGACACGGTGATTGTGTTTGACAAGGTCAAGGAGAACACGTCGGGAGTGCTTGATTCTCGACGATCCACCTACGCGGAAGAGGCCAACCTCGCGGTCAACCAGACCGTAATGCGTTCGATTTCCACCTCGGTTATTTCTGCGCTGCCGATCATCGCACTGATGATTGTCGCGGTATGGATGCTGGGTGTGGGTACTTTGAAGGACCTTGCGCTCATCCAGCTCATTGGCGTCATTCAAGGCGTGATCTCCTCGTTGTTCTTGGCCACCCCGATGTTGGTCAGCCTGGTAAACCGCCGTCAGGAGCACAAGGACCACAATGCTGCGGTTGAGGCATTCCGTAGCCGTGGCCAGGTCGAAGAAGTTGAAGAGGAACCGGTCGAAGAGAAGAAGCGCCACGTGGCTACTCCGATTCGACCTGTGGAAGACACGGGTGCATCTTCGACAAGCACCTGGCGTCCGAACGCGTAAGAAAGCGGCTGAAAACTAGTGGTGCGTGGACTCATGAGACCGAAAATGGTGATTGGCAGCAAGGTTGCGGCTGTGTTGGCCGCAACGGCGCTGGTGCTTTCCGGGTGCGCATCTTCAGACAACGACGATGATGAGTCCACGAAACTTTTCGGTTACCAGGTAACAAGCAACCTGCGCACCACAAACGCTGGATCCCTCGAAGGATCGACAGACTTAGCGCAATCGTTGTCCGGTCGCCTGTACCCCGGGGTGTATGTTCCTGGTCCAAGCGGACAGTTGATCCCCAACACTGACCTTGTAAAAACCCAGGTGCTGCCGGGGGATCAGCGCAAGGTGATTTACACCTTGTCGGAAGCGGCAGTGTTTTCGGACGGCACTCCCGTCACCTGCGCTGACTATCTTTTGACGTTTGCTGCCGGACAATACCCGGCGACGTTCGGTTCGAATATGCCTTTGTTCGGCGACACGGACTCGCTGTCGTGCACACCCGGATCGAAAGAGTTCACTGTGACCTTCAAGGAAGGCCGTGGTGCACGCTGGCGTGGTCTTTTTGAACCAGGCACGGTCCTTCCCGCACATGCTGTTGCTGCAAAGACCAATCGATCTGTCGAGGACCTCGTCGCTGATCTACTCTCGGATGATCTGGAGCGACTCAAACCAATCGCGCAGGTGTGGCGCCACGGGTTTGACCTCAAAGAGTTCGATCCTGAACTCCAAGTCTCGTTTGGCCCGTTCAAGGTTGCGGAGGTAGGAGAAAAGGGCCAGGTTCGGCTCGTCGCTAATGAGCATTACTACGGGGACGCTCCGCAGACAGCAGCAATGGTGGTGTGGCCTGGTTCCGTAGATTCTGCGGAGCTAGCAGCATCCAAGGCGATGAAGATCGGCGACCTGCGGCAGTTGCAACCACAGTGGTACGACGAGGACGCAGAAGGCAATCGACTGGATGTGAAAACCACCATCGGTGAGCTCACCGAGATGTTGACCCTGCCGGAGGTTGGTTTTTGGGCGGATCCGGAGAACCGGAAGGCACTTGCACGTTGCATCGATCCTCGCGCTGTTGCCGCCGCTTCAAGTGAGAAGGCGGGGGTTGAAGTGCCAGTTGCACCGTTGCATGTCATTCAGCACACCGACCCGTTGGCTCAGCGTATGGCAGATATCGCTGCGCCGCTTTTGGACGTGAATATCCAGGAAGCTTCCGCACTTCGGGGTTCCACGTTGCGTATCGGTTACGTGTATCCGGACGAGCGTTGGGCCGCGATGGTGGAATCGATGCGCCACACCTGCGAGCCAGCAGGAATTACGATCATCGACGTCACAGGCGAGGGGAAGACGCTCGCTGACCTGCCTCACGCGGAGTACGACGAGTGGCGCAACGAATCCGTGCATGACGGCGAAGCCGACGCTATCTTGCGAGTCGTTGACCCGATGAGCGAGTACCCAGCGGCCAACAATCGCGCCCAGGATCTGGGGGCGTTGCGTGCCCAGGAGGGGCATCTGTGGAAGACGCTGCCATCGATTCCGCTGGCCGCACAACCCCGAACCTTTGTCGTCGATAATGCAGTGCGCAACGTGGTGCCGTATACAGGACTTTCCGGCATTGGCTGGAACATGGACCGATGGTTCAACTGACCAAACTCAATTCCCGACCCTAAAAACCCGATAAACCTGACCAGGAGACGATCCGAAATCATGTCGCCCACCCCGTCGATCAGCCCGCATGGCGGTCAGCCTTACGCTTCCGCTCTTGAGGCACTGCAGGACAAGATTCGCCGCGTTCCGGATTTTCCGGAGCCGGGAGTGCTGTTCGAGGACCTGACTCCGGTGCTTGCCGACCCAGCCGCGCTCAACGTGGTCATTGCAGAGATGGCCGAGGCGAGCAAGGAGCTCGGCGCCGATCTCGTCGGCGGTCTTGATGCCCGAGGGTTTTTGCTCGGCTCCGCTGTGGCGTACGAGATGGGCACCGGCATCCTTGCGATTCGCAAGAAGGGCAAGTTGCCGCCACCGGTGATTACCCAGGAGTACACCACGGAGTACAGCTCCGCTGCGCTGGAGATCCCCGCTAATGGGGTGGATATCTCTGGCAAGAGCATTGTGCTTGTCGACGACGTCCTGGCTACCGGCGGGACGTTGATCGCGGCGCGCGACTTGATTGAGCGCGCCGGCGGGCGAGTTGCCGGCTACGTCGTCGTCTTGGAAGTCCCGGGACTTGGAGGGCGCGAGCGACTCGACGGCGCTCCGCTTGTGGTTTTGGGGAAAGAAGAGAACTAGCCGAGTAGTATCACAGACTTAGTACCTGCTGACAGTGGAGGAGTCCTGACATGACAGATAAACCAGTCAAACGGTCGGGCCCGACCGTGCGCAGTGTCTCCGCCAGGTTGGCCCGCTCTCTTACGGGAGGTGGGCGTCCGCGAACGAACCCAGTGCTCGATCCGCTGTTGTCGATTCACCACAAGTATCACCCGAAGGCTGACGTAGAGCAGCTCGGATTTGCATACGAAACGGCAGAGCGGTTGCACGAGGGTGTATTCCGCAAGTCAGGTGATCCCTACATCACCCACCCGCTCGCCGTCGCAACGATTTGTGCCGAGATTGGTATGGATACCACCACGCTGGTGGCGGCTCTGCTCCATGACACGGTAGAGGACACCGACTACTCACTTGATGAGCTCACCCGTGATTTTGGCCCTGAAGTGGCCAAACTTGTCAATGGCGTGACCAAACTGGACAAGGTCGCGCTCGGCGCCGCCGCAGAAGCGGAAACGATCCGCAAAATGATCGTTGCTATGTCCGAGGATCCTCGCGTACTGGTGATTAAGGTCGCGGACCGATTGCACAACATGCGCACAATGCGTTTCTTGCCGCCGGAGAAGCAGGCGAAGAAGGCACAGGAGACGCTCGACGTCATCGCACCGTTGGCGCACCGCTTGGGTATGGCAACGGTGAAGTGGGAGCTAGAAGATCTCGCGTTCGCTATTTTGCAGCCGAAGAAGTACGAGGAAATCGTACGTCTTGTGGCGGATCACGCTCCGTCACGCGACCGTGCCCTGCGCGAGATCACTACCGATCTGCAGCGCGAGCTGAGCACGAATGGCATCCAGGCTGAGGTCATGGGCCGTCCGAAGCACTACTGGTCGATCTATCAGAAGATGGCTGTGCGCGGTCACGACTTCGCGGAGATCTTCGATCTGGTCGGTATCCGTGTTCTGGTGGATACGGTGTATGACTGCTACGCCGCTGTTGGTGTGGTCCACTCGCTGTATTCGCCGATGCCGGGCAGGTTCAAGGACTACATTTCCAACCCGCGTTTCGGTGTCTACCAGTCGCTGCATACGACGGTGATGACGACGACCGGTCGCCCCCTTGAAGTGCAGGTGCGTACACACGAGATGCACTACAACGCCGAATACGGTGTGGCTGCCCACTGGCGTTACAAAGAGACGAAGGGCTCCCACAAGGGCGATCAGGCCGAGGTCGACCAGATGGCGTGGATGCGTCAGTTGCTTGACTGGCAGAAGGAAGCCGCGGACCCGAATGAGTTTTTGGACTCGTTGCGTTACGACCTGACAAGCCAGCAGATTTTCGCGTTCACTCCGAAGGGCGATGTAGTGGATTTGCCGGCAGGCTCTACTCCGGTCGATTTCGCCTACGCCGTGCACACTGAAGTTGGCCACCGCTGCATTGGTGCGAAGGTTAACGGCAAGTTGGTCACCCTAGAAACCGAGCTGAAGTCCGGCGACAGGGTAGAGATTTTCACTTCAAAGGATCAAAACGCTGGGCCAACGCGCGATTGGCAGGACTTTGTTGTCTCCCCGCGCGCGAAGGCGAAGATTCGACAGTGGTTTGCCAAGGAACGTCGCGAGGAGCAGCTCGACGCGGGTCGCGATGCCCTGGCTGCTGAGGTGCAGCGTGGCGGGCTGCCGTTGCACAGGCTGTTTACCAACGAGTCGATGCGCCAGGTAGCAACGCGTTTGCACTACCAGGACGTTGATGCGCTGTATACGGCTATCGGCGCGGGAACAGTGTCTGCAGCGCACGTCGCGCACTTGCTCATGGACATGTTCGGCGGCGACGATGACGCCGTAGACGCCCTCACAGCGCGTACCCCTGTTTCTGCACTTGTTCGCCCGCAAACAACCGGCGACGGCCCTGCGATCCTGGTTGAGGGCAGCCCGGATGTGATGGCGAAGTTGGCGAAATGCTGCCAACCCGTCCCCGGCGATGCCATCTTCGGGTTTGTCACCCGTGGTGGGGGAGTTTCCGTGCACCGGACTGACTGCACGAACGCGACCAAACTTAACAACGAGCCAGAGCGTCTCGTCGAAGTGTCATGGTCCGCCCCCGGTGGCACCAAGAGTGCGTCACGCGCGACGATTCAGCTGGAAGCACTCGACCGCAATGGTCTGCTTACCGAGACCACCGGGGTGCTCTCCGAGGCGAAACTCCCAATCCTCGCGATGTCGTCTCAAGCAGGGGAGGACCGAGTGGCGACGATCCGACTGACCATTGAGGTGTCAGACATCAAACAACTCGGCTCGATCATGAACCAGATTCGCAACATTGAAGGTGTGTTCGACGTCTACAGAGTGACTGCGTAACAGTAAGGCGCCCTCCCACAAATCATGTTCGGGAGGGCGCCTTTCGCGTTGCGTCTTAGCGCATGAACTTCATGGCAACCGTAGCCACCTGGCTCAGGATGCCGATGATCGCGGTGACAACTGCGAGCCAATCCTGGATCTCGGACGGACTCATGTCGCGCATGGACGAGCCCTCTTCGTTGGACGAAGATCCATTGTCGTTAGTGGTGTTGGTGGTGTTATCGCCGACGACAGTCGGCGCAGCCTGAGCAACACCTGCACCGGTGAAGGCGACTGCGGTGACGGTAGCGGCGGCGATAAGGCTGGTGCGGGTCTTCATGAGGGTCCTCACTGAAAAGGTTTGAAACGGAATCTCTGCAGGATGCTATCGCCTGCGAGGGTTGCGTGCAATAGCGATACCGGTGTGGAAGAGCGGAGTGCTACTGCACAGTGCTACTTCACAGTGGCCTTGGTGATGCGTACTTCATCTGCCGGTGCGCCGTCAGTCCCGCCGCCTTCAACGCCCTTTTCGGCGATCTTGTCCAGGGTGGCAAGGCCCTCGTCGTCAATCGTGCCGAAGTAGGTGTACAGCGGCGGCAGGACCGAGTCGCCGTAGTTAAGGAAGAACTGGGAGCCGTTGGTGTCCGCGCCGGCGTTAGCCATGGCGATCGTGCCACGGTCATAGCGCTTAGGCTCGTTTTGCAGCATCATCTGCAGGGTTTGGTTTTTGGTTGCCTCATCCATATCGGCTGGTAGGTCGAGACCTTCGGTGTCGATGCCGTCGAGTGCCTCGTCAGTGGGAAGCTCGTTGGCGAACTGGAAGCCAGGGCCACCCGCACCGGTGCCATCCGGGTCGCCACACTGCAGCACCTTCAGCCCGTCGGCAGTGTTCAGACGGTGGCAGACCGTGTCGTTGAAGTATCCCTCGGAGGTCAGGTACTCGATGGCGTTGACCGTGCACGGGGAAGCTGCGCGATCGAGCGTCATGCCGATCGGACCCTGGTTGGTCTCGAGCTCGACGGTGACGGTGCCTTCGGTGGACACGTTCTCGGTCGGCGGGGTGCCAGCGCGCAGCTCGGCGCCGTCCTCGTTTTCATAGGTGCACGAGACGGTAGCCGGCAAGGCCTTCTCGCGCTTCGTAGCAATCGGCGCGAAGGTGGAAGCGTCGAATTCTTCCTGTTCCGCGTTGTCAGTCTCCGAAGCGGCGGAGGTATCGTCAGTTGCTAGATTGTCCTCGTCGCCCTGGTTGGCTGCGACGTAGACGCCGCCACCAATCAGCGCGATGGCAACGGCGGAAAGCGCTGCGACAGACCACGGGCGGGACTTTTCCTTGCGGTCGCGGGAATCGAGTTCCCGTTCCAGATTGGACAGGGCCTCTTTGCCACGCTGTTCGTTGCTAGCCACTGGCGATGCACCTCTTCGAGTATCGGGGAAAGCGCGTGCGTGATGTCGTCGAAAAGCACGCGCGCATTGAACGGTGCAAAAGCCTAGCAGGGCTAATCGCAACAGCGGTGGAAAGACCACAGCGACAAGTGCGCCCGCACAGGGGAGAGGTTGGTTAGACTAAGGCCTCGTGAGTGAGAATCAAGCCGAGCAGTTCCAAAAACTTTCCGCACCGAAAGGCGTGCCCGATTATGTGCCGCCCGCCTCGAGTGCGTTCATCCATGTCCGCGACGAGTTCGCGCGCCAGGCACGGATCGCTGGCTACCAACACATTGAGCTGCCGGTGTTCGAAGACACCACCTTGTTTGCCCGCGGCGTCGGTGAATCTACTGACGTAGTGAGCAAGGAGATGTACACCTTCGAGGACCGCGGTGGCCGTTCGGTAACGCTGCGTCCCGAGGGCACCGCCGGCGTCATGCGCTCCTTCATCGAGCACAACATGGACCGCGGTTACCTGCCCGTGAAGCTCAACTACTACGGACCGTTCTTCCGCTATGAGCGCCCGCAGGCCGGACGCTACCGTCAGCTGCAGCAGGTGGGCGTGGAAGCCATTGGTGTCGACGATCCGCTGCTCGACGCCGAGGTGATCGCCTTGGCAGACCGCAGCTACCGTGCGATCGGCCTGAGCGGTTTCCGTCTGGAGATCACCAGCCTCGGCGACAAGAATTGCCGCCCGGCCTACCGCGAGAAGCTGCAGAAGTTCCTGTTTGATCTCCCACTCGACGAGGAAACTCGCCACCGTGCTGAGATCAACCCACTTCGAGTGCTCGACGACAAGCGTGAGGCGGTCCGAGAGATGACCGCCGATGCGCCGTTGATGCTGGATCACCTTTGCGACGAATGCCGTGCCCACTTCGAGGCCGTCACCGCAGCGCTGGATGACTTCGGCGTGCCGTACGTCATTAACCCACGCATGGTTCGTGGTTTGGACTACTACACCAAGACCACCTTCGAGTTCGTCCACGATGGCCTCGGCGCACAGTCCGGCATCGGTGGCGGTGGACGATACGACGGCCTGATGGCCCAGATTGGCGGCCCGGACCTCTCCGGCATCGGCTACGGTCTCGGCGTTGATCGCGCGGTACTCGCCCTCGAAGCTGAACGCGTCGAGCTTGAAGCAGCAGCCCACCGTGTCGATGTGTTCGGTATCGCGATTGGCGACGAAGCACGAGTGAAGATGAGCAAGCTTGTCGACGAACTCCGCGCGGCCGGTATCAGCGCCGACATGGCTTACGGCCACCGCGGGCTCAAGGGCTCAATGAAGGGTGCTGACCGCGCGGGCGCACGCTTCGCGCTGGTGCTCGGCGAGCGTGAGCTGGAGGCAGGCGAGGTTGCAGTCAAGAACCTCGCCGAGCACTCACAGGAGGCCGTTGCGCTTTCCGCTGAAGCGGTCGCGCAGGCAATCAGCACTCAGTAATGTTCACGGGCAGGCCGAGCTGGACTGCGAGGCCACCCATGGACGTTTCCTTGTACTGAGTCATCATGTCGCGGCCGGTGGCTGCCATGGTCTCCACCACGTCGTCGAGGGTGACGATGTTGGTGCCATCTCCAAGCTTCGCCAACCGTGCCGCGTTGATGGCCTTTACGCCACCAATTGCGTTGCGTTCGATGCACGGAACCTGGACCAGACCGCCCACAGGATCGCAGGTCAGGCCAAGGTTGTGCTCGAGCGCGATCTCAGCTGCGTTTTCAACCTGCTCAGGGGTGCCGCCCAGGATTGCGCACATGCCAGCAGCGGCCATCGAAGAAGCCGAACCGACCTCGCCCTGACAGCCGACTTCTGCGCCTGAAATCGAGGCGTTGGTCTTGATGATCGACCCGATCGCACCAGCCGTAAGCAGAAATTCGCGGGCGCGCTCAGCAGTGAAGTCGTCGGTGAAGTCGCGGCAGTAATGCATAACTGCAGGGATAATGCCGGCTGCGCCGTTCGTTGGCGCGGTAACCACCTGGCCGTGAGCCGCGTTTTCTTCGTTCACGGCAAGCGCGTACAGGTTCACCCATTCCATAGCGTCAAGCCCACGGGCAGTGGATGCTTCGTACTCTGCAGTCAGTAGACGGTGAAGACGGTTCGCGCGACGCCTTACGTTCAAGCCGCCTGGAAGGATTCCCTCTGTCTTCAGGCCATGCGCAACGCATTCCTGCATGACGTCCCACACCGCATCCAAATGGGAGTTGAGTCGCTGCGCCCCGTGGATCGACTCCTCGTTCGCACGCATGATCTCTGCGATTGTCATCCCATGTGTTCGGCACTGCTCCATGAGTTCTGCGCCATTGTTAAACGGGTAGGGGACCGTCGCAATTTCACGAGCGGATGCAACACCGGATTCTTGTCGGTGCGCTTCCATCTCCCAGCGATCCAGAATGAAGCCGCCGCCGACAGAGTAATAGTCCTCGCGTTCGGCGATCATGGTGCCGTCTGTGTCCCACGCATCGAAGATGAGACAGTTCGGGTGCTCGGCCACCGGTGCCGGGTCGAAGCGAAGCTCGTACTCCACGCGCCCTGTCGGGCCTTCGATCACGCCTGTGGAAGGGATCGGCTCCCCAGGTTTTGGAGCAATGTCTGCAGAAGTGGTGGTGGGGGTGTACCCAACCAGCCCGAGCAACGCAGCACGGTCGGTGCCGTGGCCGACTCCCGTGGCGGCGAGGGAACCGCGTAACTCAACGACAACCTTCGCCGGCACCTTCCCGAGTTTCTCCACAAATGTCATTGCGGCGCGCATCGGGCCAACGGTGTGGGATGAAGAAGGACCGATGCCGATACTGAACAGGTCGACAACACTGACAAAGTTTGCTGACATGCGGCGAATCCTACCGCAGAAACAGGCTGTGGATCGTCGATAAGCGGGATGCGCTACTGCGCTTGAGAAAGCGCGGGGATGTCGGTTGCCCCCAGGACCGAGATCGGCCGCTGGTTTGACTTGCCGTGCTCGGTGATGATGGCCAGGCGAGGCACTGCGCCGGTTTCCAAAGGAGTGCTCAACGCGTCAACCGCACGTGCGGCGGTCACGGTGCGTGGCAGAAATACAGGGTGGTCGAGTTTGCCGCTGTGGGTGAGCACATCACGCACGGTGGTAGCGGGAATGTGGTCATCGTCTGTGAGTTCCGCTGCCACCCAGCGCGCGATTGCATTCGTGGTAAGCAGCCCTATGCATTTGCCTTCGTCGTAGATCGGGAATTGCGTGAGTCCCTGTGTCGCGATTGTCTTTAGCGGCTCATGGATGTCCGTCTCCGGCGTAAACGTAATCACCTTCTGGTGCGGGACCACTTCGAGCGCCAACGGCGGGGAGAGGATTGCGTCGCGCAAATGCTCGATTGTTTGAACCGTCTCGGGGAGCGGTTCTGCAATCGGGCGGAGGTTGTCGTATTCCCCATGGCTAATCGCGTTGCGTAGATCCGCAAACTCGCGCAAGGTCTCGGCCTGGTCGCGAGCAAGAATCCCTTTCTTGGCTGCGATGCCCACCATCCACATAAACGAATCGGATCGTTTGGCATCCAATTCGCTGCGCAAATGAGACTCGATCGAATTGAACGCGGCAAGAAACGGGATAGCGCGGTTTGGTGCGGACTTGGTCATAAGCGAACGGTGCCTTTTAGTTGTAGACACCGCGGTTGAGCGTGTCGCAGGCGGCCATCTGTCCAGAGTTGTACCCGGAATTAAACGCTTCCATACGCTGCTCAGAGGAGCCATGCGTCCACGCATCCGGGTCGACGTCGCCGCCTGAGCGTCGTTGAATGTTGTCGTCGCCAATCGAACGGGCGGTCTGCAGTGCCTGCTCGAGCTGTTCGTCGGTGATCGGTTCCAAAACGCCCTGCTCGGCAGCATGTTTTGCCCAGATTCCGGCGTAGCAGTCCGCCTGCAGCTCAATTGCGACAGCCGCAGAATCCTGGCCTGGGTTCTTATAGTCGCTCAGCCCCAACGTTCCTTCCAGATGCTGGATGTGGTGGCCGTACTCGTGGGCAGTTACGTACTCCTGAGTAAGCGGACCGTTCGCGCCGCCGAGTTGGCCCAGCTGCTCAAAGAAGCTCACGTCAAGGTAAGCGGTGGTATCGCGAGGGCAGTAGAACGGGCCGGTATCGGAGGTAGCGTAGCCGCAGCCAGTGGTGACATCGTTGCGGAAAAGCACCATATCTGCCGGCTCAAATTCGACATTCGCCTGCGCGGGGAGTACTTCGCTCCAAATCTGTTGGGCAGACCCGAAGGTTGCCGCCGCGCGGCAATCGTCGTAGGTGTTCGAGGATCCTTGTTCGTTGCAATGCTCGAGTGAGTAGTCACCCTGCGACTCAGACTGGGATTGAGAATTGCTCCCGCCGCCAAGGAGTCCATCTAACGCACCGCTGAAGTACAGCACCGCGAGCAATATCAAGATGACAGTCCCTCCGCCACCGCCGCGAAGCAGCATCGGAAGAATTGCCATTGCGCCGGGGCTGACCCCGCCGCCTCCGCGACCGGAGCCGGAGCTTGTCCTGACGTTGCCGCCCTGACCCTGCGCGTAATCACCACGAAATGTCATGGCTGAATTGTGCCAAAGATCCCTACCGAGTGTCGCGGTTGGGCCAAAACATCGTGTCTCGAGCGACTGGGGTGGTGTGGGGCGGACCTCGCCGAGGCACCACTCAGCCGGGGTAGGTAGACTTTGTCAGGTTAGATTCGCCATCACGTGGAAGGACGTGGAAGAAACCGTGCTGCGCACTCACCTTGCGGGGAACTTGAACAAAGAACTCGACGGTCAGACCGTCACGCTCACAGGTTGGGTGGCCCGCCGCCGTGACCATGGCGGGGTCATCTTTATCGATCTGCGGGACCGCTCTGGTCTCGCTCAGGTTGTATTCCGTGAGTCCGAAGTAGCGGAGGCTGCACACGACCTGCGCAGCGAGTTCGTCATCCAGGTCACCGGTGTGGTTGAGCCACGCCCGGAAGGCTCTGCGAACCCGAACCTTGCATCCGGTGAAATCGAGGTCAACGTCACTGACCTGAAGGTGCTGAACAAGGCTGCAGCCCTGCCATTCCAGATCGAGGATGCATCCTCCAATGAAGTTGGCGAGGAAGCACGTCTGAAGTACCGCTACCTGGACCTGCGCCGCGAGCGTCAGGCTAAGGCAATTCGCCTCCGCGCTAAGGCCAATCAAGCCGCCCGTCGCGTCTTGGACAACCACGACTTCACCGAGATCGAAACGCCTACGCTGACGCGTTCGACCCCGGAAGGTGCACGTGACTTCCTTGTTCCTGCTCGTTTGAAGCCAGGTTCTTGGTATGCGCTGCCGCAGTCGCCGCAGCTCTTTAAGCAGCTGCTGATGGTCGCGGGCATGGAACGCTACTACCAGTTGGCACGCTGCTACCGCGATGAAGACTTCCGCGCAGACCGCCAGCCTGAGTTCACCCAGCTCGATGTCGAGGCATCCTTCGTTGATCAGGACGACATCATCGAGCTGGCCGAGGAAATCCTCGTCGAGCTTTGGAAGCTGATCGGCTACGACATTCAGACGCCGATTCCGCGCATGACCTACAAGGAAGCGATGGAGAAGTACGGCTCCGACAAGCCGGACCTGCGCTTCGACATTCCATTGGTCGAGTGCACCGACTTCTTCAAGGACACCACCTTCCGCGTATTCAAGGCCGAGTACGTGGGTGCTGTTGTGATGGAAGGTGGCGCATCCCAGCCTCGTCGTCAGCTTGACGCATGGCAGGAGTGGGCAAAGCAGCGCGGTGCGAAGGGCCTGGCCTACATTCTCATTCAGGAAGACGGCGAGCTCACCGGTCCGGTGGCGAAGAACATCACTGACGAGGAAAAGGCTGGCATCGCTGCGAACGTCGGCGCGAAGCCGGGTGACTGCATCTTCTTCGCAGCAGGCGAAACCAAGGCGTCTCGTGCACTGCTTGGCGCAGCCCGCGGTGAGATTGCGCGCAAGCTTGACCTGATCAAGGAAGGCGATTGGGCGTTCACGTGGGTTGTGGATGCACCGCTGTTTGAGCCTGCTGCAGACGCAACCGCATCCGGTGATGTCGCGTTGGGCCATTCCAAGTGGACCGCAGTCCACCACGCGTTTACCTCTCCGAAGCCGGAGTTCCTGGACAACTTCGAGCAGAACCCGGGCGAGGCTCTCGCCTACGCATACGACATTGTGTGCAACGGTAACGAGATCGGTGGCGGCTCCATCCGTATCCATGAGCACGATGTCCAAAAGCGCGTGTTCGAGGTCATGGGCATCACCGATGAGGAGGCCGAAGAGAAGTTCGGCTTCCTGCTCGAAGCGTTCAAGTTCGGTGCTCCTCCGCACGGTGGTATTGCCTTTGGCTGGGACCGCATCGTGTCGTTGCTCGGTGGGTTTGAATCGATCCGCGATGTGATCGCTTTCCCGAAGTCCGGCGGCGGTGTCGACCCGCTTACCGACGCGCCTGCTCCAATTCCGGCTGAGCAGCGCAAGGAAACTGGAGTGGACTTCAAGCCGAAGAAGGTTGAAGACAAGGCAGACGGCGAAACGGACACGAAGTAGCCGATTGAATGCAGCCACCGCAGGAACCTGCTCCTGCGGTGGCGCACGACAAAGGGGACCGGATGCAGCCCGAGCAAGTAAGTGACGAGCAAGTCGTTGCAAGCGCTACAGACATTCTCACTCGCCGTTACGGCGGTGAGCAGTCGTTGTTTGAGGTTGAACGCCTTAATGGCTCCGGTCCCTCGATCGTGTTGAGAGCTCGTGTTAAAAGGAACCCGTTTTTCCAGCAGCGCTCAGTCATCATTAAGCAGGCGCCGCCAACGGAGTCTGTCTTCGAAGAGGCGGCGTACCTTCGAGAGGTTGTCGCGTACCAATTCGCCACTTCCTTAAGTGAAAAGACCAGGCCTGGCCCTGCGTTGTTGGGCTACGACACGCAGCAACGCATCATTATCATCACCGACTCCGGTGATGGGGAAACTCTCGCAGAAGCGCTTGAGACTGCAAGCGAAGAGGACCACATCGCACTGTTGCGCAGCCTGGGCACAGCACTTGGCCGAATGCATGCAGGTACTGCCGATGAAGAGGAAGCGTTTAACGTCTTACTGCATCGGATGACGCGTTCACGGCCCAACGCTGCACCGCTTCAACGTTTGAGGGACCGGTTGCTGTCCCATCGGATCAGAGTTGGCTTGCGGATCATGCGTGAGGCCGGAATTGAGATTCCTCAAGAGGTGGTTCTCACGGCTCGTAACATCGAGCGCCGGCTGCTGCGTGGCGGTATGCGTGCTTTTACGCCGTTTGACCTGGCACCAGATAACGTCATTCGGTCTGGGAACTCGTTTCACTTTCTTGATTATGAATCAGCGGGCTTTCGGGATGTTTCATTCGATGTTGCCTACGTAGTTGCGCGGTTCCCGGTGTATTTGGCTTCGCAGCCGTTTAACGAGGAAGCGACCAAGGCGTTCGTCGATGCGTGGCGGATACAGGTCTCTGACCTTTGGCCAGGAGTGCAGCATCCTGATACGTTGCAGGCGCGCATCACGGGTGCACTGGTGGGGTGGGCGCTTAGTAGCGTCGCCATGTTGGAACCGAAGCCTATGGCCGCGTTGTTGCAGGATGATCCGACATTTGAGAAAGAGCTTGAAGCTGCTGGTCTTTCGGCAGGTGATATTCAGGATTTTGATCTTGTAGATGGGGTAGCCGAAGCCATTGGCGACGACGCCGAAGAGAATGCTGGCGTTGTGCTTCGACCGCGAGGTGGAGAACCATTGACCGAAGATGAGCTTCTCGTGCGGCGTGATTTGCGCGAGACGTTCGAGTCGTTGGCAGCTTATGCGGGTAGCGGTAAAGACCCCGCATACGTTGTCGTTGCTGAGTTCGCGTCCGAGGTCGCAAGGCGGTTGCGTTAAGGCAATGGGCCAAGAAGAACTTTTCGCGGCTGCTTCTAGCAACGACGTTCCCGGTGCAGCATCGGGAAATAGGGGTACCTCATTTTTTGAAGCTGGCTCGACAGCACCGCTGGCCGCACGGATGCGCCCCCAGTCCCTAGATGAGGTAGCGGGGCAGAAGCATTTGCTCAGCGAGGGAAAGCCGCTGCGTCGGCTCATCGAAGGCTCTGGTGCAGCATCGGTGATTTTGTATGGTCCGCCTGGGACAGGTAAGACCACGATTGCATCGTTAATCGCAAAAACGATGGGGCAGAACTTTGTGGCGTTGTCCGCGCTGTCTTCCGGCGTGAAAGAAGTCCGCGCGGTTATCGACGAGGCGCGGCGTGACCTCATCCGCGGTGAGAAAACCGTGCTCTTTATCGACGAGGTCCACAGGTTTTCTAAAACGCAGCAGGATGCGCTGCTTGCGGCCGTCGAAAATCGCACAGTGTTGCTGGTTGCCGCCACGACGGAGAACCCGAGTTTTAGCGTTGTTGCTCCGTTGTTGTCGCGCTCGCTGCTGCTCAAGCTCGAGTCGCTTAGCGACGAAGACCTTGGCGGAGTCATCGACCGCGCATTGGCAGATGAGCGGGGGTTGCAGGGGCAGGTTTTGCTTGACGACGAAGCCCGCGCACAACTCATTCTGCTCGCTGGAGGCGATGCGCGTCGGGCGCTGACGTACCTCGAAGCTGCCGCTGAAGCTGTTTCTGGCGGTGGCACGATCACGCTGGAGATTGTGCGTGAAAACGTCAATCGTGCGATTGTTCGCTACGACCGCGATGGCGATCAGCATTACGACGTGGTCAGCGCCTTTATCAAGTCGATCCGCGGGTCTGATGTCGATGCAGCGCTGCATTATCTGGCGCGAATGATCGAGGCCGGGGAGGACCCCAGGTTTATCGCACGACGTCTGGTCATTCACGCTTCGGAAGATATTGGTATGGCAGATCCGACTGCGTTGCAGACTGCTACCGCTGCGGCGAATGCAGTGCAGTTTGTCGGCCTGCCAGAAGGGCGTCTTGCGCTAGCACAGGCGACAATTCACCTGGCTACGGCGCCGAAGTCGCCTACCGTCATTAAGGCCATCGATCGTGCTTTAGCGGACGTGCGTGAGGGGCATGTGCCTCCAGTGCCGGCCCATTTGCGCGATGGCCACTATGAGGGCGCAAAACAGATGGGCAATGCGGTTGGATATGTCTACCCGCATGACGACCCGCGGGGAGTGGTCGAGCAGCAATATATCCCGGATGGGCTGGAAGAAGCGGTGTATTACGAGCCGACGGAACACGGCGCGGAGCGCCGAATTAGCGAGTTTATTGGTCGGTTACGCCGACTTGTTCGCGGGCGGTAGCCCAACTGTAGAGGAGTCGCGGGTAAAGTAAGCGCGGAAAAACTCCGGAGCAGTTGAAAGGACACCGAAGCGTGCAAACCCATGAGATCCGAGAGCGGTTTACCAACCATTTCGTTGAGGCCGGGCACACCCCGGTACCGAGCGCCTCGCTGATTCTCGACGATCCGACGCTGCTGTTCGTCAACGCAGGAATGGTGCCGTTCAAGCCGTACTTCTTGGGCGATCAGACCCCAGACTTTGCCAATGGCACGGCGACATCGATTCAGAAGTGCGTGCGTACCCTCGATATCGAGGAAGTGGGTATCACCACCCGCCACAACACGTTCTTCCAGATGGCTGGCAACTTTTCGTTTGGTCAGTACTTCAAGGAAGGCGCCATTACTCACGCGTGGAACCTGTTGACGGGTGCTGTTGCTGACGGTGGCTATGGCCTTGATCCGGAGCGTCTCTGGGTTACGGTCTTCCTTGACGACGACGAGGCGGCCGCAATCTGGCGCGACAAGATTGGCGTTCCGGAAGAGCGTATTCAGCGCATGGGCATGGAGGATAACTTCTGGTCCATGGGTATCCCCGGTCCGTGCGGCCCTTGCTCTGAGATCTACTACGACCGGGGCCCGGAGTACGGCAAGGAAGGCGGCCCAATCGCCGACGACAACCGTTACATGGAGATCTGGAACCTTGTGTTCATGGAGTCCATTCGCGGCGAAGGTGATAAGAAGGGCAACTTCGAGATTGTCGGCGAGCTGCCACAGAAGAACATCGATACCGGTCTTGGCATTGAGCGTGTGGCCTGCATCCTGCAGGAAGTAGACAACGTCTACGAGACGGACCTTCTGCGCCCAGTCATCGATGCAGCGGTAGAACTGACCGGTTCGAAGTACGACGACGGCAACAAGGAAGACGATGTCCGCTTCCGCGTGATCGCTGACCATGCCCGTACCGGCATGATGATCATCCTCGACGGTGTTACCCCGTCGAATGAGGGCCGCGGCTACATCCTGCGCCGTCTGCTGCGTCGCATCATCCGCTCCGCGCGTCTGTTGGGTGCGACGAAGCCGGTTATGGAGACGTTCATGAACACGATCATGGACACCATGACGCCGTCCTTCCCGGAGATCGCGGACAACCGCGAGCGCATTTTGCGTGTTGCTGTTGCGGAAGAAAAGGCGTTTTCCAAGACACTGGAGTCCGGCACGTCGCGTTTCGACGAAGCCGCAACCGCAGTGAAGGCTTCGGGTGCTGCTGTCCTGCCGGGTGATCAGGCCTTTGAGCTGCATGACACCTACGGCTTCCCGATCGACCTGACGGTCGAGATGGCGCGCGAGGCCGGCCTGGACGTCGATATGGATGCCTTTAACGCTGCGATGCAGGAACAGCGAGAGCGCGCGAAGGCCGACAACAAGGCGAAGAAGCACCGCAACGTTGACGAGTCGCTGTACCGCGAATGGGTTGACAACAACCCGACGGAATTCGTCGGCTACGAGCAGTTGGTCCACGACGGCACGGTCATTGGCCTCGTGCGCGACGGTGAGAAAGTTGGCGAGGTTTCCCAGGGCGACGAGGTCGAGGTCATCCTCGACGTCACCCCGATGTATGCCGAATCTGGTGGTCAGATGGCCGACCGTGGCCGCTTGATCATGGGGGACACGATCCTCAACGTCAACGACGTGCAGCGCGTGGGCAAGAAACTGTGGCTGCACAAGGCGACGGTCCAAAACGGTGGACTGGATCTCGGCTCGACGGTCACGGCTGAGGTTGACGGTGCGTGGCGCCACGGTGCCCGCCAGGCGCACTCCGCAACGCACCTCATTCACGCTGCGCTGCGTGAGGTGCTCGGCCCCACAGCAGTCCAGGCTGGTTCCTTGAACAAGCCGGGTTACCTGCGCTTCGACTTCAACTACACCGAGGCGCTGACCGAGGCACAACTGCAGGAGATTGCGACGATCACGAACCAGGCTGTCGACGCAGACTTTGCTGTCAACACCATTGAGACCACGCTGGACAAGGCGAAGGCCATGGGTGCGATGGCGCTGTTCGGCGAAAGCTACGGCGACGTTGTCCGCGTCGTCGAGATCGGCGGACCGTTCTCCGTCGAGCTTTGTGGCGGTACCCACGTGGAGCACGCCTCCCAGATCGGCCCGGTCGCCGTGCTTGGCGAGTCCTCGGTCGGTTCCGGAGCCCGCCGTATCGAGGCGTACTCCGGTATGGATTCCTTCAAGTACCTGTCGAAGGAGGCAGCGCTGGCTTCTGGCCTGGCTGCGGAGTTCAAGACGCCGACGGAAGATCTTCCGGACCGTATTGCCCAGCTTGCTGAGCGACTGCGTGCGGCTGAAAAGGAAATCGAGAACCTGCACCGTCAGCAGCTGTTGGCTTCCACTGCAAGCCTTGCGGAGGAAGCAGAGACCATCGGCGCGCGTCGCCTCGTCGCAAAGCAGCTGCCCGACGGGATCAACACGGGTGATCTGCGCACGATTGTTTCTGACCTGCGTGGCAAGTTGCAGTCCGAGGATGCGCTGATCGTGCTGACCTCGAAGGTTGGCGACAAGGTTTCTCTGGCGGTTGCAGCAACAAAGGCTGCAGTGGAAGACGGCATCAAGTCGGGAGACGTGGTCAAGGTGCTTGGCGAGTACGTCGATGGCAAGGGTGGCGGAAAGCCTGACCTTGCGCAGGGCTCTGGTGCGAAGCCCGAAGGCATTCCTGCTGCTTTGTCCGCTGTGCGTGACTGGCTTCGCCGGGACTAAGCCTCGCGTTCGCGGACAAACTCGACGCTGACACGCCGAATGCGCGTCCGACGAGACGCACAGCTAACGGCTAGGTTGAGACCAGGCCAGCAGACACGGAAAGGAGCAGCGATGAAGGTGGAGCCAGATCGCCCTGGGGTCGACGACCCCGGTGCGGGACGCCGACTTGGCATTGATGTCGGCACTGTGCGCATTGGCGTTGCCCGCTCCGACCGGGATGCCCGCCTGGCAACACCGGTCGAAACGATTGACAGAGTGACCGGTTTCAAGGACCGCGATGGGCAAGATATCGAGCGGATATTGGAACTCATCGCTGAGAATGAAGCAGTCGAAGTCATTGTGGGGCTTCCTCGTGATCTGCAAGGCAATGGATCAAAAAGCGTGAAACATGCGAAGGAAATCGCATTCCGTATTCGCCGGCGTAGCGATGTGCCGGTGCGGATGGCGGATGAGCGTCTCACCACAGTTGCTGCGACGCATTCATTGCGGATGTCTGGTGTGAATGAGAAAGCAGGCCGTGCGGTCATTGATCAAGCAGCTGCTGTAGAGATTTTGCAATCGTGGCTTGACGGCCGACTGAACTACCTCAAGGAGAACTAACCGTGTCTACCCGTGAAGCCGCACGCCGGCGTACCCGAGGCACCGCGGTGCTAGTCGCATCCATTTTGCTCATCATTGGCCTTGTCGCTTGGATTGCCGTCTTGCGCAACCTTTCGGGTTCGGCAGACTTTGAGGGTGCAGGCAACGGTGAGGAACAGGTCGTTCAAATCAAGGAGGGATCGAGCCTGTCAGCGCTCGGCCCAGAGCTTGAAGAGCGCGGCATTGTTGCCAGCGACGGTGCTTTCCAAACAGCGGCAGCGAATAACCCTGATGCGGGAAACATTCAGCCTGGCTTCTACAGATTGCAGGGCAAAATGAGCGCGAAGTCAGCGGTTGAGGCACTCCTTGATCCCGCGCAGCGCATCACCCCTCTGCAGGTTTACGGGGGTGCGACGTTGATGGATATCAACGTCGTTGGCGGCCAGACTCGGTTCGGTATTTTCTCGATGATCCAGTCGGCTACCTGTGGCGAGGAGGTAACACCGGATTGTGTCAACGTGGAGAAGCTGAACAACGCTGCGGCGAACAGTGATCCTGAGAAGCTCGGTGTGCCGGAGTGGGCTCGTGAAACGGTTGCTGCCCGTGCTGGCGACGCGAAGCGTTTGGAGGGCCTCATTGCCCCTGGTGAGTACATCATCGACCCGCACGCGAGCGCCGAGGATATTCTTTCGGATCTGGTGACGCGCTCTGCGAAGCAGTATGACGCAACCGACATTGTCAACCGCGCGCAAGTGATTGGCTTGAGCCCGTACGAGTTGCTTGTCGCTGCGTCCTTGGTTGAGCGTGAGGCGCCGGCCGGAGAGTTTGACAAGGTCGCTCGCGTCATCTTGAACCGTCTCGATGAGCCGATGCGACTGGAATTCGACTCCACGGTGAACTACGGGCTGCCGAGCGTTGAGGTTGCAACCACAGATGAAGACCGCAAGCGGGTTACTCCGTGGAACACGTACGCAATGGATGGCCTGCCGCAAACACCGATTGCATCTCCGTCCATTGAGGCGATCGATGCAGTAGAGCACCCAGCTGACGGCAACTGGCTGTTCTTCGTCACCGTGGACAAGGACGGCACAACCATCTTCAACGACACGTTCGAGCAGCACCTCAATGACACGCAGCGCGCGATCGAGTCGGGCATCCTGGACTCGCAGCGTTAGTTATGGAGTCCTCGCGCAGCATGAACTCAGCCAAACCTGTGTCGGGGACTGTGACGAATCGGGCAGCGGTCCTCGGTTCACCGATCGAGCACTCCTTATCGCCGGTTCTTCACAATGCGGGTTACGAGGCGGCGGGCCTCACTGGGTGGCATTACTCGCGCCAACAGTGTGTTGCAGATGATTTGGCTGATCTCGTCCGCAACGCCGATCCGAGTTTCCGGGGCTTTTCTGTAACCATGCCGTGCAAGTTTGCCGCTCTCGCGGTGGCGGATGAAGTCACTGACAGGGCACGTGAGATCGGCTCCGCAAACACACTGACGCGTATCGACGACAACCGTTGGCGCGCCGACAATACTGACTGCGAGGGCGTGATTGCTGCCATTGGGGAGCTACTTGGTCCCGATTCCCCGGTTCACGCCGTTATCGTTGGCGCGGGCGGTACAGCGCGCGCAGTGATGTGGGCCTTGCGGCATATCGGAGTCCGTGAGGTAACCGTGGTCAACCGCACTGACCGCAGCGGGGAGTACACAGACCTTGCTGCGGGGATGGTGCTTAACTTCGTGGATTTCGAGGCACCTCTAGCGGACATTACGTCCGCATCGGACCTCGTCATTTCGACTGTCCCCGCCGGGGCAGCTGACTACGTGGCATCCGATCTTGCACACGCCCCGGTGTTTGACGTGATCTACGACCCGTGGCCCACGCGGCTCGCCGTAGAGGCTGCAGCGAACGGCTACCGCACCGTTGGTGGACTGTCGATGCTTGCCGGACAGGCGTACGCTCAGTTCGAGCAATTCACCGGTGTGGACGCACCGCGACAGGCGATGCGCGACGCGCTGATGCGGCACGCGAACTCGTAAGAAGCAGCTCGCTTGCCAGAGCGGTTCGAAGTACTCAACTTCGGTACGCTGTCCATATGGAATTCGGGGGAGTTTTGGGGGCCACTGTTGCTGCCTGCTGGACAGCGGCCCTGATGGTGTTTGATGTTGCGTTTCGGCGTCTGCCGAATGCGCTGACAGTGCCGCCGGCCATTGTGGCGCTGATTGCTTGCCTTCTCGCGCCATTTCTTGGCGAGGCGACGTTGCTGTGGGCACTGCTGTGGCCGGGGCTGTATCTGTTTTCGCCTCAGGGGGTCGGTGGTGGGGACGTTAAGTTGGCGCTGCCGCTGGCGATGGTGTGTGTGATCTCCGGAAAACTGCCGGCGGTACTCGTTGCGATTGGTGTGTCCGGCCTGCTCACAGTCTTAATGGCGTGGTTAAGTCGCAGCCGAACCGTCGCACATGGTCCATCGATGCTTGCCACAACGTGGCTCGTCGTAATGTATTTCGGGGTATAAGCACATCTATCGCAGCTGCTTGTGCGAGAATGTCGCCATGCTTCGTTGGACTACAGCCGGTGAATCGCACGGCCAGGCCCTCGTAGCCCTCGTTGAGGGCATGCCTTCTGGGGTGCCGGTATTGAAAGAAGAAATTGCTCATCAGCTCGCTCGTCGCCGTCTCGGTTATGGCCGTGGCGCGCGAATGAAGTTTGAGGCAGATGAGCTCACTTTGCTGACGGGCGTCGTGCACGGCTCATCTATCGGTAGCCCGGTGGCTATCCAGATTAGCAACACCGAGTGGCCGAAGTGGACCACGATCATGTCTGCTGAGCCGGTTGATGCCTCTGACCCTGAGGTGGCAAAAGAGTTGAGCTCTGGTCGCGGTGCGTCGTTGACCCGTCCGCGTCCGGGGCACGCCGATTTCGCCGGCATGATCAAATACGGTTTCGGTTCTGCACGTCCTGTGCTTGAGCGTTCCTCTGCACGAGAGACTGCTGCCCGCGTAGCAGCCGGTACGGTTGCCCGTAGCTACCTGCGTGAGGTTCTCGGGGTTGAGGTGTTTTCCCATGTGGTGTCGATTGGGGAGTCGGTGCCGTACGCAGGAGAATCGCCAAGCTTCGCCGATATTGAGGCAATTGATGCTTCCCCTGTTCGTGCGTTTAACAAGGACGCCGAGGCGGACATGGTCGCGTGCATTGAGGCTGCGAAGAAATCGGGCGACACGCTCGGCGGGATCGTTGAGGTCATTGTGGATGGGCTGCCGATCGGCCTTGGCTCCCACATTTCTGGCGAACGACGCTTGGATGCGCAGTTGGCAGGCGCGCTGATGGGTATCCAGTCGGTGAAAGGCGTCGAAATCGGCGACGGTTTCGAGGAGGCGCGTCGCCGTGGATCGCAGGCACACGACGAAATCGAGCGCACCGAAGATGGTGTGCGGAGGCTGACCAACCGTGCAGGCGGTATCGAAGGTGGCATGACGAATGGGGAGCAGTTGCGCGTTCGCGCTGCGATGAAGCCCATCTCGACTGTCCCTCGTGCCTTGAAGACGGTTGATATGAGCACTGGCGACGCTGCCACGGGGATTCACCAACGCTCCGATGTCTGTGCCGTGCCCGCTGGTGGTGTCGTTGCAGAGGCAATGGTTGCGCTTGTTCTGGCACAGGCTGTCTCTGAGAAATTCGGGGGAGACACGATTGAGGAGGTGAAGCGCAACGTAGAGTCGTACAAGGAGTACGTCGCACAACGTCTTGCGTTTGATCAAGTTAGGGATGCCGATGACTGAGCTCACTGATTTGCAGGCAGTAGAGGCATGCAACGAGGAGACAACGGGTACAACTCCGGCGACGGTTCATACGGCTCCTCGCGTGGTGCTCGTCGGTATGCCGGGGTCGGGTAAGTCAACGATTGGTCGTCGAATAGCTAGCGCGCTGAACCTGCCGATCGTGGATTCGGATCTGCTCATCGAGCAGGCTGAAGGCAAAGCGTGTGGCGAGGTGTACGCCGAGTTGGGTGAGGATGCCTTCCGTGAGCTCGAAGTCGGGTTTGTGGCACGTGCTCTGGCCACCGGTGGGGTAGTCAGCCTCGGGGGCGGTGCGATCGTGACCGAGGAAGTGCGACAGCTGCTGCAGCGCCACACTGTTGTTTGGATCGATGTCAGCGCGGAAGAGGGTATTCGCCGCACAGCACAGGATTCCACTCGACCAGTGCTTGACAGTGATGATCGCGAGCAGCGTTACCGCGACCTCATGGATCAACGTGAACCGCTGTACCGCGAAGTGGCCACGTTCCGCGTCCGCACGGACGCGCGGCCACCGCAGCGTGTTGTCGCAGAGATTTTGGGTTTCATCGACGGCGAGTAGTTTCCGTCAGGCTTCAGTTCTGTCAAGCGAAGGAGCAAACAATGGCAGTGGTATCCGTCACGGGCCCAAGTCCGTACGACATTCATATTGGCAGCAATAACCTTGACGCCGTAGCAGGTCACCTTGCGGATTCCGGCGCACGCCGTGTGCTGGTGGTCCACCAGGAACCGTTGCGTGCCGTTGCTGAGGACCTTGAGCACATGCTTGAGCAAGCGGGCCTGGCGCCGGTCTTGGCATGTGTTCCCGATGCGGAGGCTGGAAAGGATCTTCCGGTGCTTTCCCACTTGTGGGACGTGTTGGGGGAGCACGGGTTCTCGCGCCAGGACGCCGTTGTCGGTTTGGGTGGCGGCGCTGTGACAGATCTTGCCGGTTTCGCCGCGGCCACGTGGATGCGCGGTATCAAGGTTGTGCATGTGCCGACGACATTGCTCGCGATGGTTGATGCGGCAGTCGGCGGCAAAACTGGCATCAACACGACCGCAGGCAAAAATCTCGTCGGTGCGTTCCACGAGCCGAATGCGGTGTTTATTGATCTCGCTCGTATTGCAACGCTGCCTGAGCAAGAGGTTGTTTCAGGTTCTGCTGAGTTGGTAAAGACGGGCTTTATTGCGGACCCGCGGATTTTGGAGCTCTATCAGGAGGGCCCAGAGCATCACTGGGCGGAGCTTGTCGAGCGCTCTGTCAGCGTAAAAGCCAAGGTCGTGGGGGAGGACCTCAAGGAAGCTGGGCTGCGCGAGATTCTTAACTATGGCCACACTCTGGGCCATGCGATCGAACGTCGCGAGCATTACATGTGGCGCCACGGCAATGCCGTCGGGGTGGGCATGATGTTTGTGGCACACCTTGCTCATGCGCGCGGGCTTATCGACGATGACCTGGTCGCCCTCCACGAGACCGTCATCAGTGGTGCGGGACTTCCCACGCGCTACGAGGCCGGTGCGTTTGAAGAGTTGCATGAGGCGATGCTTCTGGACAAGAAGAACCGCGACGGCAAGATCCGATTTGTAGTCCTGGACGGCCTTGGGTCCTGCACTCGCCTGGAGGACGCAACTGTGGAAGAGATGCGCGCGGCGTACGCAAAGATTTCGGAGTAGAACATGAAAATCTTGGTACTCAATGGTCCGAACCTCAATCGACTCGGCAAACGCCAACCGGAGGTGTATGGGACGGTCACGCTGGCGGACGTCGAAAAGCAATTGCACGATCACGCAGCCGATCTTGGGGTTGAAATGGAGTGCCGCCAGTCCAACTACGAGGGCCAACTGATTGATTGGGTGCATGAAGCGGCCGATAACACTTGGCCGGTGATCATTAACCCGGGTGGTTTTACCCATACCTCGGTCGCGCTTCGTGATGCGCTGGTAGAACTAAATGATCACCAAGGTTTTATTGAGGTGCATATTTCGAACGTGCACGCGCGCGAGTCGTTCAGGCACCATTCGTACCTCTCGCCAATCGCCGTAGGCGTGATCGCGGGGTTGGGTACGGAAGGCTACCGGCTCGCGTTGGACTACTTCGCAAGGAGGAAATGATGGCATTGGCCGATACTCGTTTTGAAACTCGTCGGAGGAAACTCTCGTCGCAACTTGCGGCACAGCGTATCGACGACATGCTGGTCACCCATTTGACCCACGTGCGTTACCTGTCTGGTTTCTCCGGCTCGAACGGCGCGCTTCTGGTGTCGAAAGACCGTACTGCGAAGATCGCAACCGACGGTCGTTACACCACCCAGATTGCTGAAGAGGTCCCGGATATCAAGGCGACGATTGCTCGCGCGACAGCAACCGAGTTGTTGTCGCAGGTTACCGAAGGCCACCGTGTGGGCTATGAGGCCGATTTCGTTTCCGTTGCGGAGCTCAAGCGCCTCGAGGATGCATGCCCGGAGGGCGTAACCCTTGTGCCGGTTTCTGGCGTGATTGAAGGGATCCGCTTGTTTAAGGACAACCTTGAACTCACCCGTCTGACTGAGGCTGCCGAGCTGGCCACACAGGCGTTGGAGGAACTCGTCGCCGCAGGAGAATTGCGAGCAGGCCGTTCTGAGCGTGACATTGCCGCTGACCTTGAGTACCGCATGCGTCGACTTGGTGCAGAACGCCCAAGTTTTGACACGATTGTCGCCTCCGGCCCGAACGCCTCGAAGCCACACCATCAGGCCGGCGACCGTCTTATCGCCGAAGGCGATTTGGTGACCATTGATTACGGTATGCACCGCCTCGGGTTCAACTCCGATATGACCCGTACGTTTGCTATCGGGGAAATCGGTCAGTTGGAGCGCGAGATTTACGAAGTGACGCTTGCATCCCAGCTTGCTGGCGTGAAGGCAGCCACGGCGGGAACGGCACTTGTGGATGTAGACAAGGCCTGCCGCGACGTTATTGAAGAGGCAGGCTTCGGCGAGTACTTCGTTCACTCCACTGGCCACGGTGTCGGCCTGGACGTGCATGAAGCCCCGTCTGCCGCACAGACCGGCAAGGGAGACCTAAAGGAAGGTATGACCCTGACCATTGAGCCGGGGATCTACATTCCGGGCAAGACCGGTGTGCGTATCGAGGACACGTTGATCATCACATCAGGGAAGCCACGGATTATCACCAAGTACCCGAAGGAATTGACGGTGCTGTAGCATTGCTGTGTTTGTACACGTTCCGAAACAATTACGAGGAAGGTACCACCCATGGCAACTACCGCCGATTTTAAGAACGGTCTTGTGCTGAAGGTCGATGGCAAACTGCAGCAGATCGTTGAGTTCCAGCATGTCAAGCCCGGTAAGGGACCGGCATTCGTGCGCACCAAGCTTAAGGATGTCGTCTCCGGAAAGACCGTTGAGAAGACGTGGAACGCAGGTGTGAAGGTGGAGACCGCGACGGTTGATCGTCGCGATATGACCTACCTGTACAACGACGGCACGAGCTACGTTGTCATGGACGACAAGACCTTCGAGCAGTTCGAGCTGCCGGCCGACAAGTTCGGCGATGCAGCACGCTTCCTGCTGGAGAACATGCATGTTCAGGTTTCTTTCCACGAGGGTGAAGCACTTTTCGCTGAGCTTCCGATCTCTGTGGACCTCAAGATCGAGCACACCGAGCCGGGTCTGCAGGGCGACCGTTCCACCGGTGGTACCAAGCCGGCAACGCTGGAGACTGGTGCTGAGATCCAGGTTCCGCTGTTCCTGGAAACCGGCAACGTGGTCAAGGTTGACACGCGTACTGGCGAGTACCTCTCTCGCGTGAACAACTAATGCTCGACTACAAACGTCATGGCGCCCGTTACCGGGCGCGCCGTCGTGCGGTAGACATGCTGTTCGAGGCGGAGACACGGGATATCGATCCGGTTGCCATCGTTGAGGACCGCACTGAGCTTTCGCGGAATCCGTTGAACGCAGTTGCGCCGGTTGCTGATTACACCCGCGAGATTGTCGCAGGCGCTGCTGAAAAGCTCGACGATTTGGATGACGCGATCGAGCGCTCACTCAGCGAGGACTGGGAGCTGTTTCGCTTGCCAGCCGTCGACCGTCAGATCCTGCGTGTGGCCGCCTGGGAGATTTTGTTTAACGACGAAGTCGATGCGCCAATCTCGATCAAGGAAGCTGTCGAGATGGCTTCTGAGTACTCGGGCGCCAAGGCTGCGCCTTACATCAACGCTGTGTTGGATCGGATTGCATCGTCCGTTGATCCGAATTCGCCGTTCTTCGTGTCGCCTGATAGCGAAGAAGACGCCGAAGATACCGACCAGTCCGCAGACCAGGACGGTGGCGTAGGCGTGGCGGAAACGTCGGAGGATGACGCCTCCGAGTAATCCAACTCGCTCAAACCCAGATAGGCCGTTGCCAGCAGGTTTTCCTCATTAGGGAATGAACCTGCTGGCAACGGTTTTGTTTTTCTTCGGTTCTTCCTCGGCTGTGCCCAGACACCTGTAAGGTTACTAACGACAATCATTTTCAGTAACCTTAAGGAGTGGCCATGCCCCGCCGTACTACTTCCGCTATGGGCGATCTAAAAGACGTGCATCCTCGGAAGAGCTTTGTGGCGCTGTTATCCGCGGTAGCGCTCACGGTGCTGTGTGCACCGTTGTCGTGGAGTGAAGCCTCACAGCCGGTTGTGCGAACCCAAACACACGTCGACTCACCCCACGCTGTGTGGGAGGATGGAACGTTTCGCCTCATGTCCAATAGTGCGGGCTACCTGCCCATTGAGGACACCGTGAACTGGGTGAGTAGGGGACGCGTGGACGGCGGCCTAGGTGCCTACGCCTGGCGTGTGCCTGACGATCCCCGATTCGATTTCCTCGACCCGTACGACGAGCAACTGATGTACTTCGGTGGGCCCGCGCACGGTTTCCCTAAGAACACCATGCCGATTTGGGCAGGTTTCGGAGCGGCCGCTGACTTGCCGACAGAGGATTTCCGTGCGGCTTCCTTCAATATGGAGATCGTCGATTTCCACGGTCCCGGAAAGATGGAGTTGTTTAACTACAGCGACGAGGTCTATCCGCTTAACCGGCTCTGGTCGTCCCACGATCCAGGTTTCCGTGCAACGTGGGTCAACGCCGGTACCCACACTCACAACTCGACGACCTTCACTCGACCGGGGCGCTATGAGGTGACGTATCGGGCGACAGCCCGTGGCAAAGACGGTGCCTTTATCCATTCGGAACCCCAGACACTCGTGTGGCAGGTCGGCGGTACGAACCCGGCTGACCGCACAATCAACGATTTGCCCCGAGCCTATAGTCAGGCAAACACGTCGGGGACAGGTTCCCCAACGTTCCAGATGCGCCCTGCACAAGGAGAGACCAAGGGCGCACAGGAGGGGATCCTGACCAATTTGGCGTTTGATACCGGTAACCCGAAAGATGCTGGGCATGTCGTGTTCCTTATCAACGGCTTCTACCTTGCGGAACGGGAAGTAGTCGACGGCAAGGCCTCGTGGGATGAGATGATCGGCGAAGAGTTTTCCGACTTCCAGGCGGTCTACATTCCTGTATCTGGATCGCCGTCGCCACGTTGGATTTCTGCGCCGTTGACGTTTAGGACTGGGGCGGTGGCGTCGTCGACAAGCGAGCGCGCTGAGGAGCTTCCAACCCCGCAGATGGATGACATCGCGCCTTTTGAAACCGAGCCGTTCAACATCACCAGTCCAGATGTCGTGGTGTCTACGGGAGAGGTCTACGGCGAGGACGACCGCAACATCGACATCACGGTGCGCCCAGCTGATGATCGCACCACGCTTCGTGTCTCCGGTGGTTTCTACCGCATCGACGGTGACCCGTTGACTGAATTGCCAGAACACGCCATCGCCGATTGCGAAATTGAATTCACCTCAGCTCCTGGCACCCGAACCAGCAAACAACTCGTTGACGGTTGCCGCCGTCCTGGGCATCAATTGATCCTCAAGATTGTGCCCGAAGCGCGATCGAACGCCACTGACGCAGCTTTGTTTAACCACCTGCAGGAGGCTGATTACTCGCCGATTCCCGAGACCACAGTGACGTTGGGTGAAGCACCTGCAACGCCACCTGCAGCACCGACTGCAACCTCTGAAGCGCCGTCGCCGCAGCCGTCTTCACCGGCGCCTTCGGCGGAACCCTCACCATCGTCGACGCCCACTCCAGCGCAGGAGAAAGTGCTCAACCTGCACTCCGGGCACGTCGATATTGCACCGCTCTACGAGTCAGGCACACTTCACCTGCGCGTGAAAGACGAGACGAATCTTTACGACAAGGGTGCGGTGTGGCGCTCGCCATCCAGCGTTGCTTTCACCGTGCCGAAACAGGTCGGGACAGTGCTGGATGACGATATCGAAGGCTTCGCAAAAGCAGGGGAGGTCGCATATATTCTCCCAGAAACACAGCGCCGTGGAGTTGTCTGGCCTGGCTTAAGCACAGAGCATGCTTTCGGTGAGACAGGGAAGAACTACACCTTCACGCTGACACCTGTATCTGCACCACGGGGCGGTAACTGGATCGCGTTTCGCGGTGATCAGACAGATCCGAGCATGCGTCTTGCAGGCAACGACGCAACCCGTGCGTACACCACCGACGGTCCAGAACACATGCATGTTTCCTGGGCCTTTAATAAGCCAGGCAGCTATGAAATCGGAGTGTCCGTCGCCGAGGTAGGAGGATCCACATCAAAGCAGGAAATTCTGCGGTTCGAGGTAGCAGCCGACGGGGAGTTCGTTCCGCCGACGGCACCAACGCCGGCACCGACAACGGCACCAACGGCAGCACAGACAACGGCACCAACGGCAGCACCGACTACGTCTGCCCAGGCGACGACCCTGCCGTCCTCAGAACCTCCAGCTGAGACTACGCCGGTCGAGATCACCACAGGCCATGTTGATTTTGGTCCAAAGGTTATCGACGGCAAGACTGGCTTCTTCGTCCACGAAGGAAGTACCCATCACATCCCCGAATCAGTTGCACTGCGTGTATTCGACGCTCGGAAAACTACGATCGATCAGCGCACTGCACAGGCTGCAACGAATGTCGGATTCCTCCAGGAAGGTGACACGGTGTATCACCTTCCGCTCGGGCAGCTTCACGACGCCGTCTGGCCCGGGTGGGACACGATGAAAGTAGCGGAGACTTACCCAGATGGTGTCAACATTGAAGTGCGCCCGAAAACTGCGCCAACAGGTGGACGTTGGTGGGCGGGGCACCTGCCAACTATCGGCGTGCCGCCTGCGACGTTGGCCGATGATTCCCAAACGCACACCATCACGGGAGTCACACCGGGCAATTTCCACGTGCACGCAGACTGGATCTTTACGCAGCCCGGCGTCTATGACATTGAGATGCGTACCGTTTCGCTTAGCGGCGAACCTGTGACGGAATGGTCAACGGTGACGTATCTCGTTGGCGATGACACGCAGATTTCCAGCAGGAACGACGTGCCTCAGGCGTCGCCATCGGCCAGCGGCTCGGCATCGGCCAGTGGCTTGCCAACGCCTACCAGCCCAACGAGCACTGTGCGAGAGAGTCAACAGGCAACCGCTCGGCCAACTGTGTCTGCGACGGTGACTGCGTCCGCGTCACGGACTGCGGCATCATCAACGGGCTCGAAACAGAAAACCCCTACGAGCCTCACGACCCCCACGACGCAGCGGTCGCGTGCAAGCTCGGCGGTTGCGCAAGGCGCAGCCGTCGGCAGCACACAGAAGGTGGCGCGGGGGACCGGAGAAGGTACCGCGCAAAGCCCTCGTGTCTCTGATGAACAACGAGGAGGTTCGCTGGCCTCGACGGGAGCTGAAGTCCGCAATGCTCTCGGCTTGGCAATCGCGTGCCTCATCGTTGGAGGCGTTTTGATGAGCAGGCGTAAATAGGGGAGAAGGGCGACCTAAGCGGTGAGAAAACCGCTTAGCTCTCCTCGGTATCGTTCTGCGCTGCGCTTGCTTCCTCAGCGGTGCGCTTGATCTCGCCCACCAGCACCTGCATGGCATCTTGGGTTTCCAACACACCAGCAACAGCGGCCTTGAGCGAGGACGCGAGTTGCTCGTCGCTTAGCCCTGCGCCGATCGCGATTTCCGATTCGGTGCGCACAACGATCGTCTCGGTGCGGTTGACCACGAGCGCACGCGCGTCGAGGTACGAGCTGTTGACCTGGTTTGCGGCCAGGTACAAGGTGGCATCGGGCGTGTCGGACGGGGTGTCGGTAACCGAGTCCGCACGCAGGATCAACACTGAGTCCAACAGGACAAACAGCAGGTTGAATCCCTTGTAATGGGCGTGGCCTGCGCGGCCAGACGGGTCGTCGGAAACTTCGATGCCCTGCTTCGCCATCGTTTCGATGACGCGGTCGATGGTTACTTGAGTTGCGGTGCTCACTGCTGCGGTTCCTCCCAGTTCACGACGGTCGGGAAAGTGGTTTTGAGGTAGTCGAATGCCTGAAGCGTGGCGTCGATAGACGTCACAATGAAAGAGCCGAGCTGGTTGAATGAGGCTCCATCGGCGATGTTCATCGAGCGAATGGCGCTCACAGCCAGGTTGTCCTCACCGCGTTCGAAGAAACGCAGGGTCGGTGCAAAATGCGTCTGGTTGTGCTCGTTGCAGGCAAACAGCACCTGCGATGCGCTATCGCGGGGAAACTCGCCACGCCACAGGGCCTCGAAGATGAGGTGATCGCCGTCGAGGGCAATGACGATTGCTGCGTTGATAAAACCAGAGCGCACGGCTTGATCTTCGACGCGGTATTCAAGATTTTCTTCCTCAAAAATCGCGGCGATTGCTTCGGTAGTCACCGGTTCCGGAACGTTGCGTTCTGGGTGCTCGTTGGGCTGGATGGCTTCAGTCTCTTCTGTAGTCACACTTGCGAGAATACCCATCTGGGTGAAACTCCTCGCGATGGCGCGGTGCTGGTGCTAATGTGAAGCGCAGTCTCCGAGACTTCACACGGCCCCGATAGGCGGGACCGCGTCGATATTTCCTTTAAATGCCGCACAGAGAGGCGGGGAAGGAGGTTCGATGAGTGGAAACGAACGGTCGACGGTTGAGCTGCTGAACGCTCAGGACGTCGGTCGCACTGTTGCACGCATCGCGCACCAGATCATCGAGAAGACAACGCTGGACGACAGCGACGGACCGCAGGTCATTCTGCTGGGGATCCCGTCCGGTGGTGTTCCGTTAGCGCAGCGTATTGCGGAAGCGGTTGAAGAATTTTCAGGCGTGAGCGTGCCAGTAGGCAGTCTCGACGTCACTTTGTACCGCGACGATCTCCGCGACAAGCCACATCGGGCACTGCGCCCAACCCACATTCCGGTCGACATCGACGGGGCAATTGTCGTGCTTGTCGACGATGTCTTGTACTCCGGCCGAACCATTCGCGCCGCCCTTGATTCGCTGCGCGACATCGGTAGGCCAGCCGCGATCCAGCTCGCAGTGCTGGTCGATCGTGGCCACCGGGAGCTGCCAATCCGCGCGGATTACGTAGGCAAGAACATCCCCACATCGAAGGACGAAGATGTCACTGTCGCGATCGCCCAGCTCGACGGTGAAGATCGCGTGACCCTGGAACGGGAGGCGTAAATGAAGCACCTCATCGATATTGCAGATCTCAGCCGCGAAGAGATCATCGAGCTGATGGATGAAGCGGACCGCTTCCGGGAAGCTCTGGATGGTCGTGAGATCAAGAAGCTTCCGACCCTGCGCGGCCGCACTGTGATGACGTTGTTCTACGAGAACTCGACGCGTACCCGCTCGTCGTTTGAGACAGCGGGCAAGTGGATGAGCGCCGATGTGATCAATCTGTCTGCGTCTTCATCTTCGGTGAAGAAGGGTGAATCGCTCAAAGACACCGCTGCAACCTTGGAGGCAATCGGTGCAGACGCGATCATCATGCGCCACCCTGCTTCGGGTGCGGCACAGCTTCTGGCCAAGTGGTTGCCGAATACAAGCATCGTGAACGCAGGTGACGGCCAGCACCAGCACCCGACACAGGCTTTGCTAGATGCGGTGACCATGCGCCAGCACATTGGCGATGTCGCTGGAAAGCGTGTCCTGATCGTCGGCGATATTTTGCACTCCCGTGTTGCTCGCTCGAACGTGGACCTGCTGCACATCTTGGGCGCAGAGGTTGTGTTGGTTGCGCCGCCGACGCTGCTGCCTACCGGTGTGGAGTTCTGGCCGGCACGTGTCTCGTATGACTTCGATGCCGAGATTGAGTACGCAGATGTCGTGATGATGCTGCGCGTGCAGGCCGAGCGCATGAACGGCGGGTTCTTCCCGTCGCACCGCGAGTACGCCACCTTGTACGGCTTGAGCGTTGACCGAGCCGACCGCATGAAGGATTCGGCGTTGATCATGCACCCGGGTCCGATGCTGCGTGGCATGGAAATTAACTACGACGTGGCCGATCGCGACAATGCTGTCGTTCTCGGCCAGGTCTCTAACGGCGTGTACACCCGCATGGCCGTGTTGTTCACACTGCTCGCCGGCACTGGCGGCGAAGAAGGAGCGATCAAGTGACCAAGCTTGCACTCAACAACGTTCGTCCATATGGCGAGGACGTGACCAGCATTCTCATTGACGTGGAAGACGGTGTCATCGACTCCATTGGGGAAAACCCGTTTGACGATGCTGATGAAACCATCGACTGTGGTGGCAACGTGTTGCTTCCTGGTCTCGTCGATATGCACGTGCACCTGCGTGAGCCGGGCCGCGAGGACACCGAAACCATCGCTACCGGCTCGGATGCTGCCGCCAAGGGAGGCTTCACCGCTGTATTCACCATGGCGAATACCAACCCAGTGATCGACCAGCCGTTCCTCGCCGAGGCGGTCTGGGAGAAGGGCCAGACGTACGGTAAATGCGATGTCTACCCGGTGGGCTCGATTACCAAGGGACTCGAGGGCAAGACGCTTACCGAGATCGGTCTGATGGCCCGCAGCGGTGTGCGCATGTTTTCTGACGATGGCAAGTGCGTCAACGACCCGCAGCTCATGCGCCGCGCTATCGAATACGCCAAGGCACACGACGTGATTCTCGCCCAGCATGCGGAAGATCACCGAATGACCGAGGGCGCTGTCGCCCACGAAGGCGAGCAGGCAGCGCGCCTGGGGCTTCGCGGTTGGCCGCGTGTCGCGGAGGAATCCATCGTCGCACGCGACGCCATCATGACTCGTGACTACGGTGGTCGTTACCACCTCTGCCACGCGTCGACCGAAGGCACGGTCGAGCTGCTTCGCTTCGCCAAAGCACAGGGCATCAACGTTACGGCAGAGGTCACCCCGCACCACCTGCTGCTTACCGACGAAATGCTGTCCACCTACGACGGCCTGTTCCGCGTCAACCCGCCGCTGCGCGAGAAGCGCGACGCTGAAGCGCTCAAGCAAGCGCTTCTCGACGGCACCGTGGACGTCATCGCCACCGACCACGCTCCTCACGGATCTGAAGACAAGTGCGTGGAGTTCGAGCACGCCAAGCCAGGCATGCTCGGCCTAGAAACGTCCATGGCGATCGTGCACCGAGTCTTCGTCGAATCGGGTCTTGCTGACTGGCGCTTCGTGGCCAAGGTCATGAGCGAGCGCCCTGCCGAAATTCTGCGGCTTGAGGACCAGGGCCGTCCGATCGCGGTTGGCGAGCCAGCAAACCTGACCTTGATTGATCCACAGGACACCTGGACCGCAAAGGGCAAGGATATGGCGTCGAAGGCGTCGAACACTCCCTACGAAGGCATCGAATTTAACGCACGCGTAGTTGGCACCTGGCTGCGCGGCACCCAAACCTACTCTGCAAAGAAGGCCTAAACCCATGACACAAACACAGCAGCAGCGCACCCGCGCACAACTCGTCCTCGACACAGGCGAGAAATTCACCGGCTTCGTCTTCGGCGCAGCACCGGAAGGTGACATTGAAGGCGATCTCAAGAGCATCATCGATATGTTCGGTTACGAGCGCGAAATGTGCTCTGCCGATAACGACGGCAAGATCCTGGTGTTCGCTACACCGCACATCGGCAATGTTGGCTGGACAGGTGAAGGAGCAGGGGAGGGACGTACGGCAATCACGGCAAAAGCCGTGGTGATCCGCGATCTCGCTCGCATCGCATCGAACCAGGAAGCAAAGCACAGCCTGGAAGAAGAAATGAAGGCGCAGGGCATTACCGGCATCTGGGGTGTAGACACCCGCAGGCTGGTCCGCCACGTCTCTCAGGCGCAGCACGAGGGTAAGTCGGTGCGCGTGCAGGTAATCGTCGAAAAGCAAGAAGCTTAAAAGAAAGACCAGGAGAAACATTATGAAGCGAGAAGATCTCAACCACGTCCTGGTCATCGGCTCCGGGCCGATCGTCATCGGACAGGCGTGCGAGTTTGACTATTCCGGCACCCAGGCGTGCTGCGTGCTCAAAGAAGAAGGCCTGCGCGTCACCCTGGTCAACTCGAACCCGGCGACGATCATGACCGACCCTGAGTTCGCCGACCACACGTACGTAGAGCCGATCCAGCCGGAGTACATCGACCGCATCCTCGCCCGCGAGGCAGAGCAAGGCCACCCGGTTGATGCGATTCTGCCGACGCTTGGTGGGCAGACTGCGCTGAACACAGCCATCAAACTCGACCGCCTTGGCATTCTGGAAAAGCACGGCGTTGAACTCATCGGCGCAGACATCGACGCGATTGAGCGCGGCGAAGACCGCCAAAAGTTCAAGGACATTGTTGAAAAGATCGGCGGCGAGTCCGCCCGTTCCCGTGTCTGCTACACCATGGAAGAAGTGGAAGAAACCGTTGCGGAGCTCGGCTTCCCAGTCGTCGTGCGCCCGTCGTTCACCATGGGTGGTCTCGGTTCCGGCCTTGCCTATGACATGGATGACTTGCACCGCATCGCCGGCGACGGCTTGACCGCATCGCCAGAAGCGAACGTGCTCATTGAAGAATCCATCCTCGGTTGGAAAGAAATCGAGCTCGAGCTCATTCGTGACTCGGATGACAACTGCATTACGGTTGCGACGATTGAGAACGTGGATGCCATGGGTGTCCACACGGGCGACTCTGTCACGGTGGCGCCGGTGTTGACGATGACCGAGCCCGAGGTCACCAAGATGATCGAACAAGGCAAGGCCATCATCCGTGAAGTCGGTGTCAGGACCGGTGGCTGCAATATCCAGTTCGCCATCAACCCCAAAGACGGCCGCATGATCACGATCGAGATGAACCCGCGCGTGTCGCGTTCGTCTGCACTTGCGTCGAAGGCGACCGGCTACCCGATTGCAAAGGTGGCAACCCGACTAGCTATTGGCTACACGCTCGACGAGATTGCCAACGACATGACCGGTGGCGCGACCACTGCGCTTGAGGAGCCGTCCCTCGACTACGTCATCGTCAAGATGCCACGCTTTACCTTTGAGAAGTTCCCGGGCTCGGACGAGACTCTGGGCACCTCCATGAAGGCGGTTGGCGAGGCCATGGGTATTGGCCGCAACTACATCCAGGGCCTGAACAAGGTCATGCGCTCGATGGAAGACAAGCCAAACGGCTTCTGGACTCGTTCCGACGAGTACGTCGCAGGAGAGCGTGCAAATGACGTCGCAGCGGTGCTCGAAGACCTTAAGGTGCCGACCGACAAGCGTCTCTACGATGTCGAGCTTGCGCTCCGCCTCGGCGCGAGCGTTGATGAGGTCTACGCAGCCTCCGGCATCGATCCGTGGTTCCTCGAGGAAGTCGCTGGGCTGGTCGAGTTCCGCCAGGTGCTTATCGACGCCCCTGTGCTTGACGCAGGTCTCCTGCGTGAGGCAAAGGCTCAAGGCTTGTCCGACGCCCAGATTGCTACGCTGCGCCCAGAACTCGCGGGCGAAGACGGCGTGCGTCAACTGCGATGGACGCTGGGTATCCACCCGACCTTCAAGACCGTCGACACCTGCTCGGGCCAGTACGAGGCGAAGGTTCCGTACTTGTACTCGGCGTACGAACTCGACCCGGCTGCCGAGTCTGAGGTTGACCAGTTCACCGGTGCAAAGGAAAACAGCAAGGGCAAGGTCATCATCCTGGGCTCTGGTCCGAACCGCATTGGTCAGGGCATCGAGTTCGACTACTCCTGTGTCCACGCCGCCCTGGAACTGTCCCGCGTCGGCTACGAGACCGTGATGGTCAACTGCAACCCGGAGACCGTTTCTACCGACTACGACACCGCGGACCGTCTCTACTTCGAACCGTTGACGTTCGAAGACGTGATGGAGATCTACCGTGCGGAAGCCGCTACCGGTGAGGTCGCTGGCGTTATTGTGCAGCTCGGCGGTCAGACCCCGCTGGGCCTCGCGCAGCGACTCGCGGATGCGGGCGTGCCGGTTGTCGGTACGAGCCCCGAGGCAATCGATCTGGCGGAGGACCGCGGCGAGTTTGGCAAGGTGCTCGAAGCAGCCAAGCTTCCAGCTCCCGCATTTGGCACCGCAACCTCCTTCGAAGAGGCTCGCGAAGTGGCCAACAAGGTTGCTTACCCCGTCCTCGTGCGCCCGTCTTACGTGCTCGGAGGCCGTGGCATGGAGATCGTTTATGACGAAGACTCCCTGCGCAACTACATCGAGCGCGCAACCGAGCTCAGCCCGGACCACCCAGTGCTTGTGGACCGCTTCCTTGACAACGCCATCGAAATTGACGTCGATGTGTTGTCTGACGGCAACGAGGTCTACCTCGGTGGTCTGATGGAACACATCGAGGAAGCCGGCATTCACTCTGGCGACTCCGCCTGTGCGCTTCCGCCGATGACGCTCGGCCCCGACGACATTGAAAAGGTTCGTCGCTCCGCTGAGGCACTCGCTCACGGTATCGGGGTGAAGGGTCTGATGAACGTCCAGTTCGCATTAAAGGACGACATCCTCTACGTCATCGAGGCAAACCCGCGCGCGTCGCGTACGGTGCCGTTCGTCTCCAAGGCGACCGGCGTCCACCTTGCGAAGGCTGCAGCACGCGTCATGCTCGGCGCGACGATCGCTGAACTTCGCGACGAGGGCCTCATCCCGTCCGACTACGATGGCGGATCCTTGCCGCTGAACCACCCGATCGCTGTGAAGGAAGCGGTACTACCGTTTAGCCGCTTCCGCCGCCCAGACGGGTCGATTCTGGACACCATCCTCGGCCCGGAAATGAAGTCCACCGGTGAGGTCATGGGGCTTGCCCCGTCGTTCGGTGTGGCATTTGCTAAGACCCAGGCCGCTGCTTACGGCGAACTGCCAACGGAGGGCACGGTCTTTGTCTCCCTGGCTAACCACGACAAGCGCACCCTGATCTTCCCGATCCAGCGTTTGTCCACCATGGGGTTCAAGGTGATCGCGACGGCAGGTACAGCGCAAATGCTGCGCCGCAACGGCATCGAATGCGAAGTAGCACTCAAGGGCTCCGAGGTCCGCGAAGGTGCGAAGGGCCGTTCCATCGTGGAGCGGATCTTGGACGGCGAGATTGATCTCATCCTGAACACTCCGGCGGGCTCGACAACCGCGCGCCACGATGGCTACGACATCCGTGCCGCAGCCGTGATCGCGGATGTACCGATCATGACCGATGTGCAGGGTGTTACCGCCACAGTCCAAGGCATCGAAGCAGTGCGCAGCAACTCTATTGATGTGACCAGCCTCCAGGAGCTCGAGCACAGCGTCTCCAAGAACGCAGAGGGTGGCCAGTAGTGGTACAGCCCCATGCCTCCTTCGGGGAGCGTCTCGTTGCCGCTGGTAACGAATATGGCCGACTGTGTGTAGGCATCGACCCGCACGCGGCGCTGCTAGACAAGTGGGGTCTTCCGGACACCATTGATGGTCTGCAACGGTTTTCCTCGGCGTGTGTCGAGGCCTTTGCAGGATCAGTTGCGTTGGTCAAGCCACAGGTTGCCTTCTACGAGCGGTTCGGCTCTGCGGGTTTCGCGGTACTCGAGGAGACCCTCGCCGCACTCCGTGAGAGCGGGACGCTCGTCGTCGCGGACGCCAAGCGCGGCGATATCGGCTCCACGATGGCCGGATACGCCGCCGCGTGGCTGCAGCCAGGCTCACCGTTGGAAGCGGACGCGCTCACGCTGACACCGTATCTGGGTGTCGGGTCGCTGGAGCCTGCCATCTCACTTGCTGCAGCGCACGGTAAGGGCGTGTTCGTGATGTCTGCGAACTCCAACCCTGAAGCTGAAGCGTTTCAGACGAGTGAAATCGATGGACGCATGGTGTCGCAGTGGATGGTCGATGAATGCGCCACGTACAACCAGGGCGCTGCAGTAGGCCACGTTGGTGTCGTTGTCGGTGCAACCGTGGCGAAGCCGCCGGTGCTCGACGCGCTCAATGCTCCAGTGCTTATGCCTGGAGTCGGAGCGCAGGGAGCGACGATGGAAGACGTGGCGCAGATTGCAGGTGCAAACGCACACCTGGTGTTCCCGAATGTTTCCCGTTCCGTCTTGTCTGCTGGGCCGGACGTTATTGAACTGCGGAAACGTGTCGCTGAACTGGTAAAACAGCCATAACTAGCGGGTCCATTTCATCGGCTGAGAAAAACCCTGGTAGTTTAGGTGCGTCGCAACGGTGACATGGAGAAATGCAGCAAGAATGCGCTCCATTTTCCCGGTGCCAACCAGATGCAGTGTTAGACTGTGTCGGATGCGGTGCGTCTCCTGGAACGCAGAGTGTGGAGGAGGCCCCGCGCCGGCACGAGTCGGCCTGAACATATTGAATGAACTACCTACATGGAGGAACCCGTGGCACTTCCACAGTTGACCGATGAACAGCGCAAGGCAGCCCTCGAGAAGGCGGCTGAGGCTCGCAAGAAGCGCGCTGAGCTGAAGGCCTCCCTGAAGCGCGGCGAGACCACGCTCAAGGACGTGCTGGAGAAGGCTGACACCGACGAGATCATCGGCAAGACCAAGGTTTCCGCTTTGCTCGAGGCCATGCCGAAGGTTGGCAAGGTCAAGGCTCGCGAGATCATGGAGGAGCTGGAGATCGCTCAGACCCGTCGCCTGCGTGGCCTGGGTGAGCGTCAGCGTCGTGCTCTGCTCGAGCGCTTCGGCTTCGAAGAGAACTAAACATGGCTGAGGTGGCGCCCCGCGGGCAGCTGGTCGTTTTGGCCGGACCGTCTGCCGTAGGTAAGTCAACGGTGGTTAGCCGCCTGCGCGGCGAGGTGCCGGACCTCTACTTTTCTGTCTCGATGACAACTCGGGCTCCACGCCCGGGCGAAGTCGACGGCAGGGATTACTACTTCGTCTCCTCGAATGATTTTCAACAGCGCATCGATGCTGGTGAGATGCTGGAATGGGCTGACATTCACGGAGGCCTTCAGCGCTCGGGCACGCCTGCGGGTCCGGTCCGTGAAGCTCTTGCAGACGGGCGCCCGGTACTCGTAGAGGTGGACCTCGCAGGTGCTCGCAACATCAAGCAGCTCATGCCTGAAGCGCGTACAGTGTTCCTTGCACCCCCGTCGTGGGAAGTCCTCGTTGAACGTCTCACGGGTCGTGGGACCGAGACGGAAGCTGTGATTGAGCGCAGGCTCACCACCGCGCGCGAGGAGCTCGATGCGCAAGGGGAGTTCGACACCGTTGTTGTGAATGACGATGTCGACGATGCCGTTGCACACATTGCGCGCATCCTTCTAGGCGCAACATCCGACAACAATTAGCGAGTGGGTTTTAGTGACTGAATCAACCAATGACCTGTCGCAGGACACCGCTGTTGAGGAGACTCAGCAGGAACGTGTCTACGACACCCCGGACGGCATTACCGCGCCCCCGATCGATGAACTGCTGACGAAGGTCTCGTCGAAGTACGCTCTGGTGATCTTTGCAGCCAAGCGTGCACGTCAGATCAACAGCTTCTACCAGAACTCCGAAGATGGTGTTTTCGAGTTCATCGGCCCGCTGGTAACGCCAGAGCCTGGTGAGAAGCCGCTGTCGATCGCGCTGCGTGAGATCGAGGCAGGTCTCCTCGAGCACGAGGAAGGCCAGTAAACGCTTCTGCTAATGACGCCGTTGTGCGAGCCATTGGGGCTCGCACAACGGCGTTTTTGTATGCTTGGCCCACATGAGCGAAGCCACGTCTGCCCCCAAGAACGTTGTGATCGGTGTCTCCGGCGGAATTGCTGCGTATAAGGCATGCCACTTGGTCCGCGACTTTAAAGAGCATGGCGATAATGTGCGCGTTATCCCTACGGAAAGCGCGTTGTCGTTTGTGGGTGCGGCAACATTTGAGGCGCTGAGCGGAAACCCTGTTGATACTGGGGTATTCAAACGTGTCGACGAAGTCCAGCACGTCCGTCTCGGTCAAGAGGCCGATCTCATCGTTGTCGCACCTGCAACCGCTGATCTCATGGCCCGTGTCGCAGCAGGCCGAGCAGATGACCTGTTGGCTGCAACCATTCTTGTGGCCACATGCCCCGTCGTGCTTGCGCCTGCAATGCACACCGAAATGTGGAATAACCCAGCTACGCAACACAATGTAGAGGTGCTTCGTTCGCGTGGGATTACGGTTCTTGAGCCGGCGCATGGGCGCCTGACGGGAAAGGACACGGGTCCGGGTCGTTTGCCGGACCCTGAGGCGATTGCGCAGCTAGCCCGTACGGTGTTGGCAACCGGTCCAATGAAGCAGACGCTCGCAGGAACCCGCGTACTTATTAGCGCGGGAGGAACGCAAGAAAATATTGATCCTGTGCGTTTCATTGGTAACCGATCCTCTGGCAAGCAGGGGTTTGCGCTCGGGGACATCGCAGCGCAGCGGGGAGCACAGGTCACGATCGTGGCTGGAGCAACCGCGGAACTATCTGTGCCCTCAGGGGCAGAAGTGGTGCGTGTGCAATCCACACGTGAGATGAAAGACGCGATGGATGAGCGTGCCGCAGACGCAGACATCATCGTGATGGCGGCCGCCGTGGCCGATTACCGTCCAGAATCGGAAGCTACGACGAAACTGAAGAAGGGCACGAGTGATGACGCGCTCTCCGTTGTTCGCTTGACCGAGAACCCGGACATCCTTAAAGGTCTCGTCGAAAAGCGAGATGCCGGCGAGACTCATGCCACGATCGTCGGGTTTGCAGCTGAGACGGACAACGAACTTGAGAATGGTCGCGCGAAACTCAAGCGTAAGGGCGCGGATTTGCTCATGCTGAACTCGGTTGCTGGTGGCAATGTGTTTGGCCAGTCAACTAATCGCGGTTGGTTGTTGAGTGCGTCTGGCGAAGAACTGGAAATTGAGGACGGAACGAAACACGAGGTAGCTGCTCGGATCTGGAATGCGATTGAAAAGCTTCGCGCTTAGCTTTGCGTACTTAGACCGCTTGGTCTAGTCTGTTGGAGAATCAGCCTCAAGGCCACGTAAAGGAAAGATCCGTTGTCACTCGACACTTACTACCGACTGTTCACCAGTGAGTCCGTCACTGAAGGGCACCCAGACAAAATCTGCGATGCGATCTCGGACGCGATTTTGGACGACATGCTCGCGCAGGACCCACAGTCCCGCGTTGCAGTGGAAACGCTCGTTACCACTGGACAGGTTCACGTTGTTGGAGAGGTGCGCACGTCTGCGTATTCCAATATTGCGAAGATCGTGCGCGACAAATTGGTGGAAATCGGGTTCACCTCTTCCGAGGTTGGTTTCGACGGCAACAGCTGTGGCGTCAACATCGCAATCGGTGATCAGTCGCAGGAGATTGCGGATGGCGTGACCACCTCCCAGGAGGTGCGCGAACAGGCCTCCACTGAAGAGACTGACCAGTCTGGTGCGGGTGACCAGGGGCTAATGTTTGGGTACGCCTCCAACGAGACCCCTGAGTACATGCCGTTGCCGATTGCGACTGCGCACCGCCTTTCACGCCGACTGTCCCAAGTGCGCCACGAGGGCATCGTCGACGGCCTTCGCCCAGACGGCAAGACTCAGGTCACGTTTGCGTACGACGGTGATACCCCGGCGTTTATCGACACGATCGTGATCTCCACGCAGCACGACCCACACTTCACTGGTGAGGCACTTGAGAAGGCGCTGCGAGAGCACGTTATCGCTTGGGTCATGGAAGATGCCGGTCTGGAGAAGTTCTACCGCGAGGACACCAAGGTCCTGATCAATCCGTCTGGCTCGTTTATCTCCGGTGGTCCGATGGCGGACGCAGGCCTGACCGGACGCAAGATCATTGTGGATACCTACGGCGGTATGGCACGCCATGGCGGTGGCGCGTTCTCTGGCAAGGATCCCTCAAAGGTGGACCGCTCCGGCGCGTATGCGACACGTTGGGTGGCGAAGAACATTGTCGCTGCGGGCCTCGCAGACCGTGTTGAGGTTCAGGTTGCGTACGCAATTGGTCGTGCAACCCCGGTTGGCCTGTACGTGGAGACGTTCGGTACCGCCGCTGAGGGGCAGACCAACGAGTCGATCCAGCAGGCAGTGGAGAAGGTCTTCGATCTGCGACCGGATGCGATCATCCGTGATTTGGATTTGAAGCGCCCGATCTACAGCCAAACCGCTGCCTACGGCCACTTTGGTCGCACAGACATCGATGTGCCTTGGGAGCACACCGACAAGGTGGACGACTTGCGCGCAGCCGCAGGCGTTTAAGTTTCCTTCGAAGCCGCTTGGGGTTTGTCCCAGGCGGCTTTTTGCTGTTCAGACTTCTTGTGGTTGCGCAAGGCCACGATTCCGACAACCACGCCAATGAGGATTGGCAGCCAGATCTTGGAGTATTCGAGCGCAACAAGAACCCACTCGGGCAAGTCTGGGAGGTCTAATTCAGGCCAGTTGATCTGGGGGAGCGGAAGATCCATTTGGGGAAGGTGCGGGACCGGAAGATCCATGTGCGGCAAGGTGATGTCGGGGAGTTCCCAGTCCGGAAGGTAGCGCAGAAGTCGGTCGATGATTCGGCTTACGATCGGACCGAGGACAATCACCGCCAGCGCCCAGCCACCTTTGCCCAAGCCTTCGGCCATAGGGATGAGTGTGCGCTTGAGCGAACTCGATTCCATTGTCCGACGCCGTTTCGCACCGCGTGAGCCTTCTGGAGGGTCGAACTCGACGATGGTGTCGCCCTCCCGAAACTCGACACTGAGCAGTTCGTCGAAGCCACTTGCACGCAGTTTAAGGTGAGGCTTTTGGCGGTCAACGCCGATCCCCATTGGAGTCTCGAGTTTTGCCCCGCCGTTTCCAAAAAGGGGGAGTCGCCCGCTGTTCACGTCGTTGTAGCGGTGCTGCACGGTGCCGTCGACACACACTTCCATGCGCTCACTCGGATTCTTTGCCCAGAGTTCGATGCGTTCGCGCAGGGTGTGCTCGTCTGTGGCTAGCGTACCTTCCTTGTCAGTCTCATCTCCGGGCCACTCAGGGTCCTCTGCCGCGAAGTCGCGGTCGAATCCCACACGCAGTTCGATAAGCCCATACTTCGGGTGGTTGAGGCTCCAGGTTTCCATCGGCTACACCTGCGCACTGCTTGTCGACGACACCGGGGCCGGCTGCTTGCGCACCAAAGACATCAGCCATGCGCAAAGTGCCGACACGACAGCCACGCCGAGTGCATAGATGAAGGTGCCGTTATTGAAGTAAAGGATCTTCGCCACCCAGAAACCGCCAGCGGCGGATAGTGGCAATGTCCAAGAGGGACGGAAGCAGTAGCCGTCGACAAGCCCCGCGATAGCAGCGACAGCAAAGATGAAACCAACGAGGAGCCATGGCGTGCCAGCGACGGGAATGAGGAGTGCAGGTGCGATCACATACAGTGCAAAAACGGCATAGGGAAGTGCCTTGAGCCAACCTTCGCGGTCTGCAGTGTCTTCCGATTGCTCGTCTGTATGCTCGCCTGGATCAGTCATGGCGACGAAGTCTAACGGCTAATTCGCGTGGGTGTACACACGCCCCGGGACGGGGTCCTTAATCATCTCGTCGAGGCTTACCGGACGCAGCCCCTTGGCGCGCAGACCATCGATGATGCATTCCGCTGCGTTGATGGTCGGCTCGTGGATGTCGTGCATGAGCACAATCGATCCAGCTTGCGCCTGATTGACCGCTATGGAGCAGGTGCGTGCGGTGTCACGGTGGCTCCAATCCATCGTGTCAACGTCCCAAATTGCCAGCGATAGGCCACGGGCCTTGGAAGCATTGATTACACGGCCGTCGTAGGAACCATAGGGCGGGCGCACCCAGTGCACCTTCACTCCCGATTGCTTCTCAATGGCAGCACTCGTGTCGCTGAGCTGTGACCCGATCGTCGCGTCGGATTGGCGCGCCAGGTCCGGGTGTGAATACGAGTGGTTGCCAATCGTGTGGCCCTCGGCGCGGATGCGGCGCAGGATCTTCGGGTTTGCATTGACGTTGTTACCGACGACGAAAAACGTCGCATGCGCATTCTTGCGCTTGAAGATGTCGAGCAGGCGCTCCGTACCGGGAACCGGTCCGTCGTCGTACGTAATTGCTACGCAATTGCTGCAGTTGGTTGCGTTAGGAGACAACGTTGGCTCCGCTGCCGGGACCACGGTTACCGGCACAGTCTCTTCTTCCTGCGGTGCAGGGCGCAGGTGAGGTGGCACGCTATCTCGAACTTGTTGGGGGAGTTGGTTGTATGCCTTGCGCCAGTTGTCCTGTACGGCTTGCTGTGCGCCTTGCGACGAGCCGTGGATGTAGGCGGATACGTTGTCGATCGGCGAGCCGTTACCTGGACTAAGTATCGGGCCAAGGGAGGAGCCTGCAAAAAGCTGTTGTGTCTGCTTGCTTCCTAGCGAAAGATTTGTGACGTCAACCGCATGTGCTTGGGGAGCAGTCATGGCTCCTGCGGCAACTGCAGCGGATATACAGACGGATAAGACTGCGGGAAGCAGACGTTTCATGGCGGAAGCGGGTCCCTCATCGGCGCGATTGATTTGTGATGCATCTATTACTACCGCACTGTTTCGCACAGCTGAGCCTTAGGCCCGGAGTGTCGTGTCGTGGCGTGGTTTAGAATGCTGCACCATGTCGAACACGCGAGCTGCCAACCTGCCTGTGGCCCGCGTGCTGCCTATGTTGGGGCTCGCGCACCTTGATCGGGCCTTCGATTATCTTGTCGACGAGCAGGATGCCGATGCCGCACAGCCAGGCGTCCGCGTGCGGGTTCGGTTTGCAGGCAGGCTCGTGGATGCGATCGTGCTGGAGCGGGTGTCGTCGACAAGCCATGAAGGCTCACTGCGCTTCATCGAACGCGTTATCTCACCCGAGGTCGTGGCCCCGGAGCACACGCGCATGCTTATCGACGCACTCGCGGACCGGTACGCAGGCATCCGATCCGACATTTATCGCTCTGCAATACCCGCACGACATGCGAAAGCGGAAGAAACGGATACCTCCACACCATGGGTGGAGCTCGGGGAGGTCGCCGAGCCGGACCTTTCCGCATGGACGACGTACACACACGGTGAGTCCTTCGTCGATGCCGTAGTAGAGGGAAAGCTGGCTCGTGCCGCGTGGCAGTTGGTGCCGGGCGAGGATTGGCCTGCCGCGCTTGCCGCACTCGCTGTCAAGGTGGCAAAGGACGGCGGTGGCGCGCTCATCGTGGTTCCGGACCAAGATGCTGTTGACCGTTGCGAGGAAGCGCTACGCGAGCTCGTTGCGGCAAAACAAGTGACGACTTTGACCGCCTCCCAGGGACCCCAAGCACGGTATTCCCGCTACCTGTCCGTTCTGCACGGCCAAGGGCGCATCGTGGTAGGGACCCGCTCCGCCGCGTTCGCGCCGGTCCAGAACTTGCGGTTGATGGTCGTCATGTTCGACGGCGATGACAACCTCGTGGATCCTCGCGCGCCCTACGTTCACGCCAGGGAGGTGCTCACGACGCGCTCGAGCCTTGAGCGCGCATGTTTGGTCATCGGTGGATTCTCACGCACAGCAGAGGCGCAACTGTTGGTGGAATCTGGCTGGATGCACGAACTGGTCGCACCCCGCCAAACGCTTCGTACACGTTCGCCTTACATTCACGCCGCGGGCGATTCTGACTTTGAGCTTGAACGGGACCCGAGGGCTAAACAGGCGCGTCTGCCTTCGTCAGCATTTGCAGCCGCGACGAAAGCCCTCGAGCGGGGCACACCCGTGTTGTTCCAGGTGCCACGCACCGGCTATATCCAATCTCTTGCGTGTGGGCAGTGTCGTACACCGTCGCGTTGCCGTTGGTGCAACGGACCGCTGGGGTTGCCGTCCGGTGGTGAAGCAGCGGCACCGACATGCCGGTGGTGTGGCCGAATGGACCCTGCACATGTGTGTCCGGCATGCGGTTCCCGGCGTGTGCGGGCTGTCGTACTGGGCACCGAACGCACCGCAGAAGAGCTTGGCCGTGCGTTTGCGAAATATAGGGTCAAAACGTCCGGGGGCGATCGTATTTCGCGCACGATTGACGCGGGGCCTGCGATTGTCGTCGCCACGCCAGGCGCAGAACCTCGAGTACCAGGCGGATACGGTGCTGCTGTGCTGCTTGACGCGTGGGCGCTCGTGCAACGCCCTGACTTAAGGGCAGTGGAGGACACGCTGTCGAAATGGATGGCTGCTGCCACGCTTGTCCAACCGCATGCCGATGGCGGAGAAGTCGTAGTGGTAGCGGAGCCGAGCATGCCGGTCGTGCAGCATCTCATTCGCTGGGACGCGCCGGGATTTGCAGCTGCAGAGCTGGCTTTGCGCCGCGAGGCGAGATTTCCGCCGGCGGTCCACGTTGCCGTGGTTGACGCGCCCCGAGACGCGCTGGAGCCGTTCTTTGAGCGCACCGACCTGCCGGACTACGCGGAGATCCTGGGGCCTGTGGATTTGCCCCCGGGTGTGCGTTTGCCCGGCGAGTGGGATCAGCGTGAGTACGGTCCGGCGCAGCGCATGCTGGTGCGCGCGCCGTTAACTGGGCGGTCTGCGCTGGGCAAGGCGCTGCGGGCAGGGGCAGTCGCGTGGACGACGTCGAAGCAGGAGCTGCCACTGCGTATCCAGGTCAATCCGGTGGATATCGGGTAAGCGAAATTTCGCTTGTCCAGGTCAGTACACTTGGCGTTCATGGCCATACGCGACATTCGTCTATTCGGGGATCCGGTGCTCAACACGGCAGCGGAGGAGGTGGATGTGTTCGACGAACGCCTGCACAGGCTCGTGGGTGACATGCTTGAGACGATGGATGCGGCTGGGGGTGTTGGCCTAGCGGCAAACCAGGTCGGTGTCGCACAGCGAGTGTTTGTGTTCGATTGTCAGGGCCTTCGGGGACACATCGTGAACCCGGTGTGGACGCCGTTGGGCGAAGATACCCAAATTGGTGTGGAGGGATGTCTTTCGGTGCCTGATGTTCGCGGGACTGTTGAGCGGCACAACACCGTGGTTGCCCATGGCGCCGACATGTGTGGGCGCCCGCTGACACTACGCGGCAGCGGATTGCTCGCACGCTGCATTCAGCACGAAGCAGACCATCTCGACGGCGTGATGTTTACGGCCCGAATGTCGCCAGCTGACCGCAAAGCGGCACTCGATGCGATTGCCGCGGCGGAGTGGAATAAGGAGAACTAACTGTGAGACTTGTATTTGCAGGTACCCCTGAGCCGGCGGCAGTGGCACTGGAGCGGCTGCTGGCATCGGAACATGAGGTAGTGGCCGTGCTGACGCGACCCGATGCACGCAAGGGTAGGGGGCGTACGTTGCATCCGTCGCCGGTGAAGGCAGTTGCACTCGAGCATGGCATTGAGGTGCTCACACCCGAGAAACTTGACGACGACACCGCGGCCCGACTGCGCGACATCGCCCCAGACGCGATCCCGGTCGTTGCGTACGGCAACCTGATTCCTGCTGGCATGCTCGATATTCCGACGCACGGTTGGGTGAACTTGCACTTCTCGCTGCTGCCGCAGTGGCGCGGTGCTGCGCCGGTACAGGCCGCGATCCGCGAGGGCGATGCCTCCACCGGTGCGACGACGTTCCGGATCAACGAAGGGTTGGACACCGGCGACATTTTGGACACGCTCACAGACACAATTTCCGACGACGACACCGCCGGTGTTCTTCTCGAGCGTTTGGCGTACTCCGGCGCAGACCTGCTCGTTCGCACCATGGATGGTCTTGAATCCGGCACACTGACGCCGAAAGCACAGCCTGAAGAGGGAACCTATGCGCCAAAGATTCTCACTGCAGATGCGCGCGTTGACTGGGCCGCCGATTCCACGGTCATCGATCGGGCAATTCGTGCGCATACTCCAGCGCCTGGTGCATGGACTATGCGAGGCGAGGAGCGATTCAAGCTCGGGCCAGTAACGTCTGTCGATTCAACCGAGCTCGCCCCGGGCCAGGTTGCATTTGGCAAGAACGAGGTGCGAGTGGGAACCGGTACTCGTGACGTCGTGCTCAGCACGATTCAGGCACCCGGCAAGAAAATGATGAACGCAGCTGATTGGGCTCGAGGCTTGGCAAACGACGTGCGGGCGGAAGGGATGACGTTCGAATGAGTGGTGGATTCCGGTCACGCGCAGCAGGGCGCCGTGAACACCAGCCGAAGCGAAACGGGCGAGCAAACACGCGGCAGGCGCCGAGGCGTCGCAAAGAAGCAGCACCCGTGAACGAAACCGCACGCATCGGTGACCCGGCGCGCGAGGCGGCATTTGAGGTGTTGGTACGCGTCGAGCGCGACGCGGCGTTTGCAAACCTCACTCTGCCGACGGTCTTGCGTGAGCGAAAGATCACCGGTCGTGACGCGGCGTTTGCAACCGAGCTGACTTACGGTACGCTGCGCAGCCTTGGTGTTCTTGACGCTGTGATTGCAGACAACGCATCCCGCGGCCTGGACCGAATGGCTGTTGAAGTGCTGACTGCGTTGCGGCTCGGCACCTACCAGTTGCTGTACACGCGAGTGGAGGACCATGCGGCCGTCGACACCTCCGTGCGTTTGGTTGAAGCGGCCGGTCAATTCAAGGCCAAGGGCTTTGTCAACGGCGTATTGCGCTCGATTACGCGGACTCCAGCGGAGGAGTGGCTCCGCAAGCTTGAACCGGAGGACCCGCTTGCTGCGGTGGCGTTCCGCCATGCGCACCCGGTGTGGATCGCGGAATCGATCCGTGCTGCACTGGGCTCGAGAGAAGACGAGCTTGAGGCCGCACTTGAGGCCGATTCAGCCCGTCCGGTCGTACATCTTGTTGCGCGACCAGGCGAGATGAGCGCAGAGGAGTTAGCGCTGGTCACTGGCGGGGAAGAGGGGCGCTACTCACCGTACGCCGTCTACCTCCCCGAAGGAGATCCAGGACAGTTGCAGCCGGTACGCGAGGGGCTCGCCGCAGTTCAGGACGAGGGCTCGCAGGTGATTGCGCGTGCGGTAGTGGACGTGCCGGTCGAAGACGACCAAGGCCGATGGCTCGACTTGTGCGCTGGTCCGGGAGGTAAGGCGGCCCTCATGGGGGCGCTGGCTGCTATCGATGGCGCAGTAGTTGATGCCGTCGAAGTGAGTCCGCACCGTGCTGAACTCATTCGGAAAACCGTGCGTGATCTTCCTGTGCGCGTCCATACTGCCGATGGTCGTCATTCTGGCCTTGAGCCGGGCTACGACCGTGCTCTTGTCGACGCACCCTGTTCTGGTCTCGGAGCGCTTCGCCGCCGCCCAGAGGCGCGTTGGACCAAGCGTGAGGAAGACATCGCGGAACTCAACGTGCTTCAGCGCGAATTGCTCTCGGCTGCAATCGAGCTAGTTAAGCCCGGCGGTATTGTCGTCTACTCCACGTGCTCACCCGATGTGCGCGAAACCAGAGGAATCGTCGACACGATCCTCGCTGACGGCAAGGTCGAGGAGCTCGATGGGAGCCAGTACGCAGCGGGCATGGATGACGTTGGCGACTTGCCAAGCGTCCAGATGTGGCCGCACCGACACGGAACAGACGCTATGTTTTTCGCTGTACTGCGAAAACTCGGACCCGAGCCGACCACCGAAGTTTAAGGACACCTCATGATTTACATCGCACCATCGATTCTTGCCGCTAATTACGCAGCGCTTGGCGACGACGTCCGCAAGGTCCCCAACGCAGACCTGATCCACGTTGACATCATGGACGGCCACTTTGTGCCCAACTTGTCCTTTGGTCCCGACGTGACCAAGGCGGTTAACGGCGTGACGGACCAATTCCTGGATATGCATTTGATGATCGAGGAGCCGGAGCGGTGGTTTGAAACCTACGTCAAGGCCGGCGGCGACCGCCTCGTGTTCCATGTCGAAGCGACCGACGACCATGTAGCTGCTGCGAAGCAGTGCCGCGAACTCGGTGTACAGTCCGGCTTCGCCATCAAGCCAGGGACCGCAATCGAGCCGTACCTCGATGACCTCGAGCATTTTGATCAGGTCATGGTCATGAGTGTCGAGCCAGGATTTGGCGGCCAGAAGTTCATGCCCGAGGTCCTGGGCAAGGTGATGACGCTTCGCGATCGCATTGCGGAAGCGGGCCTGGACACAATCATTGGTATCGACGGTGGCATTGCCAACAGCACTATCGCACAAGCGGCAGCGGCCGGTGTGGACGCATTCGTTGCTGGTTCCGCCGTATTCGGCGCTGATGACCCAGCCCAGGCGGTAGAGCGCCTCCGCGAGTTGGCAACTGAGGCTGCGCAGGCGTGACACGTGATAATCCCGCGTTAGCCAACGCGGTTTCTGCGGCCATAGCGGCGGGTGACGCAGTGCGCGGGACGACCTCGCCGAACCCGCCGGTGGGCTGCGCAATCGTGACCGCATCCGGGGAAGTTATCGCGACTGGCGGGACCTCTCCCGCGGGCGGGCCCCATGCTGAGGTCAACGCCCTGCGTGAAGCGGGACCACGGACGAAGGGCGCGACAGCCGTTGTCACTTTGGAACCGTGCAACCACACTGGCAGGACAGGTCCGTGCACCCAAGCGTTGGTGGATGCCGGAATTGCGAGGGTGGTGTATCTGACCGCTGATCCGTTTGAGCCTGCATCCGGCGGCGCGGATTGGCTGCGAACACATGGATTGGATGTGGCCCTACTTCACACCCGTGTGGAGGCACTGCAGCCCTGGCTTCGCTCGGTGCGCAACAACCGCCCGAGTGTGACGCTGAAGTTTGCGTCGACGCTGGACGGGTTTACGGCAGCGGCCGATAAGACGAGCAAGTGGATCACTTGCGACGAAGCCCGCGCCGCTGTGCACGCAGATCGCACGAAACGTGACGCGATTGTCATTGGCACGGGGACCGCGCTTGCTGACAACCCATCGTTGACCGCCCGCCACAGCGATGGCGCTCTGTATGAGCACCAGCCGCGACGTGTGGTCGTCGGTAAGCGGGCTTTTCCCAGCGGCAACCTGACCGAGCTCGGGTTTGAGCAATACGACACTCCACAGGCCGCGCTGACAGCGCTGTGGGATAGCGGCGCGAGAGATGTGCTTGTAGAAGGCGGGGCAACATTGGCGGCGAGTTTCCTGGAACTCGACCTGGTCGACGCGGTGCAGGCCTACATTGCCCCTGCACTGCTGGGGGCCGGACGGGGAGTGCTCGACTGCGAAATCGCGGGAACGATTGGTGACGCTAAACGTTTCCGCACCACTGATGTGCGCCGGATCGGCAACGATGTGCTTATAGAAATGGAGAAGGACTGAACTGTGTTTACGGGACTCGTTGAGGAGATTGGTGTCGTTGACACGCTTGAACAGCTCGAGGATGCCGTTCGGATCGCGGTGCGTGCGCCGAAGGTCACCGAGGATGCATCACCGGGGGACTCCATCGCGGTCGACGGCGTGTGTCTGACGGTGGTTGACAACGTTGCTGGCGTATTCACCGCTGACGTGATGCGCGAAACGCTGGATCGCTCGCGTCTCGGCACCTATAGCGAGGGGAGCAAGGTCAACCTAGAGCGCGCATTGGCTGCTGGCCAGCGCATGGGCGGACATATCGTGCAGGGCCACGTCGATGGTGTCGCGGAAGTAGTCTCTCGTACGCCGTCCCAGCACTGGGAGGTAGTGCGCTTCACCCTGCCCGCGAATCTTGGTCGGTATGTGGTGGAGAAAGGATCCATTACGGTCAACGGAACATCGCTGACGGTTTCCGCAGTCGGAGACGACTTTTTCGAGGTGTCGCTGATCCCCACCACGCTGCGCGATACCACTGCTGGTGACCTTACGGTCGGTGATCCAGTGAACCTCGAGGTGGATATCGTGGCCAAGTACGTTGAGAAAATGGTGCAGGGCTAGGGTTGAACGGTATGACAGCATCCGCCGGTAGCGCCGGTAATCACACCACCGAATTGGACACTGTGGAGGAGGCGATTGCCGCCATCCGCGAGGGCAAAGCAGTCGTCGTCGTGGACAGTGAGGATCGCGAAAACGAGGGCGATCTCATCTTCGCCGCACAAGACGCCACGCCGGAGTTGGTGGCGTTTATGGTGAGGTACACCTCTGGCTACATTTGCGTGTCCATGTCGGACGAACGGGCCACGGCCCTCGATCTGCCCCCGATGGTTGCGCAAAACCAGGACCTGCACGGGACTGCCTACGCCGTGACCGTTGATGCAGCAACCGGCACCACCGGTATTTCCGCACGTTCGCGCGCCACGACGATCGCATTGCTTGCCGACGATTCCGCGACCCCAGAGTCGTTTACGAGGCCCGGACACGTTGTGCCCCTGCGGGCGCGTGACGGGGGAGTGCTTGTCCGGGACGGACACACGGAGGCAGCGGTAGACCTTGCAACGCTTGCGGGTAAGGCCCCCGTCGGCGCACTGTGCGAGATCGTTTCTGAAGATGACCCTGCAGACATGGCTCGATTCGACGAGCTCCGCAGGTTCGCGAATACGCACGGGCTTCCGATGATTTCGATCGAGCAGCTCGCTGCGTACCGTCGCCAGCATGAACGATTTGTCGAACGCAGCACTGCTACTCGTTTACCAACGGAGTTCGGTGAATTCACTGCGGTTGGCTACCTGGATACGTTGACTGAGACCGAGCATGTTGCGCTGATCGCGGGGGAACTTGATGCACTGCGCGACGCCGAGGACGTTCTCGTCCGTGTGCATTCGGAATGTCTCACCGGCGATGTGTTTGGCTCCCGGCGTTGTGACTGTGGTCCGCAGCTTCAGGAATCAATGCGCCGCATTCAGCAGGAAGGCCGCGGCGTTATCGTCTACTTGCGTGGACATGAGGGACGCGGAATCGGGTTACTCGCCAAGCTGCGCGCCTACCGTTTACAGGACGACGGGCTCGACACCGTTGATGCAAACCTTGAACAAGGCCTGCCAGTCGACGCACGCGACTATTCCGCAGCAAGCGACATCCTTGCAGACCTGGGTATCGGTTCGGTCGATCTGATGACCAACAATCCCCAAAAAGTCGATGCCTTTGCCGGTCTGATCCCCAAGGTTGCTCACCGCAGTAGGATCGAAGTGGTTCCTAACCACGACAACATCGCCTATTTGCGGACGAAGCGCGACAGGATGGGACACGACCTGCCCGGCATTCTCGGTTGGGCTGAAGAACACAACACACAACACCCACAACACCACACCAACTAGGTATCAAGGAGACCCACCAGTGGCAGCTACTGGAGCACCCGAGGACTATTCCCTGCAAGCGGAGGGGCTTACCGTCGCCGTCGTTTACACCCGCTGGAATGAAAAGATCGTCGAGATGCTGCGCGCTGGCGCACGAGATGAGGCCCGAGAACTGGGCGTTAAAGTCGATGAATATGCGGTAGCAGGCGCGTTGGAGTTGCCAGTTGTGGTGCAGGCATGCGCAAAGCGCTACGACGCGGTAGTGGCCCTCGGCTGCGTCATCCGTGGCGAAACTGCCCACTTTGATTACGTTTGCGACTCTGTCACCGCTGGCCTCACCCGTATTGCATTGGATGAGGAAACGCCGGTAGGCAACGGCGTGCTCACGGTTGAAGAAGAAGACCAGGCTTACGAGCGTGCCGGTGGGGAAGACGCGAAAGAAGACAAAGGCGCCGAAGCGATGCGTGCGGCCGCTGGGGCCTTAGTTGAACTGCAGAAAGTTCGCGCTTTGCCGCTAAAGGGTTAAAGTAGCCGGAGCGAGCGCGGCACGGAGTCGTCGAGAAGCAAGAGCGTTTTCAAGTTGACAAGGAGTGCGGAAGTGACTGATCAACCAGCAGGCACACACATAACGAACGAGCAGGAAGCTGCTTATCTGACTGCGCTTGATCCGCACGCCAACACCTCGACGAAGCCGTGGGAGCTTGAGATTTCGTCGAGGTACCTGCGAACCGTGGCGATCGGCTGGATCATCCTTGTCATGGCCGTGCATTTCTTCATGGCGTGGGCCGTGGACGCGCAATTCTCGGGCATCGCGATTACCAGCGTGGATAAGTTCGCGTTCGTGGGCGTTGGCCTGATTATTTCCGTCCTGTCCTGGATCGCACTGACTCGCCCTCGGGTGCGCGCCAACGAAGACGGTGTCCAGGTAGCCAACATCATCGGCACCCGTTTCTACCCCTGGACCGTCATTTACGGTTTGAGCTTTCCCAAGGGCTCCCGCATGGCGCGACTCGAACTTCCGGAATTCGAGTACGTCACCCTGTGGGCGATCCAATCAGGCGATAAAGAGCGCGCGATTCAGGCTGTCGAGCAATTCCGCAAGCTCGAAGCCAAATACATGCCTAAGGATTAACCCTTGGCTGACCCCCAGTCTTACCGCCCAGCGCCCGGAACGATCCCAACCGATCCGGGCGTGTATAAGTTCCGGGACCGCGACGGGCGTGTCATCTACGTTGGCAAAGCCAAAAATCTTCGTGCGCGCCTGAGCAACTACTTTCAGCCACCGGAGACTCTGCACCCGCGGACCCGGCAGATGGTCTACACCGGCGCTTCAGTCGAATGGACCGTTGTCGCATCCGAGGTAGAGGCGCTCCAGCTCGAATACACATGGATCAAGCGCTTCGACCCATGGTTTAACGTCATGTACCGCGACGACAAGACATACCCAATGCTTGCCGTCAGCGTGCGCGAACGCTACCCGCGCGCGTTCTTCTACCGTGGCCCCAAACGTAAGGGCGTACGCTATTTCGGCCCGTACTCGCATGCGTGGGCGGTGCGCGAGACCCTCGATCTGCTCACGCGCGTGTTCCCGATTCGGACGTGTTCCAACGGTGTGTTTAACCGTCACGAATCCCTTGGACGCCCTTGCTTGCTTGGCTACATCGACAAGTGTGCGGCACCCTGCGTCGGTCGTGTCGACGAAGCCGAGTACGACGAGATCGTCCAGGGCTTCCTTGGCTTCATGGCAGGTCGCTCCGAGAAGCTTGTCCGTGGCATCACCGCACAGATGGAGGAGGCCGCGGAAAACCTCGAGTTTGAAAAGGCGGCGCGGCTTCGCGACGACCTCGGTGCCGTCGAAAAGGTAATGGAGCGCCAGACGGTCGTCCTCAGCCAAGACACCGATGCGGACATCATCGCCTTTGATACCGACGAGCTTGAAGCGGCGGTGCAGATTTTCAACGTCCGTGATGGGCGCATCCGTGCACAGCGGGGCTGGGTCGTGGAAAAAACGGGCGATGAGCCCGGAGCAGCAGAACGTCTGGAGGAAGGCCAGACCGACCCAACGTTGCCAACGTTGATGCAGAACTTCTTGGTCCAGTACTACTCGGATGCGGTCGAGCGAGTGAAGCAAGAGCGTGAAGAGGACCGCAAGATCGAAGCGCAGAAGGTTCGTCGCCGAGGCGTAGATCAGGAGTCACGTGCGCAAGCGGCGGCACCGATGCCGGTGCCGCGTGAGATTCTCGTCGAGACGCTGCCCGCGGAACTGCCGGAAGTGACCCAACTGCTCGAAGAACTACGTGGCGGGCCTGTGGACCTTCGCGTGCCGCAGCGCGGTGATAAACGTGCCCTGATGGAAACAGTGCACAAAAACGCCGCCGAAGCGCTCCACCAGCACAAGTTGAAGCGGGTCGGTGACCTGACCGCACGATCGCAGGCCCTGCAAGATATCCAGGACGCGCTCGGGATGGACGAAGCGCCGCTGCGTATTGAATGCACCGATATTTCCCACATCCAAGGCACCGACGTTGTAGCCTCCCTCGTGGTGTTCGAGGACGGTTTGCCCAAAAAGAACGACTACCGTCGATACCGCATCAAGGAAGCAGCCGGCGATGGTCGATCCGACGACGTCGGGTCCATCGCCGAGGTCACACGCCGGCGCTTCAAGCGCTACAACGAGGACAAACTCGCCAACCCTGATGAGGTCGCTGAGGCGCAGACCTTCGAGGACGAGGCCGACGAATCGACCGGTGCGAAACGCTTCGCTTACCCTCCCCAGTTGTTCATCGTCGACGGCGGCAAACCCCAGGTTAATGCCGCACAGGCTGTGTTCGACGACCTCGGCATCGTCGATGTACAACTCATCGGATTGGCCAAACGCCTCGAGGAAGTGTGGGTGCCAGACGACGACGAGCCGGTGATCCTGCCGCGAAACTCCGAAGGCATGTATCTGCTCCAGCAGGTGCGTGATGAGGCCCACCGGTTCGCCATCACCTACCACCGCCAGCAACGCTCGAAGCGCATGCGAGCGTCCGCCCTCGACGCAGTCCCGGGACTAGGCCCCGCGCGGAGAACCGATTTGGTGAAGCACTTTGGCTCGGTGAAGAAGATCAAAGAGGCTTCTATCGAGGAGATCCAGGAGGTTAAAGGCGTCGGTCCGAAACTCGCCGCGACGATCTACGAGCACCTTCATACGTAGCTGGTTGTGAGGCTGGTTTTGTGGCAGCTTTTGCGGAACCGCGACGCGGCTCGCTGCGCTTCGTTAGGATGAGCGCCATGTCCACAGCTTCTGCTCAAGCATTGCCACACGATTTGCGTTCCGCCAGTTGGCGTCCGGTGATCATCACCGGCTTGTCCGGTGGCGGATTGTCCACCGCAGCGAAAGTATTCGAGGACAAAGGTTTCTTCGTTTCACAGAATCTGCCACCCCAGTTAATTCTGGAGCTTGTGGACCTTGCAGCAGCGGACGATTCCCCAGTGGAACGGCTGGCGGTCGTGTCGGACGTGCGCGCAGACCGGTTCAACGGTTCATTGGCCGACACCCTTGAGGGGCTCCGTCGACGTGGTTACTCACCGTTCGTGCTGTTTCTTGAGGCGCGTGACGATGTGCTGATCCGCCGATTCGACTCCGTGCGGCGCACGCACCCGCTGCAGGGCGATGGTACCTTGCAGGACGGCATCGATCGCGAACGCGAGGAAATGGAAGGCATCCGTTCGGCCGCAGATGTCATCATCGACACGTCCAATTTGTCTGTGCACGACCTACGCCGCGCTGTTGAGGCATCGGTCGGCGAGCTGCCGGTGGAGCGTCAACACGTCACTATTGAGTCTTTCGGATTCAAGCATGGTTCGCCACGTGACGCTGATCTGATCATTGATGTGCGATTCCTACCCAACCCATACTGGGTTGAGGAGCTGCGCGACTTCCGCGGTATCGACGCACCTGTAGCAGACTATGTCCTGTCGCAGGATGGTGCGAAGGAATACGTGGATCATTTCGTTGATCTGTTGTCGAGCACGTTGAAGGGCTACCGCCACGAAGGTAAGGACTTCATCACTGTGGGCGTTGGCTGCACAGGTGGGCACCACCGCTCGGTTGCGGTCGCAGAAGCGATCGGGAGGCGACTGCGACAGCAGGGCCAAGTTGATGTCAATGTCATCCACCGTGATTTGGAGAAGCACTAATGCGCGCGACTGATCCCGCGGCGATGACGTACACATGCCTCGGGGGAGGGCATGGGCTCTACCAGACGCTCACGGCCGCGCGCGTTGCCGGCGCAGCTCGTATTAACGCTGTGGTGACAGTTGCCGATGACGGCGGCTCGTCGGGCCGCCTGCGTCGCGAGATGGAGATTGTTCCTCCGGGAGATCTCCGCATGGCGCTGGCAGCGCTTACCGACGACAGCGGGGACGGCGCGATGTGGCGCGACACGCTCCAGCACCGCTTCGGTGGGCATGGCGCAATGGCTGGACACGCCTTGGGAAACTTGATCATCGCCGGACTTGCGGAGCGCCTTGGTGACACACAAGCGGCGCTGGACCAGGTTGGCAAATGGACCGGCTCCCAGGGACGAGTCATTCCAGTGAGCCCACAACCCCTCGACATTGAAGCTGATGTTGCAGGGCTTGACGACGACCCACGGGTGCTGCGCTCTGTACACGGCCAAGTCGCCGTTGCGACGACACCGGGCACTGTGCGCCGTGTGCGGCTGACTCCGTCCGAACCGCCAGCGAGCCGGGACGCCATCCAGGCGATTATGGACGCGGATCTGGTCACCATTGGGCCTGGTTCGTGGTTTTCCTCTGTGATCCCGCACCTGTTGGTGCCTCAAGTGCGCGATGCGCTGAACGAGACCGAAGCGAAGGTGGTTGTGGTACTTAACCTCTCCCCAGAAGCAGGGGAGACCCATGGGTTTACCACCGAGCGTCATATCCATGTCTTTGCGCAACACGCCCCCAACCTGCGGGTTGATTGCTTCCTGGCGGACAGTGACATGGTGACTACGCACGGTGAACGTGAAAACGTCCGCCGTGCGGCGGAACGGCTCGGCGCGGACGTCGAGTACCGCTCCTTACGCGTCGAAGGCGACGATGGTGTGAAGCGCAACCTTCATGATCCGTTGAAGCTTGCTGCTGCGCTCAAGGACCTCTCGACGAGCAGCTAACAGCTGCAAGCTAGACTGCTCCGGGTTAAAGGGGGCGATGAAAGGACGGAAACATTGGCGCTTACGGGCAAGGTGAAAGAAGAGCTACTCGCCGTATCTTGTGGTACCACCGAGGCTCGGGCGGCGGAAGCCACCGCGCTTATTCGTTTCGCCGGCTCGATCCAGCCTTCCGATAACGGTCTGGCCATCGTCGCAGAATTCGGCGAGAAGCCGGTGGCGGTGAGGCTCGCGGAATCCATTCAAGAACTCTGCGCAGTCCAGCCTGCCATCGAGACCGTACCCCCTGTCCAAGGCAGTAAAGACACCACGTATGTCGTTCGGGTGGAACGTGACGTGGCTGATGTCATCCGCCGGCTGAAGCTTGTGACAGCGTCTGGTCACCCGGTGGTTGGTATGCCGCGACAGGTGATTTCAGGATCAATGGCCGGCGTTGAGGCAGCTTGGCGTGGCGCGTTTCTCGCGCGAGGAAAGCTGATGGAGCCTGGCCGTACCGCGACTCTTGAAGTGGCGTGCCCGGGCCAGGAAGCTGCGCTCGCACTCGTTGGGTTGGCCCGTCGTCTGTCGGTGACCGCGAAGACCCGTGAAACCCGAGGTGTGGAGCGAGTGACTATCCGCGACGGCGAGACCATCGGAATCCTGCTGAGTCGTATGGGGGCACCACTGACCCGCCTGGAGTGGGACCGCAAGCGCGCGGCGAAGGCTGTGACAGCGAAGGTAAACAACCGCTTGGCTACCTTCGATGACGCCAATACGCGCCGTTCGGCGCAGGCTGCAGCAGCTGCTGCAGCACGGGTGGAGCGTGCGATGGACATTCTTGGCGACGATGTTCCTGAGCACCTTGCAGAAGCGGGCTACCTCCGCGTGGAACACCGTCATGCTTCACTCGAGGAACTTGGTCGTTTGGCTGACCCGCAGATGACCAAGGACGCCGTTGCAGGACGTATTCGACGACTGCTGTCGCTCGCTGACCGTCGAGCAGCCGAGATGGGGATCCCGGACACACACGGAGTGGAAACGGCTCCGAATCCTGTGAATTCAGATTAACGTCCAGAAGGTGTTCGGAATCACAGTTGCCTGCGGGGTACATGAGGTGCCCTGAGCGGGCGGTATTTCCCCAGGGGGAGTGGGGGTGCTGAGGTGTCGTGGTGTGGGAAACCACATTCGGAATCGGCACGGCGGGGGAATGTTCCCCCTGGTTGTGGGGAGGGGGCCTTGGGGCGAATTTGCGCCCTGCAGGCTGTGAGAGGCGCAGATACACTGGCTTGCGTACGAGGTTTTCTACAACCATCGAGGAGAAAATACAGTGACTACGCGCATTGGCATTAACGGTTTCGGTCGTATCGGACGTTCCGCGCTCCGCATCATCGAGGACGAGTACAAGGGCGAGCTCGAAGTCGTCAAGATCAATGACTTGACGAACAATGAGACTCTCGCACACTTGCTGAAGTACGACACGGCCTACGGCCAGTTCAAGCACGACATCGAGTACGACGACCACTCGATCTCTATCGATGGCCGCCGCATTGAGGTCTCTGCTGAGAAGGACCCGGCACACCTCGCCTGGGGTGACCTCGATGTTGACATTGTCTTGGAGTGCACCGGCGTATTCCGCAAGGGGCCGGAGGCTCAGGCGCACATCGACGCCGGCGCGAAGAAGGTCATCATCTCCGCACCGGGCAAGGAAGTTGACGGCACCTACGTGTGGGGTGTGAACCATGCCGACTACACCGGCGAGGAGAACATCATCTCCGCGGCATCGTGCACCACGAACTCTCTGGCGCCGGTTGCGAAGGTCCTCGATGAGGCCTTTGGCATCGAGCGTGGCCTGATGACGACCATCCACGCTTACACAGGTGACCAGCGGATCCAGGATGCTCCGCACAAGGACCTGCGTCGCGCCCGCGCGGCAGCGCAGAACATTGTTCCGACGACCACCGGTGCAGCTAAGGCTGTGGCGCTCGTGCTCCCGAGCCTTGAGGGCAAGCTCGATGGCTTCGCAATGCGTGTGCCGACCATCACCGGTTCCGCCACCGACCTCACCGTGACCCTGGGCAAGGATGTCACTGTCGAGGAGGTCAATGCGGCAGTGAAGAAGGCTGTGGAGGACAGCGAGTTCGGCCAGGCGCTGAAGTACACCGAGGACCCGATCGTCTCTTCCGACATCATCGGTGACCCGCACGGCGCTATCTTCGACGCTGGCATGACTCGCGTCATCGACGGCAACCTGGTCAAGATCATCTCGTGGTACGACAACGAGTGGTCTTACACCGCCCAGTACATCCGTCTGACCAAGCTGGTCGCGGACAAGCTCTAAGTTATGGCACCCCCGGGTCCGTGGCGCTTCCAGCGCGGCGGACCCGTTTTTCATACGATGGGATGCGTTCACCGAACTAAAAGGAGAGACCCCTTGACTAAGAACTTGCAGCAGCTTCTCGACGAAGGCGTCGACGGCCGCCACGTCCTCGTTCGTTCCGACTTCAACGTTCCGCTCGACGAGAACGGCAACATCACCGATGCCGGTCGCATTGACGCGTCGCTGCCTACGCTGAAGGCGCTTCTCGACGGCGGCGCGAAGGTCATCGTTATGGCACACCTCGGCCGCCCGAAGGGCGAGGTGAACCCGAAGTTTTCTCTCGCACCGGTTGCAGAGGCGCTGTCGGAACGTCTCGGGCAGTTTGTCCCGCTGGCAGGCGACGTCAGTGGCGAGGACGCCCACGAGCGTGCCAACGGCCTGACCGAGGGCGAGATTCTGCTCCTGGAGAACGTCCGTTTCGATCCGCGCGAGACTTCAAAGGACGAGGCGGAGCGCGCGGAGTTCGCAGCTGAGCTCGCTGCGTTGGCGGCTGACAACGGCGCGTTCGTCTCTGACGGTTTCGGCGTTGTGCACCGTGCCCAGGCGTCTGTGTACGACGTTGCGAAGAAGCTGCCGGCGTACGCCGGCTTCCTCGTCGATAAGGAAGTAGAGATCCTGTCTGCGGTCAAGGACAAGCCAGAGAACCCCTACATTGTGGTGCTCGGTGGCTCGAAGGTGTCCGACAAGCTCGGTGTGATCGAGGCGCTTGCAGAGAAGGCAGACAAGATCATCATCGGTGGTGGCATGTGCTTCACCTTCCTTGCGGCCCAGGGCCACAACGTGCAGAAGTCGCTGCTGCAGGACGACATGATCGATACCTGCAAGGAGCTCATCGCACGTTTCGGCGAGAAGCTGCTTCTGCCGGTTGATGTCGCTGCGGGTGCTGGCTTTGACAAGGACACCGAGAAGAAGGTCGTCGGTCTGGATGAGATTCCGGAGGGCTGGATGGGCCTGGATATCGGACCGGAGACCGCAAAGAACTACGCCGAGGCAATCAAGGGCTCCAAGACAGTGTTCTGGAACGGCCCCATGGGTGTGTTTGAGTTCCCGAACTTCGCCGACGGCACCAAGGCAGTGGCTGAGGCAATGATCGCAGCGACGAAGGACAACGGTTCCTTCACGGTTGTCGGCGGCGGCGACTCGGCGGCATCCGTGCGCACTCTGGGCCTCGACGAAGAGGGCTTCTCCCACATTTCGACCGGCGGCGGCGCTTCCCTCGAATTGATTGAGGGTAAGGACCTGCCTGGCGTTTCTGTTCTGCAGTAAGGAGGTCTATCCATGGCACGTACACCACTCATCGCGGGCAACTGGAAGATGAACCACGATCACCTTGAGGCGATCCAGAGCGCGCAGAAGCTTGTCTTCGCGTTCCCGAAGGATGGTTACGAGGTAGTCGATATCGCCCTGACTGTCCCGTTCACAGACCTTCGTTCAATCCAGACGTTGGTGGAAGGCGACAAGCTCCAGATCACCTACGGCGCGCAGGACGTGTCTGAGCACGACAACGGCGCGTACACCGGCGACATTTCTGCCGCGATGCTGGAGAAGCTCGGCTGCACCTGGGTGGTCGTCGGCCACTCGGAGCGTCGCGAGTACCACGGCGAAACCAATGAGCAGGTCGCTGCCAAGGCGAAGAAGGCCCTTGAACACGGCATCACGCCAATCGTCTGCGTCGGCGAGCCACTCGAGGTCCGCGAGGCGGGCGACCACCTCGACTTCGTGGTCAAGCAAACGCGTGAGTCGTTAGCTGGTGTGGATGCGTCCAAGGTCGTCATCGCCTACGAGCCCGTCTGGGCAATCGGTACTGGCAAGGTAGCCTCCGCCGCGGACGCGCAAGAGGTCTGCCATGGCATCCGTGAACTTGTCCGTGAGCTTGCGGGCGACGACGCAGCCGATCAGGTCCGCATCCTCTACGGCGGTTCGGTGAAAACGGACACCGTCGCAGAGATCGTGGGCCAGCCCGACGTCGACGGTGGACTCGTCGGCGGCGCCTCCCTGGATGGCCAGGAGTTTGCGAAGCTTGCTGCCGCTGCCGCGAACGCGTCGATGTAAGGTCCCACCAGAAAGTGGTGTAGGCTCAACAGAGTTTGCACCAATGTGATTTGGAAAGGTATCGCAGATGGCTCTTGCTCTCGAGATCGTGCTGGTGATTTCGGCGATCCTCATGACCGTGTTCGTCTTGCTGCACAAAGGCAAGGGCGGCGGTCTGTCCAGCCTCTTCGGTGGCGGCGTTCAGGCGAACCTGTCCGGCTCCACCACCGTGGAGCGCAACCTGGACCGCGTGACCGTGCTGATGGCGATCATCTGGATCGCCTGCATCATCGGTCTGAATCTGATCCAGACGTTCGCGTCCTAACAGCGAATTAGTTCAACGGTCCTGCTGCATCCTCGGTGATGCGCAGGACCGTTTCTTTACGCCCAACTGCGCCGGCGACCGGCCAATCCTGAGCTGCCGTAACACCGTCACCTGCGTGGGAGGCAGCCTCGGCTTTCTCTGCGCCGGAAACGAGCAACCACACACGGTCGGCTGACTGGACCGCAGGCAGGGTCAGGGTCGCCCGCTCGGCTGGCGGCTTGGGGGAGTCAGTAACCGTGACGACCATGGCATCATGTTCGCGCACGGCGCTGGTGTGAGGGAACAGCGAGTTGATGTGACCCTCGCCGCCCATACCGAGCAAGTGGAGGTCGAAGCCATCCGGCGCAAACTCCGCTAAGGCTGCTTCATAACGCGCTACCGCGGCATCCATGGGCCCACCGTCCAACCCGTAGCCGTGGATGTTCGTTTCGGGTATGTCGACATGGTCAAGCAACGCCTCCCGGGCCTGGCCCTCGTTGGACTCGGGGTGGTCTACCGGTACGTTGCGTTCATCGCCGAAAAATATGTCTACGTTTGCCCAGTCGATCGCTTCGGTGCGCAGACGTCGCAGGAGAGCGATGCCCGCGGTTCCGCCGGTCAGTACCACTCGAGCGCGGCCGTCGCCTGAGCGCTGAGCGTCGCGGATGACGGCCGCAACGTCGGCGGCGGTGTCGTCGATAAGAGCTTCGAGATTCGGGTAAATCATGCGTGTCGTACCTTTCCTAAGCCGTTCAAAGCGTTGCCGTAGATGGCATCGGGACCGAGGTGGCGAAGTTCTTCGGCAAGACATTCGGCGTCAGTGCGCTCACCCATTGCGACGCGCGAGTCAGCCATGTCTGGTACCGAAATGCGTACCGTGTACTCACCCTCAGCAACGACTTCAACATCGCCGCCGTCAGTGTGGATGATGGTGTGGGCGATGGGGAAGCCGGAGATATGCTCATCGCAACGTGTTACCTCCACATCGAGGCTGTCAGCGAGCCAGCCGGCCGCAAGATCCACGCTGGGGTCTCCAGGAGCACCGGCGACCTCTGCACCCGTGATTGTGTGCTCAGGGAACCGGTCAAGCGCCGAAGCGAGAATTCCCCTCCAGGGAGTGATTTGAGACCACAACATATCGGAATCGCCGGGCGTATAGCCTGCCGCCAACTCCGCGAGCGATCCATCGCGGCTCGCACCACGAATGTTGGTAATGCGACGTTGCGCAATGTGTCCCAACTGATCTTCGGCGGGCCGTTTTGGAGCAGCGCCTGGCCAATATGAGACGACGGGGGTGTCGGGAAGCAGAAGGGGTGTCACCACGGCACCGAGGTGCTGCGTCAATTCACCGCACAGATGCATGACGACGACCTCGGACGCGCCAGCGTTGGACGCAACCATCACTTGAGCGTCGAGACGCGATTCCTTAGCCGGGTCGCCGGAGACCAGCACGAGTACACGTGCTGGGTGCTCGAAAGAGGCGTCCCGGAGGGTGGACAAGGTGTTGTCGAGAAGCTCGCTGTCTTCATCTACCGCAACCAAAAGCGTCAGGACGCGACCGGTAGCTAGCGAATGGCTCTCGCGCACGCGTGCGAGTGACGTCTCAATTTGTTTCGTGGTGGTGTTAGGAAGATCGATGATCATACGTCGAACCCTTTCCGTTCCGTTACGGACGACGCCACGCCCGGCCCTCGCGGGCAAGCATCTCATCAGCGGACGCAGGACCCCAGGTGCCTGCCTCATAGTCTTCAGGGGCGCCATGTTCCGCCCAGTAGTCCAACACCGGATCCAGAATCTGCCAACTGCGCTCCACCTCGGCGTTAGTGGGGAACAGGCTGGACTCGTCAAGCAGCGCATCAAGGATGAGACGCTCGTACGCCTCTGGGGACTGTTCCGTGAACGCCTCCGAGTAGTGGAAATCCATGTTCACGTCCCGAAGCTCCATACCCGGGCCGGGGACCTTCGAACCGAAGCGCATGAGAACACCTTCGTCGGGCTGGACGCGGATGACCACTGCGTTGTTGGTCAGCAAATCCGTCTGGCCTTCTGTAAACGGCTGGTACGGGGGTTGTTTGAAGACAAGCGCGATTTCGGTCACCCGTCGGCCTAGGCGCTTGCCGGTGCGCAGATAAAACGGCACACCAGCCCAACGTCGCGACGCGATTTCTAGCGTGCATGCTGCGTACGTCTCAGTTGTCGAATTCGGATCGAACCCGTCTTCCTCCCGCAGCCCTACGACGCGTTCAGAGCCCTGCCAACCCGCGGTGTACTGGCCGCGTGCCGTCGTCTCAGAGAACGGACCGACAGCGGTGGTGGCACGAAGCACCTTAAGCTTCTCCGCGCGCAGCTGCCGTGGCGAGAACGATGTCGGCTCCTCCATGGCAACCAACGCGAGCAGCTGAATCAGGTGGTTCTGGATAACATCGCGCGCTGCGCCGATGCCGTCGTAGTAGCTCGCCCGACCACCGAGGCCGATGTCCTCGGCCATGGTGATCTGCACATGGTCGATGTAGTGCGAGTTCCACACGGGCTCGAAGAGCTGGTTAGAAAAGCGCAGGGCCAAAATATTTTGGACGGTTTCTTTGCCCAGATAATGGTCGATGCGGAACACGGAGCGCTCGTCGAACACGGCGCCTACCACCTCGTTGAGCTGGTGTGCTGACTGCGCGTTGTGCCCAAATGGCTTCTCGATGATCACGCGCCGCCACTCGCCTTCACCTGCGTGGGCCATACCACTGCGATCAAGTTGGTGGATCACATCCGCGAAAAAATCGGGAGGTACCGACAGGTAGTACGCCCAGTTGCCAGCAGTGCCGCGTTCCGCGTCGCTGCGTTTCAACGTGGCCGCAAGGGCGTCGAAGGCGTCGTCGTCATCAAAGTTGCCCTTGACAAACTGAAGACCTTCAGCGAGGCGCTGCCACACATTCTCGTGAAAGCTAGTGCGCGCGCCCGCATCAATTGCTTCACGGACATAGGCCTGAAAATCAGCCTGTGTCCAGTCCCTCCGCCCGTAGCCGACGAGCGTGAACCCGCCGGGGAGGAGGCCACGATTCGCTAGATCATAGATCGCGGGAAGAAGCTTTTTGCGGGCCAGATCGCCGGTCACACCGAAGATAACCATGCCGGAAGGTCCAGCGATCTTGGGCAGCCGCTTGTCCTCAGCGGAACGGAGTGGGTTAGTCACATTAGGCGAGTTTAGCTGTCATCGAATCGAGCAGCTCCTGCCACGCGTCCACAAACTTCTCTACGCCTTCGCGCTCTAGCGTGGCGACGACATCCTCAACGTCAATGCCAACCTCACGCAGCGCCGCAAACACCTCGCGGGAGACAGCTTCGGTGCCGGTGAGCGTGTCGCCGTGCACACCGCCATCCGCGAGCGCCGCGTCAAGAGTCTTCTCCGGCATCGTGTTTACAGTATCCGGTCCGGCCAGCTCCGTGACGTACATCGTCGCAGGGTACTCAGGGTTCTTCACACCCGTTGACGCCCAAAGCGGACGCTGCTTGTTCGCGCCGTTAGGCAGTTCGTCGATGAGCTCCGCCTCGAACTCCTTTTGGAACAGCGCATACGCCAAGCGGGCGTTCGCAATGCCTGCCTTGCCACGAAGCCCGAGAGCCTCGTCGGTGCCGATGACCTCGAGGCGCTTGTCCACCTCGCTATCCATACGGGAAACGAAGAACGATGCCACCGAATGGATAGTGCTGACATCGTGGCCGTTCGCGGCAGCCTGACGGATGCCCTCCTTGTACGCGTCGATGACCTGCTGGTAGCGCTCTACCGAGAAGATCAGCGTCACATTGACCGAAATGCCTTCAGCGAGGGCGGCGGTGACGGCCGGAAGCGACTCGTCGGTCGCGGGAATCTTGATCATCAAGTTCTCCCGGTCGACCTGGTTCCAGAGCTCCTTTGCCTGTTCGATGGTCTTTGCCTCGTCGGCTGCGTAGCGAGGATCTACTTCAATGGACACGCGACCGTCCTTGCCACCCGTTGCCTCGAACGTATCGCGGAACAGGTCGCACGCATCTTGAACGTCCTTGACGCTCATTGCGTAAACCGCTGCATCAGCAGCAGATCCAGCAGCCTTCAACTCGGCGAGTTGCTCGTCGTAGTGTGTGCCCGAGCTCATCGCCGCAGCGAAGATCGCCGGGTTAGTGGTTACGCCGACAATCGATTTCGATGCCTTCACTTCAGCAAGGTTGCCGGTAGCAATGCGTTCACGCGACAGGTCATCCAGCCACGTTGACGTGCCTACGTTGTACAGATCGTCGATAGCAGTCATGCACTCCTACTTTCCGTCGCCGCGGGTTGGTTCGGACTCGGTGTCGCCAACACGCTGGCTCGTTGGCACGCTGCGGTTATCTCGCACGCATGCAAGAGTCTCGCGGGCGACGCGGACAACGTTGTCGGTGGTGAAACCAAAGCGTTCGAAAAGCTCCGCGCCCGGGGCAGAAGCACCGAAGTGCTCCAGCGACACAGCGCGGCCGAACTCGCCGAGGAAGCGGAACCACGGCATGGAGGTTGCTGCCTCGACAGACACACGGGCCTTGACCTCGCGAGGCAAAACAGCGTCGATGTAGTCTTCGTCCTGTTCCATGAACCAATCAATGGACGGCACGGAAACCACACGCGTTGCGGTGCCATCTTCCTCGAGCACCTTGGCGGCCTCAACCGCGTACTGCACCTCGGAGCCGGTCGCCATGATGATCAGGTCCGGAGTCTCCTTCGAACTCTCAACCAGGACGTAAGCGCCGCGGGCGACACCGTCGAACGCCTTCTCCTTGGTGCCCTCGAGCACCGGCAGGTTCTGGCGCGACAGGGCCAGGGCCTTCGGCTGTTCCTTCGCCTCGAGTGCCGCGATCCACGCAGCAGAAGTCTCGTTCGCATCTGCCGGACGAATCACTGCAACGTCCGGGATAGCGCGCAGCGCAGCCAGAGTCTCCACCGGCTGGTGAGTTGGGCCGTCCTCGCCAAGGCCGATCGAGTCGTGCGTAAACACGTAGTAGCCATCGATGCCGGACAGTGCGGCAACGCGGATGGCGGGGTAGAGGTATTCAGAGAAGATGAGGAAGGTGCCACCGTATACGCGAGTACCACCGTGCAAGGCAATGCCGTTCATGACAGCGCCCATCGCGTGCTCACGAATACCGAAGTGGAGGTTGCGGCCGTACGGGTTCGCCGTGAACATCTCCGTAGAGATCGACTCAGGACCGAACGACGGCTCGCCCTTAATGAGGGTGTTGTTGGAACCAGCAAGATCCGCAGAACCGCCCCAGAGCTCAGGCAGCATAGCGGCCGCAGCCTGGATCGCAGCTTCAGAAGCCTTTCGGGTAGCTAGGCCCTTGGCATCCGGTTCCCAAGTGGGGAAGTCCTTCTTCCAATCCGCAGGCAGCTCACGGGCAGTGAGGCGATCCAGCAGCGCCTTGCGTTCCGGGTTTGCCGCAGCCCAGGCGTTGAACTTCTCATCCCACTGGGCACGCTTTTCGGCTGCGCGCTCACGCAGCTTGCGGGTGTGGTTGATCACGTCGGCTTCCTCAGGGAAGTGAACGTCGGTATCGAAGCCGAGTTCAGCCTTCACCGCAGCTACCTCGTCCGCGCCGAGAGCTGCGCCGTGGATAGCACCAGTGTTCATCAGGTTCGGGGCCGGGTAGCCGATGACGGTCTTCACACGGATAATGGTCGGCTTCGTGGTCTCGGCCTTCGCCTCTGCGACGGCTGCTTCGATTGCCACGACATCCTCGCCCGACTCGACGGTCAGCGTCTGCCAACCGTAGGCCTCGTAACGCTTCATCACGTCTTCGGTGAACGCGATTTGGGTGTCGTCCTCAATGGAGATCCGGTTGTCGTCCCAGAACAAGATGAGGTTGCCCAGCTGCTGGGTACCTGCAAGCGAAGATGCCTCTGCGGTGACGCCTTCTTGGAGGCAGCCGTCGCCAGCGATGACATAGATGTAGTGATCGAACGGGGACTCGCCAGCAGGCGTCTCAGGGTCGAAGAGGCCGCGCTCTCGTCGAGAAGCCATTGCCATGCCCACAGCGGAGGCAAGGCCCTGGCCGAGTGGACCCGTAGTGATCTCCACATGGTCCGTGTGGTTGTACTCCGGGTGCCCCGGCGTCTTTGCACCCCAGGTGCGCAGATCCTTCAAGTCCTGCAGCTCGAGGCCGAAACCACCGAGGTAGAGCTGCACGTACTGGGTCAACGACGAGTGGCCGTTGGACAACACGAAGCGGTCGCGGCCAACCCAATCCTTGTCGGACGGGTCAACATTCATCACACGCTGGAACAGGGTGTAGGCGAGCGGCGCCAGGGACATCGCCGTACCCGGGTGTCCGGACCCGCAGTTCTCCACCGCGTCGGCCGCCAGCACGCGGGCGGTATCAACCGCGCGGGTGTCAGTATCGGTCCAATCCGACGGGTAGTTGCGGACAGTCATGGCTTGCAGCTCGGGTGGCAGCGTCACTTCATTCCTCGCTTAAGTTGAGTCTGATGAGGTCTCCCAAGAGCATACTGCGTGACCCTTATGGCGTGTTCGATTCGTGCCTACAGTGGGGGAACGGCTACCATCGTCCAAAGGTATGAGTGCCCTGCGCCACCTGAAGAATAAAAAGGAGAGAGTTGTTGGAGACCATTAAGGCATATTTCGCGTTGACGAAGCCGAGGGTCATTGAACTACTCCTGGTCGCCGCAATCCCGGCGATGCTCCAGGCTGACCGCGGCGAAGTTCACGTTTGGCTCGTCTTCGCAACTCTCCTCGGAGGCTGGATGGGTGCCGGCGCCGCAAACACGTTCAACATGGTGGCCGACTACGACATCGACCAGAAGATGGGGCGTACGCGCGCCCGCCCGCTGGTCCGTCACAAGATCACCAAGCAAAAGGCCGCCGTCTTTGCATGGGCACTGCTGATCATCAGTGTGCTGTGGCTTGGTTTGCTCTGTGAGTCCTGGTTGGCGGCGTTCTTCATCATCTTGACCAACGCGTTCTACATCTTCGTCTACACGAAGTGGCTCAAGCGCCGCACGTGGCAAAACGTGATTTGGGGCGGCGCGGCTGGCTGCATGCCGGTGCTCGTCGGTTGGGCCGTGATCCGCGACAACGTCACCGACGGAACGCCAGACCACTGGTGGCAGGCCATCGTGATGTTCCTGATCATCTTCTTCTGGACGCCACCGCACACCTGGGCGCTAGCAATGAAATACAGGGAAGACTACGCGCGTGCGAATGTGCCGATGCTGCCGGTGGTGGCCTCGCCAGAAGAAACCAGCCGTCAGATCGTGCTGTACTCCTGGCTGACCGTCATTGTCTCGTTTGGCCTCGTGCCGGCTGCGTCGTGGATTTACCTCGTGATTGCCGTGGTATCCGGTGTCGCATTCCTCGTCATGGCGACCAAGCTGCACAACGGCATCGTGCGAGGCGAGAAGGTCAAACCGCTAAAGCTGTTCATCTTGTCGAACAACTACCTCGCGGCCCTGTTCCTCGGCCTGTCCTTTGACGCCGTGCTTGGCTGGGAGACTATCGGAGAACTGCTCTTCTAATCTCGCTCGATCTTGAGCACTACAGAACCTGTGGTCTTACGCGCCTGCAGATCCTCATGGGCTTTGCGGGCGTTCTTGAGCTCATACGGCGGGTGGACGCGCATCCGGACGGTGCCGTCCTCGATCGCACGGACAACTGCCTGTGCGCGCATGAGGAACTCCTCGTCTGTGGCAACGTAGTGCTTCAGCGAGGGGCGGGTGAGGTACAGTGCTCCGTGCTGGTTCAACTCTTGAATCTTGAACGGCTCCACGTCGCCCGACGCGGAACCGAAGGAGCACACGAGGCCGCGCGGGCCTGTGACCTCAAGGGCGAACTGGAAAGTGTCCCTGCCAACGCCGTCGTAGACCACGTTGACGCCCTTGCCACCGTTGGCTTCCTTGATCTCCTCTGCGAGAGCGGAGCCCTTGTCTCCGTAGCGGAACACCTTGGTCGCTCCGGCTTTGTACGCGAGATCCTCTTTCTCGTCACTAGAAACAATCGAATAAACCGTGGTTTCGAGCGCCGCAGCCATCTGGGTCAGGATAAGGCCGACGCCACCGGCGCCAGCAGTGATGACCATGGTGTCTCCCGGCCTGGTATCTCGAACACCGTGGAGAAGGTAGTGCGAGGTCATCCCCTGTAGAAGCATGGATGCCGCAACCTCGGGCTGCACGCCTTCCGGCACTGCGACGAGACGGTTGCGGTCGACTGCAACCTTTTCTGCGTAGGACCCTGGAGCGTCGTGCCAAGCGACGAGCGTACCCGGCGCGATTTCCCCCAATGGGTCGTCGACCACTCGGCCGCAACCTTCGGTGCCGGGGGTGTAGGGAGGCTCAGAGGCGTACGTTCCGGAGCGGAAGTACGTGTCTATGTAGTTGACGCCGGCATAGTCGACGTCGACAAGCAATTGCCCCTCGCCTGGAACGGGATCGGCGACCTCGGTGTATTCGAGTACCTCCGGGCCGCCATGTTTGGTAACAAGAATTGCCTTCATGTCACACTAGCGTAGGCAAACGACGCTTTCCGTGTGCGAAAAGGAATGCACTAAATGCCACGACCGTTGATGACATGCCGATGTGGGCTGGGATTGTCCAGCGTGGAACACCCATCCTGAACTGGATGACGCCGATGGCCCACTGCACAAAAATCAATGCAATGAGCACCCAGACGGTTCGTTTTGCGTCTGCAGGGGCATCAGAGCGGCGCAAGATGAAAGCGACGACGAAGGTTGCGATGAGGTAGACGTACATGCAGATGGCGTGGACATAGGCGAGCATCCGGGTGTCGAGGTCGAGACGACCTTCCATGCCAACACCGGAATCACCCGAGTGTGGACCCGAGCCGGTAACCATAGTGCCGGTAACGAGGACAAAGCAGAGCGCGACGGCGGCGATGACGGTCCAGGTCTGAGCATGCGCGGGGAAGCGGCGCGTCGGATCGGCCGCATCGGTTTCTGCGATGCGCATGTAGAGCACTGCCGCAACCCACACGAGCAGCATCGACGGCAGGAAGTGCACCGCGACGGACCACCATTGCAGGTCGAGGCGTACTGAAATGCCGCCGATGACGGCCTGGACAACAACGCCGAGGAAGGAAACCCAAGCCATCGTCTTGATTGCGTCGCTGCGCTTCGCTTTGTATACCGCAATTAGGACAAGGACTGCGGCAGCGGCGACGACGAAGGCGAGCAGGCGGTTACCAAACTCGATTGTCTGGTGAATCCAAGGTGCAGCGCCCGCAACCGGCACGAGTGAGCCCTCGTGGCACAGCGGCCAGGTGTCGCAACCGAGACCGGAACCGGTCACGCGGACAAGCGAGCCGGTGACCGTAATGCCACCTTGGCAGATGAGCAGCACCATGCCGAGAACGCGCTGCAGGTGGAGTGAGGGATCTTGCCAGGCCTCTTTGAAGCGGCTTTGGGACTTTGGCTTGGCGGTGGTGGTCGACAAAACTTCTCCAACTTTCGGATGAATAACGGCTTGAGTGTATCGCGGTTAGTCGTCAAAGCGGAACAGGCGCACCGCCCCGATGATCGCTAGGACAGTCCATACTGCGAGCGAGACCCAAGCCGACACGTTAAAACGCAGGTCAACAGCATCTGCCAAAGCGCCGGCTAGCGCGACCGTGGGCACAGCATTCCATACGCCGGCACTAGAAAGGTCTCCGGAATAGACCACCCATCCAACGATGCCCATGAACGCAATCCAGATCAGGTTTGCCAGCGCAAGGACTAGCTCGGAGCTCAACGTGCCGCCCATCAGTAGTCCCATGGCGGTAAACGCCGCCACGCCGAACAGCAGGGTAATCAGGCCGAATCCAGCGCCTGCGACCGAAACTCGCCAGCCCAGGTATAGGGCAATCGCGCCGAGGACGACGATCTGTACCAAAACGGTGGCGAGAACACCGAAGATTTTCCCGGCGACGATGGTCCATGGTGGCACGCCCGAGGCGCCCACGCGCTTGAGCGCTCCGTATCGACGATCAAACGCAAGGGCAATCGCCTGGCCCGTGAAGCCAGCCGAGGTAGCAGCAACAGCAAACACCATCGGAACGAGTGCGTTGAAGTCGGTGTCGTCGCCAAACATCGGCATGTGCGTGGCTGCGATGAGCACCGCAGCAGGGATGATGAGGTTGACGAGGAGCTGCTCGCCGTGGCGCAGCATCAGCCTTGCTTCAACGCGGCCTTGTGCCAGTGCCATCTGTGCAAGTGATGCACGTTGCGGGTTCGGCGTGAAAATACCAGGGGTAAGAGCTCGGTCGGTGGTCTGGGCTTGCGTGGTCATTGCGTTAGCTCCTCAACTCTCGTCCGGTGATATCCAAAAAGACGTCCTCAAGGTCGCGGTGCGAAACCGACAAATCCCGGATCAGCACGTTTTGCTGGGCAGCACTTCGCGCAAGCGCTTCGATGACGGCCGGGGAACCGGCACCGAGAATTCGGTAGCGCTGAGGGCTGACTGCCTCGGCGGTAATGCCGAGCGCTCGGAGTTCGTCGCTAAGCAGGTGCACATCGAGCTCACGGTCCGTGCGGACAGCAACAACCGGGTACTCCTCATGACTGGTCAACTCCGCTGGGGAGCCTTGGACGACGAGTTTGCCATGGTCAATGATCGCAACGTCGTCGGCGAGCGTTTCCGCTTCGTCCATCAAGTGGGTGGTAAGGAGCACAGTGGTGCCGTCACGCTTCATCGCCTGGATGATGTCCCATACTGCGAGGCGCGACTGGGCATCCATGCCCGCAGTGGGTTCGTCGAGGAAGATGAGTTCCGGGCGACCAATCATCGCGAGCGCGAGCGACAGTCGCTGCTGTTGGCCACCCGACAGGCGGCGGTACGTGGTCTTTGCTACGCCTTCGAGCCCGAGCAGCTCTATAAGCCAGTCCGGGTCGTGAGGATTGGTGTTGTACCGCGCAGCGAGCTGCAGGATCTCGCGAACCTTCAACGACGCATAGGATCCGCCCCCTTGCAGCATGATGCCGATGCGGTCACGGACCTTCTGCGGTTGCGTAACAGGGTCGATGCCAAGCACCCGGATAGACCCGGAGGTTGGTTTGGTAAACCCCTCGCACATCTCAATCGTCGTCGTTTTGCCGGCACCATTCGGGCCGAGCAGTGCCAAAAGTTCACCACGGCGCGCGGTAAACGTCAGTCCGTCGACAGCCCGCTTTTCGCCGTACTCCTTGACGACACTGTCGACTTCAAGAGCAAGATCACTCATGGCCGATCAGTCTAGCCCGCGGCCCCGCCAGTACCGGAAACCCAACCAGGCAACAAGCACTAACGCAGCGAACGCAACAGCAGCTGACCCGTAGATTGTCACCACAGCAAACGGCGGCAGTGCCAGCCCGCGCGGGAGCACGAGGAAGCTAAAAACCGCGCTATAAGACGCCACAATCACCCGGAAAAAGAACCGGTTCGCCCAGGCCGCTAGCGGCAAGATCGCCCAGAGCGGATACCAGGGGTGCACCACCGGGAACAGGATCACGAGCACCAGCATGGATACGCCGAGCCCGCCAACGGGGTGGATCGTGCCTTTAAACGTTGCCCACAACATTCGCACCGCGAACGCCGCCGCGACGGCGAGCCCTGCGCCACGCGTCATGACGAGTATCGCCTCGGTCTGATCGCCAAGTCCCAGCAGCATCCCAATGAATCCACTGATGACGCCGATGTCGGTGGTCAGCGAGAGCCAACTGCGTATCGACGCAGCACCGCCCTGTCCCGTCACCCACCCGAACCCGATGCCGGTACCGAGGGAGACGAGTGTGATCGTCGCTAAGAAAATAAGCGTTTGCACGGCGACTGCCCGCGCAATGGAGCGCACCGTAGAGACTCCCCTGAGGTGAAAACTGCGCGCGAGCGCCATGCCAATAAACCCCAGCGGGATGAACCCGGTCACCTTCACCAACCCCGCACAGGAGAGGAGGGCGCCCGATGCTATCAGGATGATCCAAGTACGGAAGGTTGCATCGCCAGTTCGGATCGGATCGACTGCTCTGAGCCCGAGCTCGAGGCCGACGAGGACGAAGCCGACCAGTAACGCCTCGTTGTGAATACCTCCGACCAGGTGCAGGATGGTCAGTGGGTTGAGCAGGCCGAGCCACAGCGCAGCCGAGGCGTTGACGCCACACCGTTGCGCAAGGGCGCGCAGCCCCCACGATGCTGCGAGCAATCCCGCGACAGAAAGCACACGGTGCAGGAAGACCCCCCAAAACACTGCATCGGCGGTAACAATGGAAATTAACGCCGCGATGCCGAGTGCGACCGGCCCGTACGGGCTTGGAGAGTGCGCCCAAATGAACGGCACAGATCTGGCCAGTGGGTGGTCGACGCCGAGGATCTCTACTGGCCCGGCGGCGTACGGGTCAAGGCCCATGCGCACAATCGCGCCGTTAGCCAAATAAGAATAAATGTCCTGAGTGAACAGGGGCGCGGTCAACATTAATGGCAGCACCCATGCGACGAACGTGCGCTGCAGCGCCGGTGCTCCGATGCGTGGTGCGTGCCCACCTGCGCCGACAAACGGCGCCATAATCAGCCATGACGCGACAAGCATGCCCACGCCGATGAGCACGATGGCGTTAGAAGCCAGCATCATTCGGCTCATGGTCGCCCCAAAGGGGAAGGCGAACCACGGATTATCGACGACTGGGAGCGCCCCGCCACCTAAACCACCGAGCGCGATGAGACACGCGCCCAGGGCTCCGAGCCAGCGCAAAAGGAAAAACCGGTCCCGCTCCCGGTAAGACGGTTGTGGAATGGACGAACCACCATCAAACCCGGGCGACGGATTGTGCAGTTCCGAGGAACGCGAACCGGGCCGCCCCATGTGGGGAAACTCCGCAAGGACCGCACGGCCAGGGCGCCGCAGATGCGGCAATCTCGGCGAGCGGGGAGGCTGGGCAGTCACGTCGCTAGAGCTTACTTGGTGCGCGCCACGCCAAGGAGACCCGCTTCGGCGGGAATAATTACGACACACTAGTGTTGTGTAAAGGCGAGCAGAGAGCCAAGGAAAGGGGTTGCATGGTGGCAGAGAAAGACACTGCATACCGCGTGAACGGAACAACCCGTTCGCAGGTGATGTCTATCCTGCTCAAACAAGGGCCCGTTGCGGCGGCCGAAATCGGCACCGAGCTTGGACTTTCGCCCGCCGGCGTACGACGCCATCTGGACAAACTCGTTGAAGAAGGGATGGCAGAAACCTGCCCGCCGCGTGCGGTAGCAGGGGATCAGGCATCCCGCGGCCGTCCGGCAAAGCACTTCCAGCTCACCGTCAAGGGCAGGGAAGAGTTCGGTACGAGCTACGACACCATCGCACTTGAGGCCGTTGATGTGATCGAATCTATCGGCGGCGAGGAAGCAGTGCGTGAATTCGCTCGCAGGAGGGCCGAACGCATCTTCTCAGATGTCCAGACTGGTGCTGACAGTGACGACCCGGAAGCAGCAGTGCAAGCTGTTGCTGCCGCGCTCGAAGCCCACGGATACGAGCCCACCGTCAGGCGTACGCCAGCAGGTATCCAACTGTGCCAACACCACTGTCCAGTCTCCGCGGTAGCGGCTGAGCATCCAGAATTGTGCGAGGCGGAACACGAGGCCATTGCGCGCATCGTCGATACGCATGTGCAACCGCTCGCCCTTATTGTGGACGGACACGGCATCTGCACGACTAACATCCCTCTCGCCCCAAAGGCGGGAAACGAAACGAAAGGAGCGGCTGACAATGACTGAAGCGAAGCCAACGCCAGGTCTTGAAAAGCCGATGAACGACGACGAGATCATCGAGTCCATCGGCGCTTACAACTACGGCTGGCACGACTCCGATGTTGCCGGCGCATCCGCGCGACGCGGCCTCAACGAGGACGTTGTCCGCGACATTTCGGGCATCAAGGAAGAGCCGGAATGGATGCTGAACCAGCGTCTCAAGGCGCTCGACATCTTTGAGAAGAAGCCAATGCCGACCTGGGGTGCAGACCTCTCCGGCATCGACTTTGACAACATCAAGTACTACGTCCGCTCCACCGAGAAGCAGGCAACCTCCTGGGATGACCTGCCCGAGGACATTAAGAACACCTACGACAAGCTCGGCATCCCAGAGGCTGAGAAGCAGCGTCTCGTCGCAGGTGTGGCCGCGCAGTACGAGTCTGAGGTTGTCTATCACCAGATCCGCGAGGATCTGGAGGAAAAGGGCGTCATCTTCGTTGACACCGACACCGCCCTGCGCGAGCACGAAGACCTGTTTAAGGAATACTTCGGCTCCGTCATTCCGGCCGGCGACAACAAGTTCTCTGCGCTGAACACCGCAGTATGGTCGGGCGGCTCCTTCATCTACGTCCCGCCGGGGGTCCACGTGGACATCCCGCTGCAGGCCTACTTCCGCATCAACACGGAGAACATGGGCCAGTTCGAGCGCACCCTCATCATTGTCGACGAGGACGCGTACGTGCACTACGTCGAGGGCTGCACCGCCCCGATTTACAAGTCGGACTCGCTGCACTCCGCCGTGGTGGAGATCATCGTGAAGAAGGGTGGTCGCTGCCGCTACACCACCATCCAGAACTGGTCGAACAACGTCTACAACCTGGTCACCAAGCGTGCCAAGGCTGAAGAGGGCGCGACCATGGAGTGGGTCGATGGCAACATCGGCTCCAAGGTGACCATGAAGTACCCGGCTGTCTGGATGACCGGCGAGCACGCCCGCGGTGAGGTTCTTTCTGTCGCATTCGCAGGTGAGGGCCAGTTCCAGGACACTGGTGCGAAGATGACGCACATGGCGCCGCACACGTCGTCGTCGATCGTGTCTAAGTCCGTCGCCCGAGGTGGTGGCCGCGCTGCCTACCGTGGCTTGGTTCAGGTCAATACCAATGCGCACGACTCCGCATCTAACGTTGAATGCGACGCGCTTTTGGTCGACAACATTTCCCGCTCGGACACGTACCCCTACAACGACATTCGTAACGACCGCGTCACGCTCGGGCACGAGGCGAAGGTGTCGAAGGTTTCCGAGGACCAGCTGTTCTACCTCATGTCCCGTGGCATCGCCGAGGAAGAGGCAATGGCAATGATCGTGCGCGGTTTCGTCGAGCCGATCGCCAAGGAGCTACCTATGGAGTACGCCCTCGAGCTGAACCGTCTCATCGAGCTGCAAATGGAAGGATCGGTGGGCTAAATGTCTGAAACCGTCAAGAACGCCACAACGCATAACAACAAGGGCGACCTGTTTTCCTCCTTCAACGTCGAGGATTTCGAGGTCCCGGGCGGTCGCGACGAAGTCTGGCGCTTCGTCTCGCTGCGTCGTCTGCGCGGCTTGCACAACGGCCAGTTCGCACCGCAGGCTCCCGCCCAGATCACAGTTGACGCTCCGTCCGAGGTCACCGTTGAGCAAGTTGCGCTTGACGACGACCGCGTGACCGCCGCCGGCGCTCCCGTCGACCGGATCGCTGCCCAGGCGTGGACCTCCTCCGAGAACGCCACACTGGTATCGGTGCCAGCAAACGTCGAGCTCAACGACACAATCACCATTACTGTGACCGGTGCAGGCACAGACGTCACGACGTTTGGCACCATCGTTGTCGAGACCGGCGCGAACTCCGGCGCAACCGTGCTGGTGCGCTACGAGGGCTCCGGCACTCACGCCGACAACGTCAACTGGGTCATCGGTGAGGGCTCCCGCGTCAATGCCGTCATCGACGCCGAATGGGATCTTGATGCAGTACATGTTGGCCAGCAGGCGATCGTCGTCAAGCGCGATGCAACCCTGCGTCACCATGTCGCAACCTTTGGCGGCGAGGTCGTGCGAATCTCTCCACGCGTGTCCTTCGAGGCACCGGGCGGCGACGCTGAGCTGACTGGCGTGTACTTCGCCGATGCGGGCCAGTACATCGAAAACCGCCTGCTCGTCGATCACGGCGTACCGAACTGCCGCTCCAACGTGCTCTACAAGGGTGCCCTCCAAGGCGACAAGGCCTCCGGCTTGCCCGAGGCCCGCACCTGCTGGGTCGGCGACGTACTCATCCGCGCCGAAGCGCAAGGCACCGACACTTACGAAACCAACCGCAACCTGGTGCTTACCGACGGTGCACGCGCCGACGCGATCCCGAACCTGGAAATCGAAACCGGCGAAATCGCAGGAGCAGGCCACGCAGCAACCGTCGGCCGCTTCGACGACGACCAGCTGTTCTACCTGCGCTCCCGCGGTATCCGCGAGGAAGACGCCACCCGTCTGATTATCCGTGGCTTCTTTAACGAGGTCCTCAACCAGATCCCAATCGAGTCGGTCCGCGAAGACCTGATCGCCCGCGTCGCCGGCGAACTCGAGCGCAACGAAAACTAAAAGGAGCTTCTATGTCCACCCTCGAAATTAAGAACCTGCACGCCAACGTCCTTCCCTCCGAGGAAGGCCAGGAGCCGAAGCCCATCCTCAAGGGCGTCAACCTGACCATTAAGGGCGGCGAAACCCACGCCATCATGGGCCCCAACGGCTCTGGCAAGTCCACCCTTGCCTACACCTTGGCCGGCCACCCGAAGTACGAGGTAACCGAAGGCGAGGTTCTCCTCGACGGCGAGAACATCCTGGAGATGGATATCGACGAGCGCGCACGCGCAGGCCTCTTCCTCGCCATGCAGTACCCGGTCGAGGTCCCAGGCGTGTCCTCCTCGAACTTCATGCGCTCCGCTGTCACCGCAGTGCGCGGTGAGGCTCCGAAGCTGCGCGAGTGGGTTTCCGAGCTCAACGCAGCGCGCGAGGCACTCCAGATGGATGCGTCCTTCTCCGAGCGTTCCGTCAACGAAGGCTTCTCCGGTGGCGAGAAGAAGCGCCACGAGGTCATGCAGCTTTCCCTGATGAAGCCGAAGTTCGCCGTTATGGACGAGACCGACTCCGGCCTTGACGTCGACGCGCTTCGCATCGTCTCTGAGGGCATCAACCGCTACCAGGACGAAACCGGTGGTGGAGTGCTCATGATTACGCACTACAAGCGCATCCTGAACTACGTCAAGCCGGACTTCATCCACGTCTTCGCGGACGGCAAGATCGTCAAGACCGGCGATGCTTCCCTCGCTGATCAGCTAGAGGCCGAAGGCTACGAGAAGTTCATCTAATGACGCTCGACGTATCTGCAATCCGGCAAGAGTTCCCGATCCTGGGGCGCACCGTGCGCGGCGGAAAGCCGTTGGTGTACCTGGATTCGGGGGCGACGTCGCAACGCCCGCAGCGGGTGTGGGACGCTGAGCGCGACTTCGTGCTCGGCTACAACGCTCCCGTGCACCGCGGTTCATACCTTCTCGCAGAGGAGGCGACCGACGCCTACGAATCAGCCCGCGAGGCGATCGCGGCGTTCGTAGGCGCGCGTAACGACGAGATCGCGTTCACCAAAAACGCCACCGAAGCCCTGAACTTGGTTGCGCACGTCCTGGGTGACTCGCGGGCGGGCTCGCTCGCGGTCGGGCCTGAGGACACGATCGTGATCACCGAGCTTGAGCACCACGCGAACCTGGTGCCCTGGCAGGAGCTTGCCCGTCGCACAGGCGCGACGTTGAAGTGGTACAAGATGACCCCGGACGGGCGCATCGACCTCGACTCGCTCGAGCTCGACAACTCCGTCAAGGTGGTCGCCTTTACCCACCAGTCAAACGTCACCGGTGCGGTTGCAGATGTCGAGGAGATGGTGCGCCGCGCAAAGGCTGTCGGGGCTCTCACCGTGCTCGACGCTTGCCAATCCGTGCCGCACATGCCGGTCGATTTCCACGCCTTGGACGTTGACTTCGCTGCCTTCTCCGGGCACAAGATGTGCGGCCCCAGTGGTGTGGGCGCGGTGTACTCCAAGCACCTCAACGAGCTGCCGCCGTTCTTGACCGGTGGATCCATGATCGAGGTTGTGCGCATGGAGGAATCCACCTTCGCTCCCGCACCGCAGCGCTTCGAGGCGGGGACCCAAATGACCTCGCAGGTCGTGGGGCTCGGCGAGGCAGTGCGTTTCCTCACCGAGGTGGGTATGGAGGAGATCCAGGCTCACGAACACGAGCTCACGGCCTATGCGCTGGAGCAGATGCAGGCAATTGATGGGCTGCGCATTGCTGGCCCGCTGACGGCTGAGAATCGCGGTGGCGCGATCTCGTTTACTGTCGACGGTGTCCACCCGCATGACTTGGGTCAGGTGCTCGATGCTGAAGGCGTTGCGATTCGCACCGGCCACCACTGTGCGTGGCCAGCGCACCGCGGCCTCGACCTGCAGTCGACCTCGCGGGCCAGCTTCTACCTGTACAACACTCTCGACGAGGTAGACACCCTGGTGGCCTCTATTGCCAAGGCGAAGGAGTTTTTCGCACGATGAACCTCGAATCCATGTACCAGGAAGTCATCCTGGACCATTACAAAAACCCGCAGCACGCCGGGCTTCGCGAGCCATACGAGGCGGAGGTGCACCACGTCAACCCGTCCTGCGGCGACGAGCTGACCCTGCGCGTGCACCTGTCCGAAGACGGCTCCACCGTCGAGGACGTTTCCTACGAAGCAGTGGGGTGTTCCATCTCGCAAGCTTCGACTTCCGTGATGGCTGAGGAGGTCATCGGGCTGCCGGTTGCTGAAGCAATGAAGAAGCTCGAAGCTTTCGACGAGATGATCACCTCCCGCGGCACCCTCGAAGGCGACGCGGAGATGATCGGCGATGGCGTCGCCTTCTCGGGTGTGTCGAAGTTTCCGGCCCGCGTCAAGTGCGCGCTGCTCGGCTGGAAGGCATTCCAGGCGGCAACGTCGGATGCATTGGAAGAAAAGGAGTAACTGTGACCGAATCGAACAAGCAGTCCGAGCGACCACAGCAAACCGAAGAGCAACTCAAGTTGGTCGGTGAAGTAGAGGAGTACCTCCACGACGTCATCGACCCGGAGCTGGGTATCAACGTTGTTGACCTCGGCCTGGTCTACGACCTGTGGATCGAGGAGCGCGAGGGCACAACCGTCGCGGTGCTCAACATGACGCTCACCTCGCCGGCGTGCCCGCTCACCGACGTGATCGAGGAGCAGGCCACCAATGCGGTGGTGTCGAACACCGCGGTCGACGAGCTCGAACTCAACTGGGTATGGATGCCGCCGTGGGGCCCGCAGTTCATCACGGAAGAGGGCCGCGAGCAGCTGCGTGCGCTTGGCTTCGCTGTCTAGACATCTATCTTGATCTTTCCCCGTCACGGATTGACTGTGGCGGGGAATTTTCGTTTAGGGGTGGTTGATAGAGTGGTGCCCCGTGATTGTTACGAATGATCTCGAGGTCCGCGTCGGGGCACGCACGCTTCTCGACGCACCAGGCCAGCACCTTCGCGTCCAACCCGGCGATCGCATCGGCCTAGTCGGCCGCAACGGCGCCGGCAAAACGACGACGATGCGCATCCTGGCGGGGGAGACCGAACCCTACGGTGGCTCGGTGACTCGGGCTGGCGAGATCGGTTACCTCCCGCAGGACTCCAAGGAGGGCGATATCGAGCAGACCGCCCGCGACCGTGTGCTCTCCGCGCGCGGGCTGGATCAGATCCAGCGCTCCATGGCAAAGCAGCAGAAGATCATGGAGGAGACCGACGGGGCGGAGCGCGACAAGGCGATTGCGAAGTTCTCCCGCCTGGAGGAGCGCTACCAGGCGCTCGGCGGCTACGAGGCCAACGCTGAAGCGGCGCAGATCTGTGACAATTTGGGGCTTCCGGCCAGGGTGCTTGATCAGAAACTTAAGACGCTTTCGGGTGGTCAGCGTCGCCGCGTCGAACTGGCCCAAATTCTCTTTGCTTCTCGCCAGGGTTCGGGTAAGTCGAAGACGACGCTTCTTCTCGACGAGCCCACTAACCACCTCGACGCCGACTCCATCACCTGGCTGCGTAACTTCCTGTCCAAGCACGAGGGCGGGTTGATCATGATCTCGCACGACGTTGAGCTTCTCGACGCCGTCTGCAACAAGGTCTGGTTCCTCGACGCCGTCCGCGCGGAGGCCGACGTGTACAACATGGGCTTTTCCAAGTACAAGGACGCACGCGCCCTCGACGAGGCCCGGCGGCGCCGCGAGCGCGCCAACGCGGAGAAGAAGGCCTCGGCCCTGCAGAAGCAGGCCGCCAAGCTCGGCGCGAAAGCCACTAAGGCGGCCGCGGCGAAGCAGATGCTGGCGCGTGCCGAGCGCATGATGGGGGAGCTCGACGAGGTCCGCGTCGCCGACAAGGTCGCCTCCATCTCGTTCCCTGAGCCGGCGCCGTGCGGCAAGACCCCGCTCTTCGGCAAGGGGTTGACAAAGATGTACGGCTCGCTCGAAGTCTTCGCGGGCGTCGATCTTGCGGTGGACAAGGGATCCCGGGTGGTCGTTCTCGGCACGAATGGTGCGGGCAAGACTACTTTGCTCAAGCTGCTCGCCGGGGTGGAGCGCACCGACGGGGAGGGTGGCGTCGTCTCCGGCCATGGCCTCAAGATTGGCTACTTTGCCCAGGAGCACGACACGATCGACGGCTCCAAGTCGGTGTGGGAAAACACGATCGAGGCTTGCCCCGACGCTGGCCAACAGGACCTGCGTGGGCTGCTTGGTGCCTTCATGTTCTCCGGCGACAAGCTCGATCAGCCGGCGGGCACCCTTTCTGGCGGCGAGAAGACTCGCCTAGCGCTGGCGACGCTGGTTTCCTCGCGTGCGAACGTGTTGCTTCTCGACGAGCCCACCAACAACCTCGACCCACAATCCCGCGAACAGGTCCTCGATGCGCTGAAGACGTACACGGGAGCGGTGGTGCTGGTCACCCACGATCCGGGTGCGGTGCGGGCGCTCGAGCCAGAGCGGGTCATCATCATGCCGGAGGGCGATGAAGATATGTGGAGCGACGAGTACATGGAGATCGTCGAGCTGGCTTAGCAATTCGCCATTGGGGCTTGGGCAGGCTAGCGCCCACCAACGTTCGAGGCAGGCGAGTTTCCGGTGGCAGCCTAAAACGGCGGGTAAGGGGATTGGTGTTTAGCCCATGATGGCGGCTCGGCAGGCTCGCGCGGTGGGGGTTTCGCTGTGGCTGTGTTCAGTCGGTGGTTTCGTTTACGGATCCGATTGACGGCTGAGTTTTCTGCCGCATCTGCATGATTGAACCTAATCTTGGTGGATCCGGGTTGCTTCACACCCACGCGGCCAGTTGCGTGGTCCCGTTCGATGTGACTCGTGTTGCCTCTGTGGTCTTTGAAGTCGTTGTTACATCGGTGATGGGTTCTACAGAGTGCGGCGAGGTTATCGATGTTGGTGTCACCGCCTTGCAGCCACGACGTGATGTGGTGGATCTCGGTTTGGGTCAGTGGGGCGGTGCACCCCGTCCAGGCACACACGCCTTGCACCGCGAGCAGCGTGATCTTCTGTGCCAACGATGCAAGGCGGCTCGTGCGGTAGAGGTTCAAGGGCAAAGAAGTCGCCCCATCAACGCTGAGGATGAAGTCAGCGGTGCCGTCCATCCCGAGACGGACGAGATCGAATGCTGTGAGGTCGATGCCGGTATTGGTTTGAAACTTCGTGGTCGGGGAGGCATCGGCGAGCTCGTCGAGCGTTACGGAGACGACAACGGACGCACAGCCGCCACCTGTTGGCTTTTGGCACGTGTCGTAGTGCTTCAGCATCTTGGCAAATTGGTCGTAGGCCCGTTGTGCTGGGGATCGGTAGTCGTCGACATCCTTTGGCATGTTTGAGTTCGGCGCTAGCCCCTTGTCGGTGAGTGCCTTGAACAATGCGGTGTCGCTGGCAGTGGCGTCGATGGTGATCTTGTGGGTGCCGTCGGCGCGCTGTGGCCCGATGTGGAGCCCACGTTTCTCCATGCCGGCGTTTGGGTTCGTGGGGTCGAGGTGTTCGCGGTTAGCGTCTTCTACCCAGCGTCGTACTGTTGCACGGAGGTCTTTGACTGTACGTCGCGGAGCCTCTGCGAGCGCCTTAGCCTGGAGACGAGCGCGGGCACCTTTGGCGGCCTCAACGAGGCGATCCAGCTCGAGACGAATCACGCGTTGTTTTTCGGCATTGACGCGCTCGGCGTTTCGGCGTGCCGTTTCCTGTTCGCGGCGCGCCTGCTCGCGCGCTGCTTGCTGCGCAGCTGCTTTCGCGGCCGCCTGTGCGGCATCGTCCGCCGTGGAATCTGCGTTGGAGTCGAAGAGGTCACCATCAGCAGCGTCCTCTGCGGTCCCCTCGACGGCCGGCTCCCCGTAGTAGTCGCGGCCACGGGCGAGACGGTCGTAGGCCTCCTTGGGCTCAAGGCCAAGCTTCTTCTGTAAGTACTGGGTCGGATGTTTCGCACCGACGGTGCGGCCAGCTTCATCGCGCTCGCAGAGGAATGCGAAGAAGGCGTCGAGGCTTGCCTTGACGTTGAAGGCTGCTTCGAAGCGCTCCATCTCTTTGTGGATGTCGTCGAAGTGCAGCGTTGCTGGGTCGTGAAAGAGGTCCTTGATGGCGAAAAGGGCATGGGAGATGGTGTCGACGTGGCGCGAAAGCTCCGTTGACATGGTTTCTCTCCCTTAACGCAATCGGAATTAGTGTTAGAACGGACCTTTAACAGTTGTAGGGCTGGAGTCAGCCCAGGATGTGTCGGCAAGAAAGTCAACTGTGATGGATTCTCGGCGTGGTTGTGTCAGCCGTTCATGTACGCGCTTCATCGAGTCTTCGTTGACGTCGACTACCATGATCAACCTGCCGGAACTATCGCTCAGGCGCAATGAATTTTCCGGCGAATCAATGGTGAGGAATGGATAGTCGCTCGGGAAGTGTGGCTTCACTACCGTCTCGTATTCGTCGCCAAGCAATGCGTCCTGGAAGGGGCGAATCTGGACGTGTGGTGGCTTCCAGTGGAATAGGTATTGCGCCAAAATCTCCGCAGTAACGGATCCTTCATCCCGGAGTGAAAGCAGATTGGTCAGGATCCTGTCTCCGCCGGCGGGGAGCAGGATATCCATGCCTGAACAGTACTCGCCGTTGCGCTTTGAGATAACCCGTATGACTTTGCGTTCAAGAAGTGGCGGTAGCTGCAAGTACATGTCCGTGTTGCTAGCGCGAGCCAATTCGTAAAGGGGCTTAACGTTTTCATGATCAAACGTGCAGCGGTCCGGCTTATAGTTGTCGATCCTGAGCGTCACTTCGCGTCGGGCGTAGTCGAGGATGAGGTAGTCTTCGCACAGCTCGTCGAGGTACGGGGTGTCCACATATTGCGTGGATAGTGGCGCTGGAAATTGGGCGAGAAGATTTGCGATGTCTCCGAGTCCCCGAGTGGGATTTCGTGTGTCGATCCTATATGCGTAAATAGATTCGAGTATGAATGCGAATCCGTCCCCGTGAAGATCGAAAGTTGCGCCAATGGGCTCGCATTCGATGCGTTCGGTTATGACATGTAGTAGCGGTTCTGGGAACATTTTTGCGCTCCTTAGGTCGTAAAAATTGCGTTACCAGTGACCGTAATGAGCTAAACATTGCTCGCACAAGTGTTTGATCACTATATTGTGCATCGACCCCTAGATAGGCGCAATATCCGAAATTTTGCGAGAAGAGCAACACGCTTATCGACGATCAACCCGACCGGCTAAACTTCAAACCATGGCTAAAAACAATGAGTTCATCGACACCATCAAGGACGCATGGAACAGCTTGTCTTCGGATCAGAAGACAATTGCTGGCGTCCTGGCCACGATCGATACGGCAGGCAAGGCCTTTGCGCTTCGCGACCTCGCTCGGACCAATTCCAAGAGGATTCGTGGCCCGAAGTGGCTGTGGACTCCGATTATCGGCGCAGTTAACACGTTTGGCTGGGTTGGCTACTTCATTATCGGGAAGAAGCGCTAGGCACCTTGGTTCCGTTACCGCGGTAGTAACGTATCTTCCTAACGCGTACGGGAACTGGTCGCTGCCACGGGTAGCGATCGGGATAGGCCAGCACGTCCTCATGTAGGCAGATGAGTGTGTCTGTTCCGGCAGGACCGCCGAATGTGAGTACGCCATCGGCGACCTCGACCGCAGAAGTATATGAAGGGGAGTCCGTCACACTGTGCACGGAGGTCGTTGGTATTTCCGTAAAAAGCGTTCGTCCGCGACGAAGCACGACGGTCTTGTCGTCGAAATAGCTGGGACGAATTCGCTCCGCGGCGATTAGACCCCACACGAACACGAGGGCCCACAGCGACAGTAGTAGCGCAACGACTCGAATGATCCCTTCAGGCAATACGAGGTGAACAACCCCGGCCTCAATTGCGAGCACCGCTGTGACCATCCCAAGCAATTGCAATCGACCAGGTTGATGGGGCAGCGCCGTAGCCTCTTCGGGGATGAGTGTCTCCCGGCGGATCCAACGCAAGAGATCTCGGTATAGACCGAGTTCATACTTGGCCAGGCGGAAGCCGGGGTGTTTTCGGAACAAGCGGAGGAAGCTACGCAAGGGGATCACCTGCCAGCACTTGAAGCACTAATCCCTGTGCGCCCTTCGTAGGTACATCCGACGACGCAAGTGGCACGTCTCCGGGGCTGAGGGTGGGGAAAATGTCTCGCATCAGTCCGGCTTGCGCCAGCGGGCGAAGCCTATCGACGATTACTTCGACGGAAGGGTCTCCAGGCCGCAATTCACCGAGTTTTAGCCAGAGGTCCGCAGCCTTTCGAGCTGCGGCGAGACAGCTGGGATCTTGAAGATTCTTCCGGAGCTGCTCCCAAGTGCCCGGCGTAGCAACGCCGGTAAGGGCCATGAGGTCCCATGAATCCAGTTCGATCCGCAAAAGTGACGAATCATCGATTAAGGAGCCGAGCGAAAAACGGATGTCGTCCGGGGTCCCATGTGGTGACGAAGACAGAGCGAGAAGGCGCTGTTTCTGGCGCTGGAGCTGTGCAATGCGCTCGTCGAGAAGGGCGAGCGATTCCTCAACGGCCTTCGGGCTCTGGACTTCAGATACCGGAACGCCGGCGTCGATAAGTGCTCTGGCGCGAAGGACCGCCGCGAGATCGGATACGGAATAGTTGCGGTAGTTACCACTGGTCCGAGCAGGTTCGGGAACTGCGCCACTCGTATGCAGGTGACGCACGGCCCGCACGGAGCAGCCTGCGACTGCAGCGACTTCTGAAATCTTCACACGACCATTCTCAACCCTGACACTGTGTCAGGGTCAAGAAGTCGGAGGAACTAATTAGTTCCTAAACCCGTGCACCGGTGCGGGGATGAATCCGCCACGGTGGATGAATTCGTCGTTGCCCACCTTGTTTACCGGAATGACCGGTGCGTAGCCGAGGAGGCCGCCGAAGTTGACTTCGTCGCCAGGCTTGGTGCCCGGCACGGGGATCAGGCGTGCTGCGGTGGTCTTATGGTTCATGACACCGATTGCCGCTTCGTCGGCAATCATGCCGGCGATGAGTTCGGCAGAAGTGTCGCCTGGGATTGCGATCATGTCGAAGCCGACGGAGCAGATGGAGGTCATTGCCTCGAGTTTGTCCATGGAGATCGCACCGGAGTTTACGGCGTCGATCATGCCTTTGTCCTCGGAGACCGGGATGAACGAGCCTGACAGGCCACCGACGCGGGAGCATGCCATCATGCCGCCCTTCTTCACGGCGTCGTTAAGCAAGGCTAGCGCTGCGGTTGTGCCGTGGGTGCCGACCTGGTCGAGCCCCATGCGTTCGAGGACGTGTGCGACGGAGTCGCCCATTTCGGCGGTCGGTGCAAGCGAGAGGTCGACGATGCCAAACGGGACGCCGAGGCGCTCAGCAGCAAGAGTGCCGACGAGCTGGCCCGCACGGGTGATCTTGAACGCGGCCTTCTTGATCTCCTCGGCGACTTCGTTGAGCGTCGCGCCCTTGAGCGGAGCGATCGCATTGTCAACGACACCTGGGCCCGACACGCCGACAGAGATGACGGTGTCTGGCTCTTCGATGCCGTGGAATGCGCCGGCCATGAACGGGTTGTCGCCGACCGCGTTGGCGAAGACGACGAGCTTCGCACAGGCGATGGAGGAGCGGTCCTTGGTCAGTTCCGCCGCTTCCTTCACAATCTCGCCCATCTTGGCCACGGCATTCATGTTGATGCCAGCGCGCGAGGATGCGATGTTGACGGAGCTGCAGACGTTGTTGGTTTCCGCCAGAGCTTCCGGGATGGAGTAGATCAGGTTCTTGTCGGCGCGGGTGCCGCCCTTCTCGACGAGTGCGGAGTAGCCGCCGACGAAGTTCACACCGAGTTCGGCTGCAGCGCGATCGAGAGCTCGCGCAATCTCGACCGGGCTACCCTCTACACCTGCTGCAACAAGTGCGACGGGGGAGACCGAGATGCGTTTATTCACAATCGGGATGCCGAGCTCGCGCTCGATGCCTTCACAGACGGGAACGAGGTCGCGGGCGCGTTCGGTGACGCGGTCGTAAACCGCCTGTGCGGTGGCCTCCATCGTGGCGCGGGTGCAACCGATGAGTGAGATGCCCATGGTTACGGTGCGGATGTCCAGGCGGTAGTCCTCGATCATCCGGATGACGTCGAGGAATCGTGCGTCAGAAAACTCGAGTTTCACGGAACTTCCCTTAGATGTCGTTGATAGCGCTGAAGAGTGCTTCAGATTGGATCCGGACTACCATGCCGAGCGGCTTACCGCACGCGTCGAAGGCGTCCTGGAGGACACCCATGTCAACGTTTCCTTCGGGGAGCTCGGCGCGCATGATCATGGTGAAGAAGTCATCCATGATGGTTTGCGATACATCTACGATGTTAAGGCCCTGGTCGGCTGCGGTTTTCGATACCGCTGCAATCACGCCCGGGCGATCCTTACCTGTGGTTGTAATAATTGCATGCATGCGAAAAGTATAGGCGGGAAATGTGCGTTAAGGTCGCATTTATGAAAACTCAGCATGTACTTGTTCTCGGTGCGGGTGGAAACGTCTCGCGCTTCACTGTGCCCAAACTAGTGGGCAATGGCCACAACGTTAGTGCTCTTGTCCGGAATCCTGACCACGCCAAGCAGCTTGTCGACGATGGCGCCACCGTCATCGTTCGCGATCTCACCACTCTCGACCAGGAGGGATGGGCACGCCTCCTTACACCATTCGATGTGGTTGTCTGGTCCGCGGGCGCAGGCGGGGGATCTGCGGAGCGGACCTGGGCGGTGGATCGCGACGCTGCGATGACGATGATCGACGCGCTCGAAGAGCTAGACGAGTTCGCCCCATTTCTCGTCATGGTGTCCTATGCAGGTGCCACCGAGGCCTCCACTGAGGATGATGGCGGTTCGTGGTACGCCTACGTTGAGTCAAAGAAGGCCGTTGATCGGCGACTGCTTGATTCGAGCCTGCCACACCAGATCCTTGGCCCAACGCTGCTGACCGATGATCCAGCAGAGGGCATCGCGCTTCTCGACGAACCACGTGGCACCGAATCCGAAACCCCTCGAGAGCTCGTAGCAGATGTGATCGTCGAATCGGTTGGCCGTGGCGAGCCGTTTGCACGTAACCCGCTGGACTTTGAGGGTGGCAGCGGGGCAGTAGCAGGCCTCTAATTGTCGAGGGAGAAGTAGTCCTCGCGGCACAGCCGGGCGAAGTTGCGTAGAAGCATGTTCGCCCGGCTGACGTCATGGTTGGGCAGATCTGCGACGATGCGGGCGTACTCCTCGGCAGGGAAGTAGCCGTAGTCGTGGAAGAAATCCATGCGTGTACGCATGGCGTCGGCGTCCATTTCGGCGTGAAACTGTGTGGCCCACACGTGGTCGTCGTAACGCACCATCTGCACTGGGCAGGAGGGACCTGTAGCGAGCACGGTCAACGAATTGGGCAACTCTACGGGGTTCTCTGTATGTCCCGTCAGCGCGGTAAACGTGCCGGAGCCACTGACTACGGGGTCAAGCTCCCCTTCGGCTGTCACGTCAACGATGGTAGGTCCAGAAGGCTCAGGCGAGGTGCACCCAACGGTGCCGCCGAGGTGGTCGACGAGCCAGGAGATGCCGAAGCAGACGAAAAAGACAGGCTTGCCAGATGCAACCACGGTGGATAGCACGTCGTCGATATGCAGGTGCCAGGCACCACGTTCTTCATTGGTGACGTTCAGCGAGCATCCGCCGACGATAATCCCGCTGACCGTGTCGAGCGGGCCTAATTCAGCGTCAGGCGAATTGATGATGCGAAGCTCCATATCCAATTCGCTCAGGCCAGTTGCGCGCAGCGTGTCGTGATACTCGGCGTGCGCGACATCTGGGCCGATCTCGCCGTTGCGAAGTGAAAGGAAAAGGAGCTTAGCCATGCCGGCTACTCTATACCGCTCGGTCTAGTCCTGATTCATTGGGTGCCGAACGGCTTGCTCCACGATGTCAAGCATCGATTCGAGGCGTTCCACAGGCTCACCGGCAGCGAGTTTGGTGATAAACCCTTCGAGAACAGTCTCCAGGTAGGTCTGCACTACCTCCACGGGGACGTCGTCGCGCATATGCTTGTTCGATTCCAAGCGCGTGCGCACCGCCTGGTCGAGCACCTCTTGATGTTCCCGCCAGCGTGCTTCGAACTTCGGGTCAGTTCGCAGTCTCCGCAGGATTTCCGCACGGGTGGTGAACCAATCGTTTGCTTCAGTGTCGTGGAGCATCCCACGCATGACCTCAACCAAACCCTGCTCACTGACCACTTGTGCCTGGCGCTCCGCGTCCGCTTTCGCAATAGCAAGGAACAGTGATTCCTTGTCTCCGAAGTGATGGAAGATCGCGCCTCGGGTTTTACCGGTGGCTTCCTCGAGCCGTGCAACAGTGGCGCCCTCGTAGCCGTAATGGGCGAAGCATTTGCGTGCGGTATCGATAATCTCGCTACGGCGGCGTGCGAGCTCGGCCTCGCTCACGATAGGCATGTCAGTGCTCCTTGGCGTAGTTCTAGGTCAAAAGTGGTCGAAGACTAGCGGAGTGCGGAAACAAAGGATTAGGGGGTAAAAATGCGGAAGGGGCCCCGCGTAGTGCGGTGGCCCCTTCGCGGCGATGGCGTCAGGAGAGCTGACTAGCTCTTGACCATCTGGCGAAGCACGTACTGCAGAATGCCGCCGTGGCGGTAGTACTCAGCCTCACCTGGGGTGTCCACGCGGACAACAGCGTCGAACTCGACAGCGTCAGCGCCGTCCTTCTCAGCCTTGACGTGAACCGTTGCCGGGATGTCACCCTTGTTGAAGTCGGTGATACCGGACAGGGTGAAGGTCTCGGTGCCGTCGAGGCCGAGGGACTCGTGGGACTGGCCCTCCGGGAACTGCAGCGGCAGAACACCCATACCGATCAGGTTGGAACGGTGGATGCGCTCAAAGGACTCGGCGATAACTGCCTTCACACCAAGCAGGTTGGTGCCCTTAGCAGCCCAGTCACGGGAAGAACCGGTGCCGTATTCCTTACCAGCAAGGACGACGAGCGGAATGTTCTTCTCGGCGTAGTTCATCGCAGCATCGTAGATGTATGCCTGCGGTGCACCCTCCTGGGTGAAGTCGCGGGTGAATCCACCCTGCTCATCAACCAGCTGGTTGCGCAGACGGATGTTTGCGAAGGTACCGCGAACCATGACCTCGTGGTTGCCACGACGGGAGCCGAAGGAGTTGTAGTCCTGGCGCTCAACACCGTGGGAATCGAGGTAGTTCGCAGCCGGGGTGCCCGGCTTAATGGAGGAAGCAGGGGAGATGTGGTCCGTGGTGACCGAGTCGCCCAGCTTCGCCAGAACGCGAGCACCCTCGATGTCCTTGACATCCTCCGGCTCCTCCGGCATGCCGTCAAAGTACGGTGCCTTGCGGATGTAGGTGGAGTCTTCGTTCCACTCGAAGGTCTTGCCGGTCGGGATGTCGAGACCCTGCCACTGTGCGTCGCCCTTGAAGACGTCGGCGTAGTCAGCCTCGTACATCTCACGGGAGATGGTGCCAGCGATGGTCTCTTCGATCTCCTCGGTGGACGGCCAGACGTCCTTGAGAAAGACGTCGTTGCCGTCTGCGTCCTGGCCGAGCGGCTGGGTTTCGAAGTCGAAGTCCATGGTGCCGGCGATTGCGTATGCAATGACCAAGAGCGGGGACGCGAGGTAGTTCATCTTCACGTCCGGGGAGATACGACCCTCGAAGTTGCGGTTGCCGGAAAGCACTGCGGTTGCGGTGAGGTCAAACTCGTTGACAGCCTCGGAGACCTCAGCCGGCAGCGGGCCAGAGTTGCCGATGCAGGATGCGCAGCCGAAGCCGGACAGGTAGAAGCCAACAGCCTCGAGGTCCTTCCAGAGGTCTGCGCGCTCGTAGTAGCCGTCGACAACCTGGGAGCCCGGAGCCATGATGGTCTTGACCCACGGCTTAGCCTTCAGGCCCTTCTCAGCAGCCTTGCGTGCGAGCAGGGCAGCGCCAACCATGACGGACGGGTTGGAGGTGTTGGTGCAGGAGGTGACTGCAGCAATTGCGACGAAGCCGTGGTCGAGGGTGTACTCGCCACCCTGCGGGGACTCGACGATGACCGGCTTGGAAGCGCGGCCCTCAGCACCCACAGCAGCGGACTCGCCGTTTGCCGGCCAAGACTCGTTGTAGGAGACGCTGTCGACCTTTGCTGCACGAACCGGCTCGGACGTGCCCTCGCCAGCGGTGTTGTAGTCCGGCAGCTGCTTGCGGAAGGTCTCCTTGGACTCCGCGAGCAGGATCCGGTCCTGCGGGCGCTTCGGGCCAGCGATAGACGGCTTGACGGTGGAGAGGTCGAGCTCGAGGTACTCGGAGTACTCAGCTTCCGCAGCGTCCTGCTCAAGCCACATGCCCTGTGCCTTGGCGTATGCCTCGACGCGGTCGATGTCCTCCTGGTTACGACCGGTCAGGTGCAGGTAGTTGATGGTCTCCTCGTCGATCGGGAAGATCGCGCAGGTGGAGCCGAACTCTGGGGACATGTTGCCGATGGTGGCGCGGTTTGCCAGCGGGATCTGCTTGACACCGTTGCCGTAGAACTCGACGAACTTCTGGACCACGCCGTGCTCACGCAGCATCTCGGTGATGGTCAGCACCACGTCGGTTGCGGTCACGCCGGTCGGAATCTCGCCGGTGAGCTTGAAGCCGACAACGCGCGGGATGAGCATGGAGACCGGCTGGCCAAGCATCGCTGCCTCAGCCTCGATACCGCCGACGCCCCAGCCAAGGATGCCCAGGCCGTTTTCCATGGTGGTGTGGGAGTCGGTACCAATGCAGGTGTCCGGGTATGCAACGCCGTCGTTGTCAAAGACAACGCGGGAGAGGTACTCGATGTTGACCTGGTGGACGATGCCGGTTCCCGGTGGGACAACGCGGAAGTTAGAGAAGTTCTCTGCACCCCAGCGCAGGAACTGGTAGCGCTCCTCGTTGCGCTGGTACTCAATCTCTACGTTCTTCTCGATGGCGTCGGTGGAACCAAAGGCCTCGATGATCACAGAGTGGTCAATAACCATCTCTGCCGGGTTCAGGGGGTTGACCTGATCCGGGTTGCCGCCGAGCGACGATACGGCCTCACGCATGGTGGCAAGGTCGACGACACACGGCACGCCCGTGAAGTCCTGCATCAGCACACGTGCTGGGGTGAACTGGATCTCAACGCTCGGCTCTGCCGACGGGTCCCAGTTTGCAATGGCCTTGATGTGGTCTTCGGTGACGTTCTTGCCGTCCTCGGTGCGCAGGAGGTTCTCGCCCAACACCTTAAGGGAGTAGGGGAGTTTCTCCATGCCTTCAACAGCATCGAGAGCGAAGTAGTCGTAAGACTTACCGCCAACCTCGAGCGTCTTCTTGGCACCGAAGGAATTCTTGCTTTCTGCCACGGTGAGCTCCATTCCTCGTCGTAATCAAAAACAGGGATGATGACCCTATGGTCAAGTCCCATACTAAGCGACCCGCCATAGATCCGTACTGATGATAACAGTACGTTCGTTATGTTTTCATATTTTGCTTATCGACTACAGCAAAATCACTCAGATTAGAATCGGCCCAGCAGTTTGGCATGAAGGAGTAATCGTGGAGCCGGAGACGACATTGGACGAGCTAATCGGCCAGCTTGAAACCTCTGCCGTGGCTTTTGGTACGGAGAATCCGGTAAACGATGACCTGCGAAATGGCATTGAAGGCGTGCTGAGCTCGCCGCATTCGGATTCGATTGACCCTGCCGCAGTAGTCGTTTTAGAGCGCACTCCAGAAAAGGTTGCCCAGCTCCGAGATCTTGCCCAGGACATTGCAAACGCTACGGAATATTCAACGGTGCTGATCCGCACACCCCACACCGCAGTGGGGGTAAGCGAAGAGTTGAGTCGTGCGCAAATAGAGACAGGGGAGCTCGCGATGATGTCGCATGCGGATTATGTCGAAGGGCTGAAAGCGTTTACAGGGGAGGCGAGTTCCTTCTCTCCAATGTGGCCGGTAGTTGTTGGGGTGGTGCTAGTCGCGTTTGCCCTCCTCGCGATCGCTGCGCGGCGCCCAAAGCCGTCACGCTAGACAAGTTGCAGGACTTGACGGAGTTCATGTTAGGAGTATCTCGGGTTGCTAAAGGGTACCTGCTCCGCGGCTCTTTTTTCGCCATTTTCCCACGTCAAAACGTATAAGTAACGGTTCGGTAACCTTGGATGTGAGCAAACTCACACATCAAATAAGCGTGTCAATACATGCAGGTGAGGCGCGTGTGAATCATGTGACAAGACTTGACTTGATCAACTTTATGTAACGAAAGGGATACAAGTCGGTTGGCTTGACGTATGGTGCTCCTATCGGCTCGCGGGTCGATAGTTGTCACACGTTTCGCGTGAAGCTTCATTGAGCGCTCTAGTCAAGCGTTCGACTGATGGATCGGGCTTGTGGGGAAGCACGCCGAGATCCTGAAACATTGTTGAAGCGCCACGGATTCTTGTGGTGGCTACTTCTTCGCGCTGCCGCGTTAGTAGTCAACATCGAGGCCGCACGTTCTTACCCCTAGTCAGGGTTTATGTGTGCCTTGGCGCGCCTGCAGGTTTCTTGATCACCTGCGGGCCTGCCACGGTATGCGCGTGTGGCGTGAAGGAGCACCTTCGTGGCAAATCCACTAAGGGGCACCCGGTTTGGACGTGCACGTAATGTGTTCGGTACTGCCGCGTGTGTCGTTACCGTGTCGTTGGCGGTGGGCCTCGTCAGCCCGGCTGCCTCTGGTCAGAGCTCGACGTCTACCGTCAGCGAACTCGTTTCCGCAGTCACCCGCGCTCAAGCGGACGTGGACGCCCGAAACTTGAACCTCGGCGAACTGCAAGAGGCGGTTAACCAGTCGCTCGTCGATTTGCACGACGCTCATGCAAAGGCCCAGCAGGCCCGCCTCGGCGAAGAGGAAGCTAAGCGTCGACTGGACGAGGCTCAGGCTCGCGTCGAAAGGCTGCGCACCGAGCTTGATGAGTTAAGCCGTTCCCAGTATCGCGGGGCGTCGACAAGCGATGTGCTCACGTCGATTAGCGGTAAGGACACGCAGCGCGACGTGCTGGATCGCTCGCTGTTCCTGCGCCAGCGTTCTGAAGAAAAGCGTGCGAAGCTGCAGGAAGCGGAGCAGGCCCGTGCAGAGGCGGCGAACGAAGAGTCGACGCTGCGTCAGACGCGTGAGCTTGCCGACTCGGCTGCTCAAGAAGCCGAGGCTGCGGAGGCGCAAGCGCGTCAGCTTCTCGACGACAACCGCGCAGCGCTCGAGGCAAGCACGGCTGAGCGCGACGCCGCGCAACGCGAGCTTGAAGCAGCGCAATCTGATCTCCAGGAGCAGCGCGCGCCTGAGCAGCAGGAAGCATCCGATGAGACAACGGAGGGCCCTGTGGCCAGCCCGTACGCTTCAACCCTGACCATTTCGCGCGGCGATGCCACCTATGAGGTCCCAGAAGAGGTCGTGGACCGTGTTCGGGAGCGCATCTCTGGTACCTCCCCTGAAGCCGGCGAGCCGAGCCGTGAGGCCATCGTGGATGCCGTGCGTGTTGTCGCCCAGACTTCTTCTTCAGATACGACGTCCGACGACGTGTCCCAGGTTGCTGCGCTTTCTTCGGCAGCAGGCTTGCCACAGCTTGACGACGACGCTATCGCGAAGGCTGGTGCCATCGCCGTCGGCGTAGCCCTGGTTGGCGGCGTTGCTGCGAACCACGGCTCCTTCTCTGATGCAGTGAATAGCGGTGACGCAGGCCAACTTGTGACTGCGTTCGCAGAAGGGCTCACTGGTGCCTTGGGCAATGTCGATAACACCTCAGGCACCGTGGCTGACGTATTGCCGCAGGTGCAGACTGCGGCAGATCTTACTGAGAAGGCTCGTGCTGCCTCTGCGGCCGTATCCGACGCCTCTCAGGTTGAGACGGTTATCGCACGCGCTCAGTCGATGATCGGCACGCCGTATGTCTGGGGCGGTGGCGATGCAAACGGTCCAACCACGGGCTTGGAAGGTGGCGGCCAAGCTGGCTTCGACTGCTCTGGCCTCGTGCTTTACGCATTCGCCGGCGCTGGCATTGCATTGCCCCACTACACGGGCTACCAGTACCAGCGCGGCACGCATGTGCCGGCGAGCGAAGCGCAGCGCGGCGACTTGCTGTTCTGGGGTCCGGGCGGCAACCAGCACGTTGCCATCTACCTCGGCGACGGCACCATGATCGAGGCACCGCAGTCTGGCATGAACGTGCAGATTTCTCCGGTCCGTTGGTCCGGCATGGCGCCGAACGCGGTCCGCCTGCTCTAATTTTTCGGGGCCACAGTCTAGGCTCAAGGCTATGGCTCTCAACGACTACGACGCACTCCTCGTCCTTTCCTTCGGTGGACCCGAAGGAAAGGACGAGGTTATTCCTTTTCTAGAGAATGTCACCCGTGGCCGCGGGATTCCGCGTGAGCGGCTCGCCAAGGTAGGGGAACACTACTTCCACTTCGGTGGTGTTAGCCCGATCAATGAACAGAACCGAGTGCTGATTAGCAACATCGAAAAGCAGTTGGAGGCTCGGGGGATTGAACTTCCGGTGTACTTCGGCAACCGGAACTGGCACCCCTTTGCGGAAGATACTGCGAAGCAGCTGGAGGCTGACGGGCATAAGCGCGTGCTGGTGTTCGCGACCTCGGCATGGGGTGGGTACTCGGCCTGCCGACAGTACGACGAAGACATCCAGAGGATCCGCGAAGTGACGCCGCAGCTTGAGTACACGAAGCTTTGGCAGTTCTACGCCCACCCGACGTTCGTGCGGCTTATGGCGAACGTGTTGCGTAGCGCCGTCGATGCAGCGCCGGCTGGTGCAAAAGTACTGTTCACTGCTCACAGTGTTCCGAATGCTGCGGATAATGTCTCAGGTGGCCCGGAGGATGCCAACCTGTACTCACGGCAGGTGCATGAGGCGGCCCGGCTGGTCGCTGCAGAGGCCGGCGTCGAAGAGTACGAGGTTGTCTGGCAGTCTCGCTCCGGCAATCCGGCAACGCCGTGGTTGGAGCCGGACATCGTAGATCGCACCGAGGAGCTCCATGATCAAGACAGCACCTTTACGCACTTGATCTGTGTGCCACTCGGCTTCATCACCGACCACATGGAGGTGATCTGGGACCTCGACACCGAGCTGCGACAGGCCTGCGAGGCACGCAACATCACGCTAGATCGCGTTGCGACGGTGGGGCTCGAGCCCGATTTCGCTGGCATGGTCGTCGATATCGCGCAAGCTATCGCTGATGGTGACAAGCCTGAAACCTTGTCTAATGTTACTGTTCAGGGGTGTACCGTCAACGGCGCGCCGTGCAAGCCGCATTGCTGCGAGCCGTTGAAGCACCCGGGCCGACCGGGTAGCGCAAACTAATTCGCTAGATATTCGCGCCGGTAATCGATCACTGCGTCTGCGACCCCCGCCATGCGGGCGGTGCGGACGTGCCGCCACAGTGCAAACAGGTGGGGGTCGAAGGAGTGGTCGTCGAGTCGCTCCGTTACCGTCTCGATCGTCGCGGCAACACGGTCAGCCCTGGCAAAAAGCTTTGCCGCTCGCGCAGTCACCCCGGCCGGCAGCCCGGGGGTGTCGTAGAAATCAGCGAGTGTGCCGACGGTAAGCCGGGGATTTGGCAATTCCTTCGAGGTGCCACCAGCCGCCTCAATCAAAACGGCGGCTTCATCGGTTGCGCGCGACAGCAGTTGATCTGCCTCACCCGGAGTTAGCCAATCCGGTTCCGGCAGCCGCTCAGTTTCTTCAAACCAACGCCAGCGCACTTCCGCCCCCGAGTAGTCGGGGACAAGGATGTGGCTGATCCCATCTCCCCGGACAACCAACGCACCAGCCTGGGAGAGGGCGTCCATTGCGGGGGATCCAGCTCGGAGGCGCGGTGCCTGTCCTGGCCCCCACAGAATCAAGCGGATAACTGGATCCGGAGACTCAAGGTCGGCGGCGGCGCGGACGTCGCTAAGCAATTGCACCATGGGGGCGTCGCAATAGGTGTGGGTGCCGCCAAGGTCTGTTAACGCGTCGAGGGTGTCGTCCGTGGACTCGACGTTGTACAGCCAGGCGGCAAGCCAGACTGCAGTGTTTTGGAGAGGCGAGTAGACCTGAGCGCGCGTGTGCATCCAGTTGAGTCTAGCTAGGGGGATAGAATACGGAGCCACTATGGGAGATAGCCGGTATAGCGGAGATATTTTTCAAGGCCACGCGCGCAAGAGGAGGCCAACGTATCCAGAGATGCCTGCAGAGCCAGGCATCATCGTGGAGATCGTCGGCAACGACTTTGTCGGCGCAGTGGTTGGATTCGAGCGAACCTACGACGGCGACTTCGTCCGCCTGGAGGACCGCTATGGAACCCAGCGGCTGTTCAAAATGCTGCCGGGGGCATTCATGGTCGAAGGGCAGCGTGTCACCCTCACCCGATATGTTGCACCGCGTAACGACGAACCAAAGCGCTCCAACTCGGGCTCACGCAAGGTTGCTAACGTGCAGGCGAAGGTTGCAATGCCGTCACGCATCTGGGTGGAGGGCATCCACGATGCTGCGATCGTTGAGCAGGTGTGGGGGCACGACCTGCGTGTTGAGGGGGTTGTCGTCGAGTATCTGGAAGGGCTAGACAACCTGCAGATGCGTCTCGACGAGTTCCAGCCTGGACCGGACCGTCGCGTCGGTGTGCTCGCCGATCACCTCATTAGGGGGACTAAGGAGGCTCGGCTCGTCGAAAATGTAGGACCTCATGTGTTGGTGACGGGGCACCCCTACATCGATATCTGGGCTGCGGTGAAACCGAAGAGCGTCGGCATCGCCGCCTGGCCGGAGGTTCCGTACGGCGAAGACTGGAAGACGGGCGTGTGCCGTCGCTTGGGTTGGTCTGATCCAAAGGAAGGCTGGCGCCGCGTTTCATCGTCCGTGCGCACTTTCCGCGACTTGGATTCAACACTTATCGGTGCAGTTGAGAGACTGGTGGACTTCGTCACTAATCCCGAGCTCACGAAGGAAGATCTCACACACATGTAAGATTTGCGCCGTGGGAGCATTGATTTGGTTTATTGTCGCGGCAGGTTTCGCGCTACTCGAGCTTGGCGTGGGCGAATTGACGCTGCTCATGCTCGCTGCGGGTGCGTTGACAACATCGGGGGTCGCCTTATTCGACGTTCCACTTGCAGCTGAAGTCGCGGTGTTTATCGCTTCCTCGTTGCTGTTCTGGTTCTTCCTAAGGCCACGTCTGCGCAAGCGGATGGATAAGCCGCTGGTGCTCGATGAGACGCCACGCGCGCTCGTCGGAAGTCGTGCAGAGGTTGTCGAGGACATCGGCCCCGGGGGTGGGCAAGTGCGTTTCGACGGCAGCCTGTGGTCGGCACGCGCCCTGGATCCGGCAAAAACTATTCCTGCAGGTTCCCACGTGACCGTTTACGATATCGACGGACCCGTAGCCGTCGTTTGGAAGGAGTCCTAAATGGGTGGGTTAGTTACCTTCGCCGTCATACTTATTCTGTTTATCGCGCTGCTTACAGCGTCGATCAAACTGATTCCGCAGGGAGAAGCTGCGGTTATTGAGCGTCTGGGACGCTACACGCGCACTGCGTCCGGTGGGTTGACGTTCCTGGTGCCGTATATCGACCGCATCCGTGCGCGCGTAGACACGCGTGAGCGCGTGGTGTCGTTCCCGCCCCAGGCAGTAATTACCCAGGACAACCTGACCGTGGCGATTGACACGGTGGTGACGTTCCAGATCAACGAGCCTGCGAAGGCCATCTACGGCGTGGACAACTACCTCGTCGGTGTGGAGCAGATTTCGACGGCAACGCTGCGTGACGTCGTTGGTGGCATGACGCTTGAGGAGACGCTGACCTCTCGCGAAACCATTAACCGCCGCCTGCGCGGTGAGCTAGATGCTGCGACCGCAAAGTGGGGCCTGCGCATTAGCCGCGTGGAGCTCAAGGCGATTGATCCGCCACCGTCGATTCAGCAGTCCATGGAGATGCAGATGAAGGCGGACCGCGAAAAGCGCGCGATGATCCTCACCGCTGAAGGTAAGCGCGAGTCCGACATCAAAACCGCTGAGGGTGAAAAGCAGGCTCGCATTCTTTCTGCCGAGGGTGAGAAGCACGCAGCGATTCTCGCCGCTGAGGCTGAGCGTCAAGCAATGATGCTGCGCGCCGAAGGTGAGCGTGCCGCGAAGTACCTCGCTGCGCAGGGTGAGGCGCGTGCGATCCAAAAGGTGAACGCCGCGATTAAGTCCTCTGGAGTGACGCCGGAACTCCTGGCATACCAGTACCTGGACCAGTTGCCGAAGATTGCCAACAACGAGGCGGCCACGATGTGGATGATTCCGTCCCAGTTCGGCGATTCGTTGCAGCAGTTTGCCAAGGCGTTTGCCAACAAGGACGACGACGGAGTGTTCCGCTACGAGGCGGCGCAGGTTGACGAGCGCGATCTTGAGATGGCCGATGAGGGCAATCCGGAGCGTTGGTTCGACACCTCGACCGACCCGGAGCTAGCCAAGGCGCTTGCAGAGGCCCGCGCGGTGGCGAACAAACACGTAGACGATCCAGATCCGACCCAACCTACCGCTGGCACGGCTTCCAGCGACTCGGGGTTGCGAGAGATCAGTGCCCCTGCGAACAAGCCGACCGATTTCGGGTTCAATGACCAGGTGTCGAACCCGCTTAATCAGCCAGATCAGCAGCCCGAGTAATCAGGTTGAGGGCCAGTTGCCAGCCGGCTTGTTCGGCTGGCCATCCCGCTGCCTGGAGCCTCTGGCTGATTGCCTGCTTGGATATGCCGAGCTCGGCTGCTGCTTCATTCTGATTCAGCCCGCGGCGCACGAGCGAGGTCGCTTCTCGTCCCTCGAATGTCCGCTTGTGCAGCACGTGGGCTAGCAGGGCGAATGCGGCAGCGATATCCGCAGCCTCAGTAGTTGCGCCTTGCTTGTCGACGACCACACGCACCTGGCCCGCTTTCACCCCAACCGCCTTTGAGGCAGCTTTCAATGCATCGCTGTTGCTTGCAGCGACCCCTAGGCCGATGGCCCAGTTGCCGTCGGAGAGCAGCGCCATGATCAGGTTTAACGAAGCCTCAGCGTCATCCACCAGGGTGCGGATATCTTCAACACCGAGCACTTCAAACGGGCTGATGCCTGGGAGAGTGCCAAGCGCCTCCGCGGAACGCTCGACGACGGCAGCACGCCCTTTTTCGCGGCCCCTGTATTTCGCATGCACGGCAATCATGGCTGCCAATACTACGCGGGTCTACCCGTGAGCCTTTACTTACGCGCCGGAAGTCGTGCGTCGAGAATCAACCCGCTAAGGCCAATCACTGCCAATACAGCCATCACTGCGATGACCACAGGGTTTGCCTCACCCGTGAGGGTGTCGCCAAAGATAGTGACCAACACGGTTCCTGGAAGTGAACCCGCAAACGTTGCGATGGCAAACGGCAACACCGGAACGCGCGTGAGCGCTGCTGCGTAGTTGAGGACGGAAAATGGAACGGCTGCAATGAGGCGCAGGCTGAAAATCGCGAGCCAGCCGCGTTCTTCGAGGCGCCGGTTGATCTGCTCAACAGCAGGATGTGTCAGTCGCGCTTCTACCCAATCCCGCAGCAGAGTGCGCACGATCAACAGTGAGATAACTGCGCTGACTGTCGTCGCGGTAATCGCGATCAGGATCCCTTGTACCGAACCGAAAAGAATGCCGGCAGAGACGGTCATCACGGTGCGCGGGATAGGGAATTGGGTAATCAAGATATAGAGCAGCCAGAACGCTACTGGGAACCAGGGGCCGAGTGTGTCAGCCCAGGTGCGAAGTGTGGAGAGTGGTGGGACGTCGAGAAACACCCAGCCCGCTATGAACACGACGATAAGCACTGCGAGTACGAGCTTGTTGCGGGCGGAACCCGATATCTTGGGCATACGCACTCCTCGACCATGTCTGTAAATATAAATGTCCCGCTCCGCAGTTCTATTGACTGCTGAGCGGGACTTATCTGTGCCCGGAGGGGGACTTGAACCCCCACGTCCGTTAATAGGACACTAGCACCTCAAGCTAGCGCGTCTGCCATTCCGCCACCCGGGCTAGGGTGTTTGTTCAGCCTCTCGGCTGGGCACCTGCACTACTATAGGGTCGGTTCTTGCAGGTACCAAATCGCCAGCATAACGCGCAGATTCTGCTAAATTTTGCGGGGTGATAGCTCCACCGCGCAGAATGCTGACGTACCGCTGGTTCGTCCCACAAGTTCCGCCTGCTCATGACCCCGCCCGGCTCCACCCGGCGCGATGGGAGGAAGGTAACCGGGTCGTTCGGGACATGGTTTCCGCGTATCCGGGTGTGCTCGCGCTGCATATTCTGAGCTACCTTTTTGGCTCCGGTATCGCAGCGTTCGTGCCGGTGGTGGTCGGCATGATCGTGGACGGTCTCCTTGGCGAAGAAACGTTTAACGCGTGGTGGCTGTTTGCGGTACTGGTGGGCATTTTTGTTTTGTCGTTCATCGGTGAGGCAACCGGCGACGGCCTTGCGGCAGCGTCGGTGGGCCGGGTTACCCACAACGCCCGGTTACACTTATCCTCCGGAGTGCTGCGCGATGGTGCAGGCGCGATGAGCCCGGGTACGGTGCTCAACACGATCGATGCAGACGCAAGCACGGTCGGACGGTACCGCGAACTGCTGTCGTTTCCGCTTATGGCGATCGGTTATGCCGCGGGTGCAGTGGTGGCGATGTGGTCTGTGTCCCCGTGGGTGGCACTTGCCATTCCGGTTAGCGCGATGATCATTGGGCTTTTTGCGGCGTGGACCGCAGGACCAGTGACACGGATCTCGTTGAAGCGTCGCGCTGCGGAAGCGGATGTCGCGGGCTTGGCCACGGATGTCTCTCAAGGCATTCGTGCTGTGAAGGGCCTTGGCGCGGGTGCATCTGTTGCACAACGTTTTGCAGTTGAGACGGCCAACGCCAGGACATTGATCTTGAAGCACCTGAAGGTTGAAGTCGGGCTGGGCTTTGTTCGTCTTGTGGTGGCTTGGCTGTGCAATCTGGCGATCGTGGCACTTGCTGCCTGGTTGACGCTTCGCGGAGAGATCACGCCTGGGCAGATGACATCGGTTGCGCTGCTAGTGCCGCCTGCGCTGAATATGGCGGGATTTGCCTTCGGTGACCTAGCTAGTGGGTGGGGCAGGGCGGTTGCCAGTGGCAAGCGCATCGTGGAGTTGCACCATGCAGCCGAAAAGGTGTCTGAGCCGCAGCCAACCTCCAACGCGATCCCCGGTCCAGGGCTGTGGATCCTCGCTCCGGATGAGCGATCGTTTGCGGTCGTTGAGGCATGGGCGGAGCGTGAGGGGGTGCTGTTCCCACCGCACACCGTCAACGTATTTGAGGGCACGATCGCGGATAACGTGAATCCGCGCGGTGATTTGCCGGCAGTCGTCGTCAAGCAGGCGCTCGCTGCGGCGCATTGTCAGGACATTCTGCGTCGCCTCGGAGGTGTCCGAGAGAACGGTGAATTGCCTGATGCGCCGCTGGGGGAGGCGGGGCTGAATTTGTCGGGCGGGCAGCGGCAACGTGTGGCACTTGCACGCGCACTCGCAGCGGATCCGAACGTGCTCATTTTGGACGATCCAACAACAGGGCTGGACTCTGTCACCCAAGCTGACGTCGTTGCGGCGGTTAAGACGCTACGCGCGGACAAAACAACCATAGTGATCACTGGAAATGCCGCGTGGCGCTCTGCAGGTAACGCATTGGAGGTGCAGTAAATGAAGCGTGAATACGAGCGCGTCGATGCCGTTGCCCCCGCTGGGGTGAAGGAGACCTTCGCGTACCTTGCGGAACTGCCGAACGCACTGGATCGTCGGTGGTGGGTAATGCTGTTGAGTATCCAGGCTGTGATCGTTGCTGTGAACACGACACAGTCGAACCTGTTTGGGCGCAGCGTTGACCCGTTGATCGGTGGCTCGATACCCGGGCTCGGCTCTGGCAGCAGTGCTTTTATTTGGGCCATCGCATTGGCAATGTTGTGCATGCTGATCGAGCTGTCCCTCCGTGGTCTGGGCAACTATGTGGTGGGCCAGAAGGTCGCCCGTGCGTCCATCGATCTGCGCCGTCGTTGCCTCGACGCTATCTTGCGCGCGCCTGTGCCGCGGGTGATGGAGTTGGGCACCGGCAACGTGATTACGCGCATGACGAAGGACATCGATGATGTGGTGCAAACGATCACCGCGATCGGATCCAGGGTCCTCACCACAGCCTTCGTGTTTCCGATTACCTTTCTCGGGCTTTTGCTTATCGACGTCCGCTTTGCCCTCATCCTCGTCATAGTCGGTATCTGCACGTACCCGTTCGCGCGAGCCGTTGTGCGTGCAATCCCTGCTGCGTCGAACGCAGTGAGTGTGGCGGAGGCTCGTAGAAACGCAGTGCTGCTTGATACGGTGCGTGGCCTGCCGACGCTTCGCGCGTTCGGACTAGAACGTTGGGCGCTTGGGCGCATGCGTCGCACCTCCTGGGGTGCGGTGGAGGCGACGATGGATCGTGTGCCCTGGTTCATTCGTCTCATGGGCATCGGACAGTTCGCCTTCGCAGCATGGGTGCTGCTCACTCTTGGTGTGGGTGCCTGGTTGGTGTCTACAGGCGCTGTGACACCTGGGGAGGCCAGCGCTGCTGTGTTCATGGTGATCCGTGCTGAGGTCGTCGTGTTTAATGCGCTGTTTTTCATCGGAGAGCTCCAAAGCGCCGCCACGTCTGTTGGGCGCGCGGTGAGTTTGGCCAAACTGGCGGACGGCCGAGCGGCCACCGTGGTACCTGATGACCTCGATGTGCCTGAAGACGTTGAGATCAACCACGTGTCCTTTGCCTACCCCGGCGGAGCTAACGTTCTTGAGGACCTCTCGGTGACGCTCGCAGCGGGCACGATGACGGCGCTCGTCGGCACGTCTGGCGCGGGCAAATCCACGCTGGCAGCGCTTATCGCAGGCTTAGTGGAGCCGACTTCGGGGAGCATCCGAGTTGGTGGGGTAGATACCTCCCAAGTCAGCGACGTCTGGACTGCGAAGAACGTCACCCTGCTCACCCAGGACGTGCATATCTTCGCGGGCACGCTGCGCGAAGACCTGTCTATGGCTGCTCCGGGAAGTGACGACACTGTTTTGCTCAAGGCGCTCGCCAGTGTCGGGTTGGATCCGAACAGCACGCAGTTTGCCCGACTCTTCCCCAATGGGCTCGACACCGCTGTGGGAGCAGGCGCAGATGACCTCCCACCCGAGGTGAAGCAACAGGTCGCGCTCGCGCGTGTGGCGTTGGCAGGTCCGAAGATCCTCATCCTGGACGAAGCGACAGCAGAGGCGGGCAGTGATGCCACAAACACGCTCGAAGATGCTGCTGCAAGGATTACTGAAGGCACGACGGCGTTGGTTGTCGCGCATCGCCTCGATCAAGCTGCAACCGCTGATCGCATCCTGGTGATGGAAGCAGGACGCATTATCGAAGACGGCACCCATGCCGAGCTGCTTGCTGCCGGTGGGAGATATGCACAACTCTTTGAGGCGTGGAGTGGCGAGGGTCACTGATTTACAGGTAGGAATGGGTCTATGACTGCTTCCTATGTTTCAGACCGTTTCCCCGGCCCCGACCCGTATGCGCCCCTGGCGGACGTGCCTTCGTTCACGGTGACCTCGGATGACATTGTTGACGGCGAGCGTCTCAACGACACACTTGCCGGCGATAACGCCACCAGCCCGCAGCTTGCGTGGGAAGGTGCGCCTGAGGGGACGAAGACTTACGCAGTGACGTGCTTCGACCCGGACGCACCAACCGCGTCAGGTTTTTGGCACTGGTCCGCGTTCAACATCCCGGCAGATATCACCGAGCTGCCTGCTGGCGCAGGCGCCAAGGAGGACCTGGGCGTCGGCGCGGTTGTGCTCACCGGTGATTCCGGAGTTAAAGGGTTCTACGGCGCAAACCCGCCGGCAGGCCACGGGCCGCACCGCTACCTGTTCGTAGTCCACGCGGTGGACACGGAATTGCCGGCAGATCAGATCGCGAACCCAACGCAGCTCGGGTTCAACCTGAACTTCCACTCGTTGGGCCGGGCAATCATCTGGGGTTGGTACGAGAACCAGTAGTATTCGGCGAATGGTACCTGTGCAGCTTCGCGTCGGCGGTGCCTTTTTAGGTCTTGCCGCCGCACTCGTCCTCTATGCAGTCGTCGGATTTACCCGTGGTGATGAGGGGTTTGTGATCACCCCTCAGGTGCTCACGGTGCTTGTGGCTGTCGCTCTCGTCGGTGCGTTTGCGACCACGAACAAAGAGCAGCAAGGCTCGCGCACGCAGGTTATCGCCCTTTTCATCGCGATCGTCTTGATCGGCCTTGGGGTAATTTTGCCGAACACCGCATTATTCACGACGACGCCGGTGTGGCTTGTCGCTTGGGCTATCGCCGCGGGCTTCTGCGCCGTGATTCTACGGCGCAGCGTGCAACCGAAGGCCTAGAGCGCTTTCCACTCAAGCCCACTGCCCACGGCCTGCTCAATAGAGTTCAGACCGTGGGCCTTAATCTGTGCAGCAATGCCCCGGTGGATATCCCGGATCCAACCCGGGCCGCCGTAGATGAATGGCGTGTAGCCCTGCAACAGATTGGCACCTGAAGTGATGCGTTCCCACGCCTGTTGGGGTGTGGAGATACCGCCAACACTGATGATCGCCAATTGGCCGCCGATGCGGTCGTAGAGGCGCTTGAGCACCTCGAGTGAGCGTGCCGCAACGGGTGCACCAGAGATGCCACCCGCACCCATGGCTGCAACCTCGTCTGCATTGGTGTGCAGCCCGTCGCGGGAGATCGTGGTGTTGGTCGCCACGATGCCGTCGAGTCCAAGTTCGACAGCGAGGTCTGCAACAGCGTCGATGTCCTCGTCCGAAAGATCTGGCGCGATCTTGACCAGCACCGGGGTGGTGGTCGACTCTTTCACCACGGAAAGGATGGGGCGAAGCTCCTCCACCGCCTGCAGGTCGCGAAGACCCGGCGTGTTCGGGGAGGACACGTTGACCACGAGATAGTCGGCCAGCGGGCCAAGGGCGGTAGCGGTTGCGCGGTAGTCGGCGACAGCGTCTTCGGCGGTCTTGTTCTTGCCGATGTTAATCCCGACGATGTCGTCGGACTTCCTGCTGCGCAGGTTATCTGCGACAACGAGTGCACCCTTGTTGTTGAACCCCATACGGTTCAAAATTGCCTTGTCCGCGGGAAGGCGGAACAGGCGTGGGGCGGGATTACCCGGCTGCGGCTTCGGGGTCACCGTGCCCATCTCTGCGTAGCCGAAGCCAACGGCGCCCCAGGCGTCGATAGCTTCAGCGTTTTTATCAAACCCAGCCGCAAGTCCCAGCGGGGCAGGGAAGTCAACGCCGAACACTGTCTGGCGCAGCACGGGGTCGTGGACGCGTACAACCTTCTCGAGTGCGCGGTTGAGGGGACTCGCGGCATCCAGTACACGCAGGCCACCGCTGATGATGCCGTGGATGCGCTCCGGCGGGATGCGGAACATCAGTTGCAGGGCGCGGTCGTAAAGACTCATGTTGGTCTCCTAGTTAATCTGCTCGTCGGGTGCGACGATTTGGATGCCATCGCCGGTGGCGGATGCGAGGACGACGGTGCCGTCGTCAAGCGAAATGATGCTCTGAGCGTTCGCGACAGTGGCGAAACTCTTCTTTTCGATCGGCACACCCTGGGAGATGTCGTATCCGGTTGCGGTGTTTTCAGCCAAGGAACTTACCCATGCAAGGCGTTGCGACGAATCCCACGCGACGTCCCACGGGCCTTCCGGCACAGGTGCGCTCTGCTGGAGACGAATGATGTCGTCGGTGGTGTAGACGTGGATCTGGTTGCCGGTGGAGTCGGCAGCGAGCACAAGCCCGTGCTCGCCTGCGGCAACCTTGCCCACGCCGAGGCCAACACGCAGCGTGCCGCCCTGGCGGGAGCCCTGCCAGTCGATGTCCTGGATGGTGGTGTCGAAGCTGCTGATGCGAACTACCGCGTCATCTTGGCCGTCGAGGGCGACCGCCTGCAGCTGGTCGGTCTCGCGGGCAACATCGATCGTGTCCGACAGTTCCCCGTCCTTAAACACCCACACTTTGCGCTCTGTATCGCTTGCAGCGAGCACTTCACCGCTGGAAACAACAGTCGCCGAAGTCACCGGAAGGTCGGTGCTAATAGTTTGCGCGGCTTGGCCGAAGACGTTGACAGCCCCATCACACGCCACTGCGAACGACCCATCGCTGGCAGATACATCCCCGCACGACGCGTCGAGTGGATGCTCTTCAGCCTTGCCGTTGGCAATGTCGTCGATCGACCCAATCAGCAGGGCATTTTCTGTGCGCACCCCGACAACACCGTTTGTCGTGTCTAGGTCGCGCACAGCCTCAAACTGCACTACACGCCCAGCCGGGTTCTCGCTCGCAGGGGACTGGGCAGGTTCGGCGCTGCCCATGTTGGCTGCGGCGTCGCCACCCGCCTCCTCGATTTTTGCGTTCGGGGTGGCGCTGCATGCTGCCAGCGCGAGCGGTAACACCGCGCTAAGGCAGAGTGCGGCAGTAAAACGGGAAGCAGTACGTCGAACAATCACGCACGTAAGCCTAGCAATCAGCCTGCTGCGTTCAGTGATCAAGCGCGGTGCGGAGTAGGGTGTGCAGCCATGATGTCGTGGCTACAGGTGATCGTCCTCTCCATCGTGCAGGGCTTGACGGAGTTTCTCCCGGTGTCCTCGTCGGGTCACCTCCGTATCGTCTCAGAGTTGTTTTGGGGGGAGGACGCTGGCGCAAGTTTTACCGCTGTGATCCAGCTCGGTACCGAGCTTGCCGTGCTTGTGTACTTTGCCAAGGACATTTGGCGGATTCTCACCGCTTGGTTCACTGGACTGTTCGACAAGGCCAAGCGAGGGTTTGATTACCGCATGGGCTGGATGGTCATCGCCGGCACGATCCCAGTCGGGTTGGCAGGTGTGTTGCTGAAAGACCTGATTCGCGAAAACTTCCGCAACTTGTGGATCACCGCGACCGTGCTCATTTTGTTCTCTCTGGTGTTCATTCTTGCGGAACGCCGCGGCAAGAAGTCTCGTGGGTTTGAGGAGCTGACCATGAAGGACGCCGTTCTCATGGGCCTGTGGCAGTGCCTAGCGCTGATTCCTGGTGTGTCGCGCTCCGGCGGAACGATCTCGGGTGGTTTGTTCCTCAACCTCGACCGCGAGGTTGCTACCCGGTTTAGCTTCCTTCTGGCTATCCCCGCGGTACTCGCGTCTGGTCTGTTCTCCTTGCCCGATGCGTTTGACCCGCAAGCGGGACAGGCTGCCTCCGGAATGCAGCTGCTTGTCGGCTCCGGAATTGGCTTTATCGTCGGTTACATCTCCATTGCGTGGTTGCTGAAGTTCGTTTCTAACCACTCGTTTGCCTGGTTCGCTGCCTACCGCATCCCACTCGGTGTCATTGTGATGATTCTGCTTGGCACTGGTGTCATGCAGCCTGTGTAGGGTTGGGCGCATGCAAGCTTGGCCGAACCCAATTGTTCCTAACGTTGCCGGCACTTCGGTGCCGCTGAAGCTCTACGACACCGCTGATCAGCAGGTGAAACCTGTGGATACCACGCCGGATGCGAAGGGCGAAGTGGGGTTGTATGTCTGCGGTATCACTCCATACGACTCGACCCACCTGGGACACGCTGCCACCTATCTCACATTCGACCTTGTGCAGCGTCAGCTGATCGCTAACGGTCACAAGGTGCACTATGTACAGAACATCACCGATGTTGATGACCCTCTGTTCGAGCGAGCCGAGCGTGACGGTGTGGATTGGCGCGAACTCGGCTCGAGCCAGATCGATCTGTTCCGCAGCGACATGGAGATTCTCTCCGTCATCCCGCCGCGCGATTACATCGGCGCGATGGAGTCTGTCGATGAGGTCATCGAGATGGTGCAGAAGCTTCTCGACGAAGGCGTGGCCTACATACTCGACAAGGGCGATGTGTATGCCTCGATCGATGCAACCGAGCAGTTTGGCTACGAGTCGAATCTTGACCGTGCAACGATGGAGGAGTACTTCGCTGAGCGCGGTGGTGACCCGGAGCGTGAAGGCAAGCGCGACAAGCTTGATGCGCTGATCTGGCGTGGTCACCGTGAGGGCGAGCCAGCCTGGGACTCGCCGTTCGGCCCAGGTCGTCCGGGATGGCACGTGGAGTGCTCCGCGATTGCGACGAACCGCTTAGGGGCAAGTTTCGCGATCCAAGGTGGCGGTTCGGACCTGGCGTTTCCGCACCACGAGTTCTCGGCCGCGCACGCAGAGGCCGCGCTGCACGTGGACCGGATGGCCGGCCACTATGTGCACGCGGGCATGATCGCACTTGATGGTGTGAAGATGTCGAAGTCACTAGGTAACCTCGTCTTTGTTCACAAGCTCACCGAGCAAGGCCACGAGGCTTCCGCGATCCGGCTGGCGGTGTTTTCCCAGCACTACCGGGAAGACCGTGATTTCTCCGACGCGATTCTTCACACCGCTGAGGAGCGACTCGACCGGTGGCGTGAGGCCCTGGCGAACGAGGTGTCTGAAGACGAGGCGCTCGGTGTCGTCGATAAATTGCGCGCTGCGCTGGCAGACGACCTTGACACGCCCACAGCTCTTCGTGTGGTCGATGAAGCACGGGGCGACTACGACGGTGTGATTGCAACAGCACTTGATGGACTGCTTGGTGTGCATCTCTAGGCCTCATCCAGCACAATGGTGGTCATGAGCGCAGCAGCACACACGATTCGTGCCCAGTTCCAGCCTGAGGTCGACGAGTTTATCGATGACCTGACGATGTTCGCCTCAGGCTCCTACCTTTCTGAGGAAGACAAGGAGTTGTGGGACGAGCCATTCGACCCGTCCGTGTTGCCCGAGTTGCGGAAAATGCTCGAGCATTACCTCGACGAGGTCGACGCACTCGGTTCCCAGCCAGAGGACCAGCAACTGGTGGGGCTAGTTGGACCGTTCTACGAGCGCTTGGAGGCATTCAATGTCCGTCATGCGGACGCGGTGCTTGAGCCAGAAGAAAAAGCAGATATTGAGACGCTCGTGATTCGGGTGTGCACCGCGGCGGGCGCGACCGATGAGGCGCTAGAAGCGCTGCCGGAATTTGAGTAGGCAGCGTCCGGCGGCTGTCTTCTGGGATATGGACGGCACGCTGATAGACACAGAGCCGCTCTGGGGACAGGCGACCTACGAGTTAGGGGAGTTGCTTGGTCGGCCGCTGACCCCAGAGGTTCGCGAGCGCACCATTGGCGGGAGTTTCCCGAACACGCTTCGCATTGTGGCGCAGTGGGCGGAGCACACACTGACTGACGGCGACGAACAGCGATATAAGGATTGGATGTTCGGTCGGATGGCTGAGCTGTTTTCTGCAGGTATCGAATGCAACCCAGGGATTCTTGAAGTGCTGCAGTCGCTGAAGGAAGACCACATGCCCATGTTCGTGACGACGAATACTGAACGCGTCCTGGCAGATCCGTGTATTGATGCGATTGGGCGTGCGTTCTTCACCGGCACCATTACTGGCGACGAAGTAATCCACCCGAAACCTGCCCCCGACATGTACCTCGAAGCAGCCCAGCGCGTCGGCGCCGCTCCGCAAGACTGTCTCGTGGTCGAGGACTCGTTCAGTGGCATGTCAGCTGCGGCTGCAGCGGGATGTGCAGTGTTGGGGCTCGCGGATCATGTACCTGCCGGTGTGTATCGGTTTGATCCCCACCTGTTTGTGGGGGCCAGTGCCGACGACGTTTACCGCTGGTTTGCTGCAGCCTGCGGGGCGTAGGTGTCACGCGCACAATCGTCGAGAGGCTTCGCTTTGCTACGTATAGTGGTGTGCCATGAGCACTCGTATTGAAGAAGACCTGCTTGGCAAGGCTGAAGTCCCCGCTGATGTGTACTACGGAGTGCATACGCAGCGAGCAGTAGACAACTTCAAGTTGTCGGCCAGCACCCTGAACGATTTGCCGGAGTTCATCCGTGGCATGGCCCAAGTCAAGAAAGCTACCGCTATTGCGAACCGTCGCCTGCATGTGTTGCCGCGCGAGAAAGCCGAAGCAATTGCGTGGGCCTGCGACCAGATTCTGGATGAGGGACGCTGCATGGATCAGTTCCCGATCGACCTGTTCCAGGGTGGCGCGGGTACCTCGGCAAACATGAACACGAACGAGGTGGTGGCTAACCTCGCACTGGAATACGTTGGTGCTGAGAAGGGCTCCTACGACATCATCAATCCGAACGATGATGTGAATATGTCCCAGTCCACCAACGATGCGTACCCGACTGGTCTGCGTCTCGGTGTGTACTACGCGGTGCAGGGCTTGCTTGAGGAGCTCGACGAGCTGCAGAAGGCACTGCGCGCGAAAGGCGACGAGTTTTCCGACATCATCAAAATGGGTCGTACTCAGTTGCAGGACGCGGTTCCGATGACGCTGGGTCAGGAATTCACTGCGTTTGGCGCAAACCTCAATGAAGAGCAGCGCACCATCAGCAACGCTGCAACCTCGTTGCTGGAAGTCAACCTTGGCGCAACCGCAATCGGTACGGGAATTAACACTCCGAACGGCTACAAAGATCAGGTTGTCACGGCACTTCGCGAGGTCACCGGCCTGGACATCCAGGCCTCTCCGGATCTGATCGAAGCCACTTCGGATACCGGCGACTACGTCATGATGCACGGCGCTATCAAGCGTGCGGCAATGAAGCTCTCCAAGATGTGTAACGACCTGCGCCTGCTGTCGTCCGGTCCTCGCGCTGGTCTGAACGAGATCAACCTTCCGGAGCGCCAGGCTGGTTCCTCGATCATGCCGGCCAAGGTCAACCCGGTTATCCCGGAGGTTGTTAACCAGGTGTGTTTCAAGGTCTTCGGCAACGACGTGACGGTCTCCATGGCTGCTGAGGCAGGTCAGCTCCAGCTCAACGTCATGGAGCCGGTCATTGCTCAGTCCTTGTTTGAGTCGATCCGTCTGCTGGCCAATGCGGCACGTACGCTGCGCGAGAAGTGCGTTGTGGGCATCACTGCGAACAAGGACGTGTGCGAGGCTTACGTGACTAACTCGATCGGCATCGTCACCTATCTCAACCCGGTGATTGGTCACCACAACGGTGACATCATTGGCCGTGAGGCTGCTTCCACCGGTAAGAGTGTCTATGACCTAGTGCTGGAGAAGGGCCTTATTGAGGAAGAGGATTTGAAGCGGTTGCTGAGCAAGGAAAACCTCATGCACCCGGAATTCCGCGGCAAGCTCTACGTTGATGAGGACGACGCTAATTAGGTTTTAAAACCGCATTTCCTTCCGTGTCAGCGGTGAACCGGGGCAGGGTGGTAGCCAATCTCACACCTGCCCCGTTTCCTTTTGGTGTGATCAATACGGGATAATGGCGGAAGTTCTTACTAACCCGTAATGAAGGAGCGCACACCATGTTGGTTGCCCTGCACACCCTCATTCTTTTCGGGGCAATCGTGTTGGGTGCACGCATTGGCTCGATCGCGATCGGCTTCGCCGGAGGATTGGGGGTGTTGCTGCTCGGTGCGACAGGCATGCCGGTCACCGCAGATGCAATCCCGTTTGATGTCATCGGCATCATCATGTGCGTTATCGCAGCAATTTCTGCAATGCAGCTCGCCGGTGGCATGCAATACCTCGTGGATCTTGCGGAGCGACTCTTACGCAGAAACCCGAAGCGCATCACTGTGTACGCCCCGATGGTGACGTGGTTGATGACAGTCTTCGCGGGAACGGGGCATACGGCGTTTTCCACGATGCCGGTCATCACAGAGGTAGCTAAGGAAGGAAACGTTCGGCCTTCACGCCCCTTGTCAGCGGCCGTGATCGCTTCACAGATGGCGATCGTCGCTTCACCAATCTCTGCAGCAGTCGTGTTCATGGCGTCAGCGCTGGAACCGCTTGGGGTGGGGTATCTCCAGATTCTTGCGGTGATGCTTCCTGCGACGTTCCTCGCAATTTTCCCGACGGCGTGGGTTGCCAATCATATGGGCAGTGAGCTTGACGACGACCCCGTGTACCTCAAACGCAAGGCCGCTGGGCTCGTCGCAACGCATCAAGCTCATGACGATTACGTTGCCGCACCAGGAGCGAAGCGCTCGGTCGCTATCTTTCTGGCAGCGATCGTCATTGTGATAGTCTACGCAACGCTGATTTCGGATCAGATCGGTCTGATTGCGGAGCCAACAGTGCCGCGTAACGAGGCAATCATGGCCATCATGCTCAGCGCCGCGGTCGCCATCATTATGAGCACCCGCACTGCTGCCGCGGAGATTCTGAACACCCAAGTTTTTCGATCCGGCATGTCCGCATGTGTCTGCGTGCTCGGCGTGGCGTGGCTGGGTACGACGTATATCAACTACTACATCGACGACATCCAAAACATCGCCGGTAACGTGCTGACGTCAAAACCCTGGCTGCTCGCGGTCGTGCTCTTTGTCGCCGCGTCACTGTTGTATTCACAAGCCGCTACGGCGAAAGCGCTCATCCCCGCCGCATTGGCGATAGGGGTCAGCCCACTCACCGCACTTGCAGCATTCCCGGCGGTCTCCGCACTATTCGTCCTGCCCACATACCCAACGCTGCTCGCGGCAGTAGAGATGGATGACACGGGCTCGACACGCATTGGCAAGTACGTGTTTGACCACCCATTCCTCATCCCCGGAGTGGTCTGCATTTTAGTCAGCGTAATCCTGGGATACCTCATCGGTGCAGCGGTAGTGTGAGATGCATGACTGCACAACCGTTGACTGACGTCGAAATCGCTCAAGCACACGAACTCGAACCCATCACTGACATTGCCGCCCGGGCCGGCGTGGATGAGGATGCGCTCATCCCGTACGGCAAGTACATGGCCAAGGTGGACATCAACAAGACTCCGAAGGGCAAGCCGGGCAAGCTCGTTCTGGTAACCGGTGTGTCCCCAACCCCGGCTGGCGAGGGCAAGTCCACCATGCTGATCGGTCTGACCGATGCATTGGCAAAGCTTGGCCACAAGGCGATGGTGGCGCTTCGCGAGCCTTCGCTCGGCCCGGTCATGGGCGTCAAGGGTGGTGCAGCAGGTGGCGGCTACTCCCAGGTCGTTCCGATGGAGCAGATCAACCTGCACTTCACCGGCGACTTCCACGCCATCACCAGCGCCAACAACACCCTGGCTGCGCTGATCGACAACCACATCCATCAGGGCAACGAGCTCAACATCGACCCGCGTCGCGTGACCTGGCAGCGTTGCGTGGACGTGAACGACCGCGTGCTGCGCAACGTCATCACTGGCCTCGGTGGCCCGACCTCGGGTGTTCCGGCAGAAACCGGCTTCACCATCACGGCTGCGTCCGAGATCATGGCGATCCTTGGTCTGGCCACGGACCTGGAAGACCTGAAGCGTCGCCTCGCTGCGATCACCATCGGTCTGACGTACGACGGCAAGCCGGTCACCGCCGGTGAGATCGGCGCACAGGGCGCGATGGCCGCGTTGCTTAAGGACGCGGTGAACCCGAACCTGGTGCAGACGCTCGGCGGTACCCCTGCGTTTATCCACGGCGGTCCGTTTGCCAACATCGCACACGGCTGCAACACGCTCATCGCAACCCGCACGGCACTCGACTATGCCGACATCGTGCTCACCGAGGCCGGCTTCGGTTCTGACCTCGGTGCGGAGAAGTTCTTCGACATCAAGGCACGCTACGGTGATCTGGATGTCGCAGGTGCGGTGATCGTCGCTACGATCCGCTCGATCAAGCACCACGCTGGCATTGCGAAGGAAGACCTTAAGGCTGAAAACGTCGATGCGCTGGCAGAGGGCATCGTGAACCTGGAGCGCCACGTGGAAAACGTGCGCAAGTTCGGCGTCACCCCGGTGGTTGCGCTCAACCGCTTTGTCACCGATACCGACGCCGAGCTCGATTTCGTGCGTAACTGGGCAGAGTCCAAGGGCATTGCGCTTGCCGACGCCAACGTGTGGGCCGAAGGCGGCGCCGGCGCCACCGAGCTCGCTGAAACCCTGCTGGCGAACCTCACCGAGGGCGAATCGCACCCGCTGTACGACCCGGCTGAGGGCGTGGAGAAGTCCATCGAAACCATCGCCAAGGAGATCTACCGCGCAGGCGAGGTGCAGTACTCCGCTGCAGCTCTGAAGGACCTGAAGACGCTCAAGGACAACGGCTTTGACAACCTGCCGGTCTGCGTGTCCAAGACGCAGTACTCCTTCTCCGACGACCCGACGGAGCTCGGTGCGCCAGAGGGCCACACCCTGCACGTACGCAATCTCATCCCGCGCACTGGCGCAGGTTTCGTCCTCGCACTGACCGGTGACGTGATGACTATGCCGGGCCTGCCGAAGAAGCCGGCAGCCAACAACATTGACGTCGACGAGAACGGTGTGGTCAGCGGACTGTTCTAGTCCGTTTCCGGCCCCGGCTCCTCCTCTGCGCGGGAGCCAGGCCAACCGGGATACTCGGGTGGTGTGCCGCCAAACACTGGACACAGTGATTGGAAGGCGCACCACCCGCAAAGCTTTGACTGCTGTGGACGGAACGAGCCGGCTTTGCCGTCGGCTTCGATCTTCCACCACAACTCCGCCAGGTCGCGCTCGAAGTACTCCAGCTCCTCGCGTGAAGGGGTGAGGATCATTGAGTCCATCACCTTCAGGTACATCAGTTTCAGCTGCGTCGGCACAACGCCGAAGAGCCGCCAGTACACCAGCGCATAAAACCGCATCTGGAACTGCGCATCCTGGGAGTAGCGGGGCAGTGGCTTCTTGCCGGTCTTGTAGTCGACAACACGCACCTCGCCGGTCTGCGCGATGTCCACCCGGTCGATGAACCCGCGCACGGGAACCCCGTTAGGCAACGTGAAATCAACCGGCATTTCTTGCGCGTGCGCGTCGAACCCGAGCGGGTTTTCCATGGTGAAGTAGCCACGTAGGAGCGTGCGTGCATCCACGAGCAGCTGGTAGTCGTCTTCGACGGGTTCGGCGCAGGTGGGGTCGTCGATACGCATCTGCTCCCACGTCGGCTTGAGCCGCTTCACGGCGGCGGGGTAGGTGCGCTCCTCCCTGGGCCAAGAAAACATCTCCTCCAGGACGGCGTGCACCAGGGTGCCTTTCACCTGCGCTTCCGTGGATGGTTCCGGCAAGCGGTCGATCGCGCGGAACCGATACTGCAGCGGGCAGCGCTTGTAATCGGATGCGCGGGAGGGGGACAGGGCGAGTGGTCGTGGCGTATTGCTGGGAGTCATGGTGCCCAACATCTTAGAGTGGGGGTATGACACAGCCGTTCATCGATTTCATCAGCCAGAGTCCGTCCGCCTATCACGCAGCGGAAAACGTCGCCAAAAGCCTCGAGGCAGCAGGGTTTACTCGTCGAGCATTGCTTGACGACGACGCCACCCGCCCCGGTGGCCACCTCATCATCAACGATGGCGCCGTGATTGCGTGGTGGGTCCCGGAAAACCCCAACCCGCGGTTCCGTGTGGTCGGCTCGCACACGGACTCGCCTGGCTTGATGGCCAAGCCCGATCCGGATGTCGTGCGCGAAGAGTTCCACCAGGTTGCCGTCGAGGTCTACGGCGGGCCGATCCTGGCGAGCTGGTTCGATCGCGACCTCACCTTCGCCGGTCGAGTGGTGACCACCGACCGTAAGGAACACCTCGTGAACACGGGTGCGGTTGCGCGCGTTCCCAACCTGGCTATCCACCTCTACCGGGGTGACATGCCGGAGATCGACCGCCAGGTCCACACCCAGCCGATCCTGGGGGTGGACCGTCCGCTGCTCGAGCTAGCGGCGGAGTCGGCGGGCATTGCTGCAGACGACATCGTGGCGCACGAACTTATCACCGCGGACGCACAGCGGGGCGAGGTTATCGGTGATCTTCTGGCCGCTGGCCGCCTGGATAACCTGACCAGTGTGTGGGCATCGCTCGAGGCAATGCTTGCCGCCAAGGACGATGCCCAGGACATCCTGGTGCTTGCGGCGTTTAACCACGAGGAGGTGGGCTCTGCATCCACCGCCGGAGCCGGTGGCCCGATGCTGGAGCGCGTCCTGACCAAGATGGCGGCGGCGTTCGGTGATCCGTCTGAAATTATCGCGAACTCCATCCAGGTTTCCGCCGACGCGGCGCACGCGGTGCACCCGAACTACCCGGGCAAGCACGATCCGACGCACCATCCGCTGATCAACAAGGGTCCGGTGCTGAAGATCAACGCCAACCAGCGCTACGCATCCAATGCAGCGACGGAAGCCGAGTGGATCCTGGCGTGCCGCGCTGCCGGCGTGCCGCACCAAACCTTTGTGGGCAATAACGCTGTGCCGTGCGGGTCGACGATTGGCCCGATCTCCTCGACGCGTCTGGGCCTTCCGACGGTCGATGTGGGTGTGCCGCTTTTGTCCATGCATTCCGCGCGCGAGCTGTGCGGAGTGGACGACATGGATTACTTCGTGCGCGCACTGTCGGCTTTTTACACCGGCGCACAGTAGGGCATACTTACCGGCATGTATTCGGGACCGTTCCAGCCAGGCGACAAGGTGCAGCTCACTGACGCGAAGCGCCGCCACTTCACCATCGAGCTCAAGGAGGGTGGCCAGTTCCACTCCCACAAGGGCATCGTCAGTCACGATGACATCATCGGTGCCGACGAGGGCACGGTGGTCAAGTCCACGCTGGGCTCGGACTACCTCTGCTTCCGCCACCTGCTGGTGGATCACGTCCTGTCCATGCCGCGCGGCGCCGCGGTGATCTACCCGAAGGATGCGGCCCAGATCCTCGTTGAGGGTGACATCTTCATGGGCGCACGCGTGCTGGAGGCGGGTGCCGGCTCCGGCGCGTTGACCATGTCGCTGCTGCGCGCGGTCGGACCCGAGGGGCACGTGTACTCCTACGAGATTCGCGACGACCACCTGGCGTTCGCCAAAGACAACGTCGCTGAATACTTCGGCGGCGAACCAGAATGGTGGACGCCTCGCCTCGGCGACTTCGGCGAGGTCACCCCGGAAGACCTCGACGGCCAGGTAGACCGCGTCATCTTGGACATGGTCGAGCCGTGGCACTTCATCGACACCGTGAAGAACGTGCTCATCCCAGGTGGTGTGTTCATGACGTACGTGGCCACCGTGCCACAGCTGATGAACATTATGGAGGCTATCCGCGAGGCGAAGTGCTTCACTGAGCCACGCGCCTGGGAGACCCTGCTGCGCGAGTGGAAGGTCGACGGCCTGGCCACCCGCCCGGAGCACCGCATGAACGCACACACCGCGTTTCTTGTCTGGACCCGCAGGCTCGCTGATGGTGTGACGCCGCCGCGCCCGCAGCGTAAGGCTCGTCGATAAGCACTTGCGTCCTATCGACGATAGGTAGGCTCGGATCCATGGTTGGACACATTGAAGACGATGCTTTCGGGCCGGAATTGCGCAACCTCAAGCGCGAGAATCAAGATTTGGGGGCGCGCAACAAGCGGCTTGCGGAGTTGCTGAAGTCCAGCCGCGACAAGCTCAATGACCTTTACGTCAAGGTCGAGGAGCTCGGCGAGCCCGCGTCCACCTACGGCATCTACCTCGCCCCGGGTACTCGCGATGGGGAGGCGGAAGTGCACACGTCCGGTCGGCGGATGCGTCTGAAAATCTCGCCTTTGGTCGAGCCGCAAGCCCTTGTACCGGGCACGCTTGTGCGCCTCGGCGAGGGGACCGTTGTAGTGGAAGCCTGCGGGTTTACCCCAACTGGCCAGATTGCCACGATGGTGGAACGCATCGGCACAGATCGCGCCGTGGTCGCCGACCAGCAAGGCGCGGAGTCGCTGGTCATGCTCGCCGAACCGCTCCTCAAAACCACGCGTGCAGGCGATACGGTGCTGGTGAACTCATCCGCTGGTTACGCGTTTGAGCGCATCCAGAAAACCGAGGTCAACCAACTCTCGCTCGAAGAGGTCCCGGATGTGACCTACGAAGATATCGGCGGGCTGTCCTCCCAGATTGAGACGATCCAGGACTCCGTCGAGCTGCCGTTTTCCCACCCCGAGCTTTACGCCGCGTACGACCTCACCCCGCCGAAGGGCTTGTTGCTGTACGGCCCTCCGGGTTGCGGCAAGACGCTGATCGCAAAGGCTGTGGCGAACTCGTTGTCGCAGCGTATTGGCGACGGGGGACAGGCACACTTCATCAACGTCAAGGGCCCCGAGCTGCTGAACAAGTTCGTCGGCGAGACCGAGCGTCGCATTCGCCTCATCTTCGAGCGCGCTCGCGAGCTCGCCTCAGAAGGCAACCCGGTCATCGTCTTCTTCGACGAGATGGAATCGATCTTCCGCACCCGCGGTTCCGGTGTTTCTTCCGACATGGAGACCACCGTGGTGCCGCAGTTGCTGACTGAGATCGATGGCGTGGAGGACATTGCGAACGTCATCGTCATCGGCGCGACGAACCGCGAAGAGCTCATCGACCCGGCAATCCTGCGCCCGGGTCGCCTCGACATCAAGGTCCGGGTGTCGCGGCCGAACAAGGAGGAGTCGAAGGACATCCTCGCGCGCTACCTCACTGACGAGATCCCACTCGCGGCTCCTCGCAAAGAACTTATCGACGCAGCCGCTGCCGCTCTGTTCGCCCCGCGCCCCTTCGTGCGACTCGAACTTGTCGACGGCACCGCCGAGGTACTGCACTACTCCGACTTCGTCTCTGGCGCTTTGATTGCCAACGTGGTGGATCGCGCGAAGAAGCTTGCGATCAAGGATCACCTCTCAGGTGTGTCTACCGCGGGTGTCACCGTTGATCACCTGCGCGAAGCAGTACGCGACGAGCAGGACGAAAGCGAAGACATGCCAAACACTGCGAACCCGGACGAGTGGGCGCGCATTACCGGCCGCCACGGCAAGCGCGTCGTCGCCGCAGAAGTTATCGGGTAGTAGTTATTCATTTTCCTCGATGAGTGCATTCTGCACCGATAACCCTTTTTCTAATCGGTCGATTCGCTCTTTGAGTACGCGGGCATTCGCGGGTGATTGAAGTAGAAAAGAGGTCTCGTTCATTGACTCGTATTCCGTGCTCGAGACAAAGTCGGCCCCCTTGCGAGACTCTGAGTAAGTCATGACTTTCATCATATGCGTCCGACAGTTTGGACGACGATCTCAACGGCATGGTCGAAGTCAGACGCGCTCAAGTGAGCAAAGCTCAGCAACAGCCCGTCGCCACCATTTGTCCACAATGCAGATTCATGGCCAGACTCGACGCCTGCCTCAAGCAGGCGTTGTTCAAACGCATCCCGTTCCTTTCGCGTGTCAAAATGCACTGCAAGGTCTGCGCCGTCGCCGGGTGCAAGTTCTGCACCGTTGACCAACGGAACCAGCCGCTCGTTGAGTACTTCGCGCCGCTTCGCCAGACCACGGTGCACAGCGCGAGATGAGCGGCGAGCGACGCCGTCGTTAAGCAAGTACGCGATGGCACGCTGTGTGACCGAAGAAACTGGCATGCCGAGGACGCTGCGAACCTCGCGCAGCACTTCTGCAGTTGCTGGCGAGGCGACGACGTAGCCGGCCGCGAGTTCCCGCGAAAGCAGCGTGGAAAACGTGCCAAGGGTGAGCACGTCCGCGCGTGTGGCCAGCGAGGACAGCGCAGGCTGCGGGGAGATGCGGTAGCGCAATTCGGTGTTGAAGTCGTCTTCGATTATCACGGTTTCGGTGCGAGCCGCCCATTCCAGGAGCTCCACACGGCGGGTGGCGGGCATGGCGCCACCGAACGGGTAGAGGTGGGAGGGGGTTACCAGCAGAGCGTCCAGAGTGTCGGGGAGTTCGCTGACCACAATGCCCTCGTGATCGGTTGCGCATTCCACGACCTCGTGGCCGCCGAGCGGGATCACTCGCCTTAGTCCTGGATGTCCGGGGTCCTCCACACCGACGCGAAGTGCGGGACCTAACGCGTAGAGGATGCACATCAGCCCCTCGCGTGAGCCGCCGGTGACCACGATCTGATCCGGTAAAACGCGCATGCTGCGTGCAAGGCGGAGGTGTTCAGCCACCGCATGGCGTAGCTCCGGCTCCCCGGACTTATCCATGGAGTTGGTGGGTTCCGCGGCAGCTTCGCGCCACGCTTTGCGCCAAGTAGTGGGGCGGATGGTACCCGCATTGCCAGGAGAGGGCTTCAGGGAGATCTGGGCTTTCGGCATCAGACGGGGCGGCGCGCTGGTGAGGCGTTCAGGCAACCGTGCAGCGACCGTGAGGTCCGGGTGGACCCGGGTCGGCGCGCCTTGCCGGGAGAGGAGGTACCCCTCGCCCTCGAGCTGGTCATATGCAGTGACGACGCTGCCGCGCGATACCCCGAGTTGCTCGGCTAGGGCGCGGGTAGACGGGATTGCGTCGTTAGGCGCAAGCGCACCGGTGGCGACGGCGTCGCGGATTCCCGCCGCGATTTGAGCGGGAATGGGTGTGGGGTGGTCGCGTGAGACGTCGAGAAGCATCAACTGGTCCAAAGAATCTAAATATAACTGGCTCTTGGAATCTACCAGTTGGAGGTGCAGACTAAGCGGTATGTCTGATGTAGAACAGTTGAACCAGAAGTTCCTCGGCGGCGTGATTATGGACGTCGTCACCCCAGAACAGGCGAAGATCGCCGAAGACGCCGGCGCGGTCGCTGTGATGGCCCTCGAGCGCGTCCCCGCGGATATCCGCGCCCAGGGCGGCGTGGCCCGCATGTCGGATCCGGATCTGATCGAAGGCATCATCAACACCGTCGATATCCCGGTCATGGCCAAGGCCCGCATCGGCCACACGGTGGAGGCGAAGATCCTCGAGCACCTGGGCGTGGACTATATCGACGAGTCCGAGGTGCTCAGCCCGGCGGACTACGTCAACCACATTGACAAGCGTGGCTTTTCCGTGCCGTTCGTCTGTGGCGCGACCAACCTCGGCGAGGCACTGCGCCGCATCAACGAAGGTGCATCCATGATCCGCTCCAAGGGTGAAGCTGGCACGGGTGACGTGTCCGAGGCCACCAAGCACATCCGCAAGATCACCAGCGAGATCGCTGGCCTCCAGGCTATTTGGGAGAACAACCGCGACGAGCTCTACGTGGCCGCCAAGGAGCTGCAGGCTCCGTACGACCTTGTAGCGTGGGTTGCCGAGAACGGCAAGCTGCCAGTGCCATTGCTTGTCGCTGGTGGCGTGTCCACCCCGGCTGATGCGGCCTTCATGATGGAACTCGGCGCGGACGGTGTGTTTGTCGGCTCCGGCATCTTCAAGTCCGGCAACCCTGAGGCCCGCGCAAAGGCTGTGGTGAAGGCGACGCAGAACTGGAACGACATCGCGGTAGTCACCGAGGTGTCCCGTGGCCTGGGCGAGGCGATGGTGGGCATCAACGTCTCCGACCTCCCGGCACCGCACCGCCTGGCTGAGCGCGGCTGGTGACGCATTTATTCGTGCATCGACTAACCGGTTGAGAATGGCCATAGTTGTACGACCCTAAGTTCTCTGCGACTCGAACCTGTCAAACACATCGCCCCCAGGTCATGCGTGATACTTGGGGGCGAAGACTATTTCCTCATAACCACTCGAATTGGGCGGTCGAATCTATGTGTCTCTTCGAATTGCGAAAGCACTAGCACCGGCAGTGCGGAACTGCACCAGAAAACTCGCAATCAGTACTAGCCCTGTAGTGCATAGGTGCTCCGGAGAGAACCACGGTCCAGCATCTAGAAGTACCGCAAAAGGCCATGGGGTGAAGTTGGTAAAGAAAACCAAAGGCGTATTACAAAGCGCCCACAGGATAATGGTGGCGAGTGTCCCCAGTGATTTTCCCCACTGCGTGATCAGTATTGCACCTGCCGCAAATATCAACACACTGTTGTTGATAATCAGTTCGCTCTCTGGACTGACGGCGGGATCGGTCCCCGGCTCAAGATGATAAGCAACATTGCTCTGGATCGAGGCGAAATAGGCGACAATCACGACGACCATCGCACCAAAGGTTTGTCTAAATACTGATAACCACTGAGCCCGTCGTCTCCGCAGATCAATGTGAGGCATCGAAGGTGTTACAAGCACAACCGTGGTCAAAGCGAAAAGAAGCGAAACTAGCTCAACAGCTGTAATGCCAAAGGTCTCAGTGGGACTACCTCCGACCTCAAACGTTATCCCACGAACTAAACGAATCATTACTCCGCAAAATGCCCCCAAAAGGCAAATGATGTGCCACGGGGTGGACAAGAGAATACTACGGATCGGCATCGGGCTACCTCTGAGTAACTAAACGATGGTCAATGGTTGACCTAGGACTCCTCCGTCAACATTTCCCATGTAGCTTGACAAGACACAATTGCTCTCCAGTTCTTCGCTATGTTTTTGTCAACCACGCTGTGGTCAAGGGAAGATAGCACGTCCTCCGGTGCTGGATCCGTCTCACCGCTCTCGGAAATGCTTTTGTAGAAAGCACCATTTTTCTCAACGCTCTTGGAATAAACACCAGTGCGCTTAGTGATATAGACCCCAACTCGGTCGATCACAAAGGCTCCTTCGGACGTCGGATCTGTACATGACCCGATTCCTAGCTCATCGAGAAGAAGCCCACTGATGTCTAGGCGCCGATCCTCGCCGGCGGTCGTAAAGTTTTGGTAACCGTGGTCCCCGGACTTGATCCGGTAAGCCGAATTGCTGGCGAGTTTCCTCGGTCTTACGCCGTCCGGTAAATATTCTTCGAGGGCGGAGATATCACGAGTCATTTGCTCAAGCCCGGGCTCATCGGCCGAATCCACACATATCTCTGACCCGCCCGACGAGAATGCGCAAGAGTCTCGATCGACGATCGCGACGGGACCTGCAGCTGCCTGCAACAGACCTGCAACACCGACAATCGCCGTAATAGCAATTACTCCGCTAAGACTAATGTTTTTCGAAGCACCAGCAGCCAACAAAAGAAGTCCACCAGCTACCAGTGCGAGGCAAACGCTTACACCCAAGGCAACTACCAGGTTTCGAGGCTCAGTGAGATCAGTCGGATCAACCGCCTGCAAAACAATTGGAGCGACTGCCCAAGTTTTGGCACTGTTAGCACCGAACGCGACAACAAAGTAGGTGACAATAACTGCAATCAATGGCGAGACAGCGGGATGAAACTTGCGAAAGGCAAGCGCAACGAAAGCGGACAGCGCAGCAACCGTGGAGAGAAAAACAGTGCTGACAGCGACTACCAGCAGAATCCAGACGGATCCATCTGCACTTTTAGCGATAGCATCGGTAAAAGCAGGAATAGCCCCAAGTGATATTGACGCGGCTGTAATTAATGCTGGGGCGAGGGTCAAGAATAGAACCTGCAGTTTTAGCGGGTATCGGCCAAGTGAGTTGGCAGTTCCCACGCGAGGAGAAGCTAACGCTGCCACGTTGTAGGAGACGATGACTGCTAGTCCAAAGCAGGATAAAGCAGTTGCATCTCGAAATGCCTCAGCGATATCCGCAGTTCGCGGATACGCAAATTGCATTTGTTTAGAGGTCACCCAAAAGGAAACCCCAACACCGAATACCACCTGAAGGACACCGAGCACCATGAGCACTGGTGAGCCAAATTTTCTAGTGATCATAAGCTGAAGTCCTGAATTAATGTTTCGATGCCACGTAAGCGAGGGCGCGTTCTAGGGGATCGGTTGACACCGAGGAAAAATTGTCTGCCGAAACAGCTTTTAACCGATTCCATTCTCCCTCGTACGCGATGCGACCGTTGTGGAGCGCAACCACGTTGTCAGCCACATGCTCGAGATCATCCTGCAGATGCGTGGAGAGAATGATTGTTGCGCTATCTTTGAGACGATTTAGGAGATGTCGCACCTCAATCCTCGCCTGCGGGTCAAGACCTGCGGTAGGTTCATCCAAAAATAGAATATCGGGCGAATGGATCAGGGAAGCTGCAATTCCAACGCGCCGAGTTTGTCCTCCAGACAGGTTGCTGACTCGGGAATTCTCAATCTCTGGGAGCTCGATCATCTCCAATACTTCCGGGATTCGTCGCAAATAGGCGCGTCTATCAAGCCCTGCAACCCAGCCTGCGTATGCAAGGGCATCACGGCATGTCATAGTCGAGGCGAAACGTACATCTTGGGGTACATAGCCAATACGACGCCGATAGTTAACTAACGCTCTTCCTGCGATCTCCGTTCCATCGACCGAAAATCCACCTCGTGTCGGCTTTTCTATGGTGCACAGGAGACGTATCAACGTAGACTTTCCACTGCCGTTGCCGCCTATCAGGACCGAGAGACCCGGCGGGAACGTTACAGACACGTCTTTGACTGCTTCCGTAGTGCCAGTGCGTGACTTGAAAGTCTTGCTTAAGGAATTGGTGCGGATCAAGGAGCTTCCTTCCTATTTATCGGCAGGCCCCGGAGTTATCTCCACGCAACGAGTTTCCTGTGCTGCTGGCCACCCGGCCGTAGTAGCTTCCAGGTCCCTTGCATGCCCCAAAAGCTCGAACTATTTGATTGTTTACGCCCCTGACAGAACCAATGAGTGGGTCCGGTGCCCGAGGAATATCCTTGCGCAGCTCTAAGAAAAATTCAGCATTGTTCGCGCAGTTTTCCCGACCGCCTTGGATGCCCAGCCAATTTGTGGACTTGTCCCAACCGACATCCCAGACAACCAAACGGCAGGTTCCCGGCGCTCCACTTTCGCGGAAATCGTACGGAACAATCTCTGAAACATCGTCAGTCATCGATGTGGTGGGCGAATCGGACCACTGAGAAGGTTCCAAGGAGACGCCACTGCTTGGCGATGCGTCTGATATGGGCGAGAGGAATGACATACCAATTGCGGTTGCTGTCAGTATGGCGAAGATGTGGCGCCTTGAAGCTTGCATGTTCGTTACTCCTAAAAAGTTCGGAGGTGAAGCACCTCCATCAGAAAATTACTGGTGTAAAAAATATAGCATGGGTTACTATTCTGCGACAATAGTGAGAATACTCACAATTTGCCCCCGGCCTGTAGTCTGTTGAAGTGATGAGTAATAACCAATTGCGCTACATGGGTACCGAGACCGAATACGGCATCACTTGCCCCGATAATCCGCTGATCAGCCCGCTAGTTACCTCCACTCACGCGGTGGTGGCGTACGCGGCGTTGCGCACAAAAGCGCGTACGCGATGGGACTATGCGGAAGAAGCCCCGCTGAAGGACGCCCGTGGGTTCGATCTGCAGCGCTACCGCAGTGTGCCGGTAGTGGATGCGAATGCGATCGGGGTGGCAAACGTTGTTGTTGCTAATGGCGCGCGTTATTACGTTGACCACGGCCACCCGGAGTACTCCAGCCCGGAGTGCTCGAACGCCATGGACGCCATGATTTACGACGCAGCCGGCGATCACATTCTTAATGACGCCGCAGCTGACATCCGCCACCTGTGGGAAGAGCAAGTCTCCGTCCTGGCTAATCACGATCCGTGTCCGCCGCTGAAGTTCTACAAGAACAACGTCGATGGCAAGGGTCGCTCCTACGGCAGTCACGAGAATTACCTGTACTCGCGCCACACGAACTTTGAGCGGCTCACGCAGGGGTTGATTCCATTCTTCGTCACTCGCCAGGTGATCATCGGCGCGGGACGCGTCGGTATCGGCCAGGCATCGGAGAAGCCTGGTTTCCAGATCTCGCAGCGCGCAGACTACTTCGAGCAGGAAATCTCACTCGAGACGACACTCAACCGCGGCATTGTGAATACGCGTGACGAGCCACACGCACCGGAGGAGGACTTCCGTCGCCTCCACGTCATCGTGGGCGATGCGAACATGAGCCAGTTCTCCAACTTCCTCAAGCTCGGCATGACGAAGTTGGTGCTCGACGCCATTGAGCAGGACGTGGACTTCTCAGGCCTGCGTCTGAAGGACCCCGTCGCGGAGATCCATGCGGTTAGCCACGATCCGGCACTGACGCACGAGCTTTCGCTTGTCGACGACACCACGCGCACCGCAATCTCCATCCTGCGGATCTACCGTGAGCGGTGTGCAGGCCTTGAGGGACTTGGGGTCGTCGATAAGCAAGTGCTCGAAATGTGGGGCGAGATTCTCGATGACTTGGAGCGCGATCCGCTCTCGACGGCCGACCGGCTGGACTGGACCGCAAAGTGGTCGCTGATCCAGCGTTTCGAGCAGCGCGGCGCGACGATGGCAAAACTGCAAGCGATTGACCTGCAGTACTCGGACATTGACCCGTCGCAGTCGCTGTATCACGCGCTGGTCCGCAAGGGTGCGATGCGCACGATGGTTAATGCGGAAACGATCAAACGCGCCGCCGCAGAACCGCCACGTGACACGCGAGCGTACTTCCGCGGCACCGCCGGCCAAAAGTTCGGCGAGAACCTGGTTGCCTCGAGTTGGCAGTCCATGCTGTTTTCTGTCGACGAGCAGCTCTACCGGGTGCCCTTGGACCTGCTTGGGGAGCACACCGCGGCCGACACCGAAGAACTCATCGCCCAATCCAACACGGTGTCCGACTTGCTGGCCGGACTGGGCTTGAAAACGAATAGGTAAAGGTAGGCTGATAGCCATGGCTACGCAACAGATGCACGCCGCAGGTGGCGGCGGTGAAGATAACGGTGACAACTTCGACGCATCGCAAGGCGCCGGTCAAGCCCAGATCAACACGACCGGTACGGATGATCTGCTCGACGAGATCGACGCGCTGCTAGACACCAACGCGGAGGAGTTTGTGAAGTCCTTCGTGCAAAAGGGTGGTCAGTAAACGCAATGGTGGCTGGGTACCCGCGGCGCATCATGGGCGTCGAAACAGAATTCGGCGTGGCTGCCTACGACGGTGCCCGCCAAGTGCTCACTCCGGAAGAGATCGCCAGGTACCTCTTCCGCCCGGTAGTGGCGCAGCACCGCAGTTCCAACGTGTATGTGGACAACGCGGCACGTCTTTACCTCGATGTCGGATCACACCCGGAATACGCGACAGCGGAGTGCGACTCGCTGTCCCAGCTCCTCGCGCACGATAAGGCGGGCGAGTGGATCTATGCGGATCTTGCAGAAACGGCCGACAAGGCGCTTGCAGCCGACGGGCTTGATGGGTCTACCTACCTGTTTAAGAACAACGTAGATTCGCGCGGCAACTCCTATGGCGCGCACGAGAACTACCTGGTCAGCCGGGAACTCGCGCTGAAGTCCTTTGGCCAGCAACTTCTGCCGTTTCTGATCACGCGCCAGCTTATCTGCGGCGCCGGCAAGATCGCCGGCGACACGTTCGTCATCTCTCAACGCGCCGATCAGGTCTGGGAAGGCGTGTCCTCTGCGACGACGCGCACCCGACCGATCATCAACACCCGCGACGAACCGCACGGGGATTCGCACCGTTTCCGTCGCATGCACGTCATCGTAGGTGATTCCAACATGTCCGAGCCGACCTTTGCGCTGAAGGTTGGCTCGATGCTGCTGGTCATTGAGATGCTCGAGGCAGGCTTCGACCTGCCCGACATGGAGCTCACAGACCCGATTGCGCATATCCGCGATATTGCAGCGGACCCGACCGGGTCGACGCTGCTCGACCTAGCTGCGGGTGGCACCGTAACCGCCCTGGAGGTGCAGCGCACAACGCTTGAGGCTGCAAAGCGCTGGTTGGCGCAACGCCCAGACGAAGGCACGCCGAACGAGGAGATGGCCCGGGTCGTGGACTTGTGGGAGCGCACCCTCGATGCGATTGCGACGCAGGATTTCTCCCAGGTAGACACAGAGATCGACTGGGTGATCAAGCGTAAACTGCTTGAGCAGTTCCGCGCCAAGCTCGGTTGTGGCTGGGACCACCCAAAGCTCGCCCAGATCGACTTGACGTATCACGACATCAACCGCAAGCGCGGACTGTTCTACCTGCTGGAGCGCAAAGGTCTTGCCAAGCGCTGGATTACCGACGACCAGATCGCTCAGGCTGTGGCGAACCCGCCTGAGACCACACGTGCCGCCATCCGCGGGAGGTTCCTCGCGGCAGTACGTGAGGCAGATACGCCACACAACGTCGATTGGGTGCACCTGAAGGTCAACCGTCCGGAGCCGCGCACGATTGAGTTGCTCGACCCATTCGCCAACACCAGCGACGAGGCTGATGACCTCATCGACTACGTCAACGCTCACGCGGGGGAAGGGGAGTAGCGCATGGCCGACGATTCCGACATGATCATCCGCCAGGTCGGCCTCACCTTTGCACTGCTCAACTCACCCGAAAAGCGGGACGTCGCGTGGGTGCAGCGCCACGTCGACGGTTACGGGGGTCGCAGCCGTGACGCTGCAGGTCATCTCATCCGCCGTGACGTCGCAGAACTGCGCCGACTCTGGGTTCCCGCCCACTTTGTAGACGGGGAAGTGTGGGTCGATAAAGACCTCTACGAACTTCCGCCGGTGGATCTCACCGCCGAGGAAGCATCCGTCGTCGGGCTAGCAGTTGATCTTTCCCAGCCAGGCTCGCTGGGTAGTTTCGCGCGTTCGGGATGGACGAAGCTCGCCGCGTCCGGTGCGACGCGGAACCTGGACGCTCCGACGTTGGTGTCGGTGTCCAACGATATTTTCCAACTCCGCCCAGAGACGTTGCGCGCCATCGTCGCGTGTGTGCGCAACAAACAGCGCATGTCCTTCGACTTTGTCCGCGCACCAGGCAAGGATCCTGAGCGTCGCGTGGTGGACCCGTGGGGCGTGGTGTCGCTGAACAACCGCGCCTACTTCGTCGGCTACGACATCGACCGCGGCGCCGAGCGCGTTTTCCGTGTGAAGAAAATCTCCCAGGTCAAACGTGTCAACACATCGGAGCAGTTCCACGAGCAAGAACGCGAGCTCCAAAGCATTGTGGAGGCATCGTTGCGAGGCGACCTGGTTGATGCCACCGTCACCGTTGCCAATGGAGCCGGTGAAGAACTCGCAATGCGGGGCAAGCGTATCGACGACACCATCACGCTCACCTCAGTCGACCGCGATTGGATCGTTCGCGCGATTGCCAGCATCGCGGGCAACGTTATTGCGGTGGAGCCAGCTGGGGTACGGGAGGACGTCGTCAAGCTTCTGCGCTCTGCGAAGGGAAAGGAGCCTCATGAGCACTGATCTGCAGCGTCAAGAGCGCGTGGTGCGTTTGCTCAACCTCGTTGCTTACGCATCCAACCACGCGGATCTGACGGTGATGGAAATCGCGCGAGACCTCGGCGCAGATCCACAGCAGGTGCGCGATGATCTCGACTTGCTGTACATGTCGGGAGTTGGCACCGGGCCGGGGGAGATGATCGAGCTTGAGCACTCTTGGAAGGGCGTGCGGATCATCGACGACCAAGGTTTGACCAAGCCGCTCCGCCTCACCCCAGTCGAGGCAAGCGCGCTGCTGGTGCTGCTCGATTCGTTAGAGACGATGCCTGGGCTTGTCGACGCACGCGCGGTCCGCTCCGCAGCCGACAAGATTCGCGCAGCGACAACCTCGAGTGGCATCGGCGATGCGGAGCACCCCACGACGTCGAGTGTTGCGTCCACTATCGCCGACGCGCTCTCTGCCAAGAAGCAACTTGAGGTGACGTATTACTCGGCAACCTCAGACACAACGAGTAAGCGAACAATCGAGCCGGCGAGCCTCTTCCATGAAGACGGCAACACGTACCTCCGCGCCGCAGATGCCGGCGAGATGAAGACGTTCAGGCTCGACCGAATCCGGGAAGCAGTGCTTCTCGACGAGCCGTCCACCGCCACGGACACCGACTTCGACAGCGCCGATCCCTTCGGGATGGCCCAGCAGGCGAAGGCTCGGCTGTTAATTCATCCGGACGCGACGTGGCTGGCGGACTACTGGGACATCGATATCGAAAGTGACGTAATTGACTCCGAAACGGGGTGGATTCCGGCCACCATGCACTACGGCAGCGGCGACTGGCTGATCCGGTTCTGCCTAGGTCAAGGCGACCGCGTACGCATCCAAGAGCCTGCGGATCTGGCCCGCGAACTCGAGGCGCGCGTGAATTCTGCGCTCGAGGCGTTAGACTAAGAGCCCTTACACGTCTGTTGTTGAAAGGAACGCAATGACTTTGCCGAGTGGAGCAGAACTACTCCTTATTCTTTTCGTAATCTTGCTTTTGTTTGGTGCAAACAAGCTGCCGGATCTCGCACGCTCCATGGGTCGCTCCGCCCGTATCTTTAAGTCTGAAGTCAAGGAGATGCAAAACGACGAGGCTGGCGAACAGCCGAAGCAACAGCACGAGATTGAATCCGCGGCTGCCCAAGAGACCCGCAGCGCCGCGCAGGACGCCGATTTCTGGGAGCGCCCGGAGAACCAGCCGCGCTCCTAGGTGGCAATGAAGGCAAAAGTGACAAATCGGAGGAAGAATCCTACCGGCGAGATGTCGCTGGTCGAGCACCTCCAGGAACTTCGTCGTCGGGTACTTGTCTCTCTAGCTGCGATTCTCGTCGGGACTATCGTGGGCTTTATTTGGTACCAATATGCGCCTTGGCGCTTGATGCCGTTGGGTGAAATCATTCGTGGCCCATATTGCAGTTTGCCAGATGAACTTCGAGCGGATTTTACCGGAGACGGCGAGTGCCGGCTTTTGGCAACAAGACCACTAGAGATGTTCATGCTGCGACTGAAGATTGGCGCTCTCGCCGGTCTGGTACTGGCATCTCCGGTGTGGTTATCCCAAATTTGGAAGTTTATTACGCCAGGACTGCTAAAGAACGAACGCCGCTATACGTTTGTCTTCGTAACTATTGCAGTGATTCTTTTTGTAAGCGGCGCAACTCTGGCCTATTTCATCCTTGACCAGGGTTTTCTTATCTTGATGTCAATTGGATCTGAGTTTCAGATCGCTGCACTGTCTGGTGGAGACTACTACAACTTCCTGCTGTCGCTCATCGTGATCTTCGGCGTGAGCTTCGAGGTGCCGCTGATCATCATCATGCTCAACCTCGTCGGAGTGTTGCGCTACGAACATGTGAAGGACAAGCGTCGCTTCATCATCGTGTTGATCTTCATCTTCGCGGCCGTCATGACTCCGACACAGGATCCATTTTCCATGACGATCCTCGGTCTTTCTATAACGTTTTTGGTCGAGCTCGCGTTCCAGTTCTGCCGTTTCAACGACCGCAAGCGCAAGCGTGAGCGTCCAGACTGGATGGATCTTGACGACGAGCAGGGTTCCGGCCCGATCGACGCTCCGACTCCGGTTGGGTCTGCGAGCCCGATTGGCTCGTCGACAAGCATTAGGGCTGCACCAATCGAGCGCCCACAACCGGTACACCGTGCCCCGGCGACAAAGTCGAGCACCTCGCAGAAGCGAGGCTTCGAAAACGACATTGACTTTGGGGACGTACTGTAGGGGGCATGCTTTCCCCCGAGAACTCCACGCCGTTTCTGCAGGAATTCGCCGCAGCGAAGCCTTTCGATCTCGACGACTTCCAGATTGAGGCCTGCAAAGCCGTCGAGGAAGATCGTGGCGTGCTGGTTTGCGCGCCAACCGGCTCGGGCAAAACCATTGTTGGCGAGTTCGCCGTGTCCCTCGCCCTGCACCGTGGGACGAAGTGTTTCTACACCACGCCGATCAAGGCGCTGAGCAACCAGAAGTACAACGACCTCGTTGCCGAGCATGGCGAAGAGGCTGTCGGTCTGCTCACCGGGGACACCAGCATCAACGGCTCGGCTGAGATCGTCGTCATGACCACTGAGGTGCTTCGTAACATGCTCTACGCCGAGTCACCACAGTTGGATCGCCTGACCCATGTGGTGATGGATGAGATCCACTTTCTGGCAGATCGGGACCGTGGTGCCGTGTGGGAGGAGATCATCCTCAACTTGAGCGACTCGGTCAGCCTCATTGGTCTTTCAGCTACGGTGTCAAACTCCGAGGAGTTCGGCGAATGGCTGTCTACCGTCCGTGGCGATACAGAGGTGATCGTCTCTGAGCACCGCCCGATCCCGCTGAGCCAGTACATGATGGTGGGGCGCAAGATGTTCCCGCTGTTCGAACCCGGCACCGACGGGCGAGTCAACCGCTCCCTCGAGCACGCCATTGAGCGCATCGAGTCCGGCCATTCCAATGAGGGTCGCCGCGACTTCGAAGAAGGCCGTGGCTTCCGTTCGCGCTCCCGCAGCGGCCGTACCCGCGGCCAGGACAAAGTGCGTCCAGTAGGGCGCCCGGAGGTCGTCTCCGTCCTGCAGGGCCAGGACATGCTGCCCGCGATCGTGTTCATCTTTTCCCGCGCCGGCTGCGACGGCGCACTGTTCCAGTGCCTGCGTTCCCGCAAGGAACTGACGACTCCGGAGGAGCGCTCCGAAATCGAGCAGATTATCGACGACGGCGTGGAAGGCATTCCCGGCGAAGACCTTGAAGTGCTCAACTTCAAACAGTTGCGCACCGCTTGGATGCGTGGCTTTGCCTCCCACCACGCAGGTCTGCTGCCAGCGTTTAAGCACATCGTCGAGCAGCTCTTTGTACGCGGTTTGGTCAAGGTGGTCTTCGCCACCGAAACGCTTGCGTTGGGCATCAACATGCCGGCGCGCACGGTCGTGCTGGAGAAGATGGTCAAGTTCAATGGCGAGGCCCATGTCGATCTGACTCCTGGCCAGTACACGCAGCTGACCGGGCGTGCGGGGCGCCGCGGCATCGACCACATCGGCAACGCCGTAGTGCAATGGGCACCGGCGCTGGACCCCCATGCGGTTGCCGGGTTGGCCTCGACCCGCACATACCCGCTGATTTCGCAATTTCAGCCTGGCTACAACATGGCCATCAACATGCTGGCCATGAATGGGTTCGACGATTCGATTCGGCTTATCGAGCAGTCCTTCGCCCAGTTCCAAACGGACCGCTCCGTGGTGGGCGAGGTCCGTGACATTGAGCGCCTGCAGGCTAAGGTGCGGACGTTGCGCGAGAAGTTGGAGCGCGACATCTCCGCGTTCGCGCCGCCGTCCGAAGATCCCGCAGCGGAGCTTGTGGAGTACTCGCGGTTGCGTCGAGACCTCAACGATGCGGAGAAGAAAGCGCGCCGCGAAGCGATTGAGAACCGTCACACGGAGACGGTGAAAATCCTTGCCCGCCTTCAAGTCGGCGAGGTGATCGCGCTGCCAGGCAAGCGGAAGCCGGAACTGGCCGCTGTGGTGCAACCCGCGGCGAAGCAGCACGACCCGCGTCCCTGGGTGACCACAGAGCGCGGCTGGTCGGCGCGTATCGACGCCGCCTCGTTCCGCAACCCACCCATGGTCGTCGGCCGCATCAAGGTGCCACGTCACATGCAGCAACAGCCACGAAAACACGCGCGCAAGGTGGCAGACATGCTGCACCGTGGCCACTTCAACGCGCCGAAGCGACTGCGTGAGAAGGCAAGGACCCGTCCGAACAAGCAGGTGCTGGCGATTCAAGAGGCGCTTCGCAACCACCCGGTTCATCACTGGCCAACCCACGACCGCGAGCTTCTTGCCCGGACCGCTGAAGACATCGTGCGCGACGAACGCAAACTTGCCTCACTTGAACGCCGGGTCGACTCGTCGACTGATTCCCTCGGCCGAACCTTTGAGCGCATCATCGGGCTGCTCACGGAGATGGACTACGTCGAACTTGTCGACGGCGAACCGAACGTCACCGACGAGGGCGAGCGTCTATCGCGTATTCACAACGTCTCAGACCTTCTGGTCGCACAGTGTCTCAAGCGCGGCATCTGGGACGAGCTAGATCCAGCGGAACTCGCCGGTGTCGCATCCATGGTGGTGTTCGAAAACCGTCGTGCGACCCAGGGTTCACCGGAGGCGGCAACCGACGCGATGGCTGATGCGATGAACGACACCATGCGCATCTACGGCGAACTGGTGTCTGATGAGCAGCGCCATAATCTTCCCGCAACACGCCTTCCGGATGCCGGGTTTAGCCTGTCCATGCATCAGTGGACCGCGGGTGCTCCCTTGGGCTACGCACTCGCAGCTGCGGCAGAATCCGGCGCGGAACTGACACCTGGCGACTTCGTGCGCTGGTGCCGCCAAGTCATCGACCTGCTCGAGCAGATTAAGAAGACCGGCTACTCGGACCAGATTCGTGATAACGCCAACCGTGCGGTCGACGCGATCCGCCGCGGTGTGGTGGCTATCGGTAACTAGCGGGCAATAGCGACACGGTGGCGATTCGCAGGTTTCGGTTCATCGGATCCATGATGAGCGACTGCACTGCGAACAGCTTGCCGTGTGCAAAGACCGGCCCGCCAGAGTCTCCTTTGATCGCCGGGGGAGAGGCGTAGACTAAGCCCGCGGGGCGGATACGCGTGGCAAAGGACCGTGACGCGGAAAACGGCAGCTTGCCCAGGTAGAGGCCTGGCTTTCCCTGAGGAGTTTTCGCACGTCCGCCGAAGCCAACCGTCAGCGTCGATGCGCCGATCTTCGGAGGAGCCCCAATCTCAAGCAGCGGAGCCGATGAGCGTTCGGTGAGCCTTGCCAATGCAATATCAGTACCGGGAATCGGTGCGGCGGATTTGAGGCGGTACGTGGTGTCGTCGATACGCACACGCACCTTCGATTCATCCACACCGCGAAAGAAATGCGCACACGTGAGCACCGTATCGGGCGTGATCAGCGCGCCTGAACAGTAACTACGTCCAGGCATACTGATGCGGGCGATTGATCGTGCGAGGGATTCAGACACAGCAGCGATGGTATCGATCTACCATGGCCAGCATGACGTTTGATGCAAGTGTGTATGCGAAGCGCCGACAAATGGCTGCCGACTTGGTAAAGCAACGTGGCTTGAGCGGATTGGTGATCGGGACTGGTGCAGAGTTTGCCTACCTCACCGGCTCCTGGGCGTCCTCCCACGAACGCCTCACCGCCCTCGTCATCTCCGCCGATGGCGCGCGTGTCGTCGCACCGATGACAGACCTGCTTTCGTTGGGGCTCGACGGCGCGGACGACGTCGAGGTGATTGGCTGGCGCGATGGTGAGAACCCGTACCGCCTCGTTGCTGACTCGCTTCCGGATGGCCCGGTCGGTCTCGGCTCCTCTTTGACCGCCGACCACGTGTTCGCACTGCAGGCCCTGCTGCCACGTACAGATCTGGCTGAGACTGAGGTCGCGGAATTGTTCATGGTGAAAGACGCTGCAGAGCTTGAACAACTCGAGGCCGCAGGCAGGGCAATCGACCGTGTGCACGAACGTGCTGCGGAGCTGCTTCAGCCGGGCCGTACGGAACGCGAGGTCGCTGCAGAACTGAACGCGCTGATCCTCGAAGAGCACGAAACGGTCGCGTTCGTCATCGTCGGTTCGGGACCAAACGGCTCGAACCCGCACCACGACTTTTCGGACCGTGTGCTCGAGGAGGGCGACCCCGTGGTCGTAGACCTCGGCGGTGCGCTGCCATCTGGCTACCAATCGGACTGCACCCGTACTCACGTCGTGGGTGGTAGGAACAAGGCGAAGCCAGACTTCCTGGAGGCGTACGACGCGCTTCAGCGTGCGTTCCAGGCGGCCTGCGACGCAGCCCGACCCGGCATTACCGCAGGTGAACTCGATGCCGTCGCGCGAGGCGTACTGGAGGAGGCCGGCTACGGCGAGTGGTTTACCCACCGTCTTGGACACGGTATCGGATTGTCGGGCCATGAGCAGCCGTTCATCATCGCAGGTAGCGACGTCATCTTGCGCGAGGGAATGGCCTTTTCCATCGAGCCGGGCATCTATAAGCCAGGTGAGTGGGGCATGCGCATCGAAGACATCGTGACGCTGACTGCTACCGGCATGAAGACCTTTAACACCACTCGCCGCGACCTGGATGCAGCGCGTGGATAGCCCCGGAACAGTGCTCCTGCTCGGTGCTCGCAGCGACATCGGCGGCGAGATCGCTGTGCGCATCTGCAGTGGTCGTGAAGTTGTACTCGCAGCGCGTGGCAGCGATGGCCTCGACGACGTGAAACGTCGTTTGCTTGCAGCGGGCGCGACTGTTGTCCGAGCCGTTAATTTTGACGCTACCGACCTCGACTCACATCGCCGCATCGTCCGCGAGGCGGGGGAGGTCACGTCCGCCATCGTGGCCTTCGGCATTTTGGGCGATCAGGAACTGGCAGAGCGCGAAGAACGCGAGGCCGCTCGCATTGCCACGGTGGACTACGTGGCACAGGTCAACATGCTCACCGTCCTTGCCGACGAAATGGCACGCGGCGAGATCTTCGCCTTTTCTTCCATCGCGGGCTGGCGGGCACGGCGTGCGAATTATGTCTATGGCTCGACCAAGGCAGGCCTCGACGCGTTTTGCCAAGGACTCTCCGACAGACTCCACGGTACGGGTCTAAACCTGATACTGGCGCGCCCGGGCTTTGTCATCGGTGCGATGACTGAGGGGATGAAGCCTGCCGTCATGTCGGTGACCCCGGATGTCGTCGCAGATGCTGTCGTTGAGGCCGCAGTCAAGGGACGGAGCACGACGGTGTGGATTCCGCGTCGCCTCACTGTTTTGGCCACGATTATGCGCTTGGTTCCACGTCCAATCTGGCGTCACATGCCGAGGTAGCCATGGCGTCGTTGCTCCTTCCTCGTGTGCGCTCACTCGTCGGGCTCGGCCTTGACTTAGTTCGTCCTGCTCAACGAACCGGGCCCGATTTCGGCCGAGCTACCTGGCTTATGGGCGTGACGCCGGGGTCCCTTCTCGAGGCCGTACAGATCCGACCGGTAGGGGCAAGCGGGCTGCTGAACCCCTCAGACTCCTGGCGTATCGAATACGCCACGAGCGATACTCAAGGCCGGATCTTGTCCGCGACAGGCGCAGTGTTTCGCTCTCGTACGCCGTGGACGGGGAAAGGTGAACGGCCCACGATCGCGTTTGCGCCATCGACGCAGGGCGTTGCACGGCGTTGCGACCCCTCATATTCCTGCACCGTGGGCATCGGACCACGTATCAAGCCCATAGACTTGATCGCCGCGTATGAACAACCCGTAATCAACTTGTTCCTTGCAGCCGGCGCCGACGTAGTCATCACCGATTACCCACGCGACCCCGGGGACGATGTGGAGCTCTATTGCGACCATGTTGCAGCAGCACGCTCGCTCGCCGACGCGGTTCGCGCAAGCACCCACCTGGGTGTCGGTACGTCCAAACTCGGCCTGTGGGGCTTCTCCCAGGGCGGGGGAGCCGCCGCATCGTGGCTCGAGGAACCTGAGTACGCACCCGATCTCCAACTGCTGGCAGCTGTGGTCGCAGCTCCGCCAGTGGACATGGTCAGCATGCTCCATCACGTCGATGGCGCGCTTGCCTCCGTAGTGATCCTCTACGCGGTCGCGGGTCTCATGGCCAGCGACGACGCAATTGCTGCCGAGATTGCTCCGCACTTGAGCCCAAGAGGTGTTGCGGCCATTGCGAACGGGGCGCGCACGTGTGCTTTAGGGGCGGTGCTGCATCGCCCGTGGTCGCATACTCGATCTTGGACGAGGACCGGAGTGAGCATGGCATCTCTTCTCGACGACCTCCCGTTGACCAGCAGCCACCTCGACGCAACACGCCTAGGCAGCAAACGCCCGCTAGGCATTCCGATTCGTCTGTGGAGTTCGCCATACGACGACCTTGTCCCGCACTCAGATGTCGCAGCCTTGGCAGAGAGTTGGGGAGTGGAATTCCTCTCACGTACGGCCAGGCGTATCCGTGGCAGGACTGGCACGAACCACTTCGGCCCGTATTTTCTCTACGCTGCAACTGACGTGGGTTGGTTGCTCGATCGGCTCAACGGGTAGTCTCTGCCCCATGCCTGTGCTCCTGTTGTCCTACTTCGTTGTTGAAGCGATCGCGTTCTTTCTCGTCGCCAAGTGGATTGGTGTCGGCTGGGCGCTGTTGGCAATTTTTGCACTGATGATCTTCGGTGGCTTTGCCGCCAGCATGTCGCTTCGCAGTGAACTTACGCAGATGGCTCGCGGGCGAACCAGCCTTGGCAAGTTGGCTGGCGACTCCGCACTGTTGATGGCGGGTTGGGCGCTAAGCCTCGTCCCTGGCTTCGTGAGCTCGGTCATCGGCCTGCTATTAGTGTTCGGTCCGACACGAGCAATCGCGCGTCGTTCGATGACCAAACGCGCCCGTCGCAGCATGGAAGACCTCGGCGCGCGCCTCTACGAGGCCACCCCGATGTCGCAGTTCACCACCTCCTACGGTTCGTTTACCAATCCCAATCAGCCCTATCCGCAGAAAGGAGCGGATGCTGACGACGTCGTTATTGATGCCGACGAGTTGGAGGAATGGTTCCGCAACAGCGGCAATGAGCCGGGGGAGAAGTAGGTGACGGCCCTTACCCGCTTCCTCCGGTTCGTACTCGCGGCCTGCTCTGGCTGGCTGGTGTTCTTCTCGTACGAACCGCACGGACACTGGTTCTCCGCCATCGTCGGCATGTCTGTGTTCTATCTTGCGCTCATGCCGTGGCAACGCTGGCCGGGTACTGATCGTCCTTCCGCAGCCTTCGGCGGCCTACTGGGCTTTACGCAGGCTGCGTTTTGCTACCTCTACCTGCTGCCGTGGATCGGGGAGTTTGTCGGCGCAATGCCGTATGTCGCTTTGTCGATCTTCCTCGCGCTCTACGGCATCGCTACAGGTGTGTTTGGTGTGATCGTCGCGCGTTGGCGCTTCGGCTTCCTCGCGTTTGCGCTGATCTACCTTGCGGTTGAGTTTTGCCGCTCGTCGTTTCCTTTCGGCGGGTTTAGCTGGGTACGCCTGGCGTGGGGGCAAATCAATGGTCCACTAGCCGCTCTCGCACCTTGGGGTGGTCCGGCGCTAATCTCAATTGCTGTGGCGCTGGCAGGGGCAGGTCTCACCGTGGCCATCCTGCAGCGTGGGACGCAACGCTGGGCCGGCCTTGTAGCCGCAGTACTGCCCCTCGGTCTCGGCACCGTGGCGCAGATCGGGGTCAATAGCCCTACCTCGACAGTGGGCGAAGCAACCGTTGCCGCGGTACAGGGCAACGTCCCTCGCATGGGCCTCGATTTCAACGCACAGCGCCGCGCGGTGCTGGCCAACCACGTCAACGAAACGCTTGCGCTTCGCGACGACCTCCGCGCGCAAAACATGGATGTCGACGCCGTTTTCTGGCCAGAGAATTCCTCTGACGTCAATCCGTTCACCGACTCGGAAGCACGAGCGCTTATCGACGTCGCCGTGCGCGGCATCGACGCACCGTTGCTCGTTGGCACACTCACACGTGACGACGTTGGGTCCCGCAACACCATGGTCGTCTTCGACCCAAAAGATGGGCCAGGGGAGTACCACCACAAGCGGTTCCTCCAGCCGTTCGGCGAGTACATGCCCATGCGTGACTTTTTCCGGAGGTTCTCCGACATGGTTGACCTGGCTGGCAACTTCAAACCTGGTGACGGCAACGGTGTGGTGCACCTCGGCAACATCGCGGTCGGTGTGGCGACCTGCTACGAGGTGGCGGAGGACGAGGCTTACCGGATGGCGATTCGCAACGGCGCCCAGTTGCTCAGCACACCGACGAACAACGCCACGTTTGGGTTCACCGGAATGACGTATCAACAATTGGCGATGAGCCGCATGCGTGCACTGGAGACCGATCGCGCAGTGGTTGTAGTAGCCACCTCGGGTGTCTCCGCCATCGTCCATCCCGACGGCTCAGTATCGCAGCAGACGGAAATCTTCACGGCAGATCATCTCGTCGAAAAGCTGCCGCTGCGCGATTCTGTCACCCCGGCTGTGCGATTTGGAAAGATTCTGGAGTGGTTGCTTGTCGCGGCAGGGATCATGCTGATGGCTGTGGCAGGCGTTTCCGCACGTACCCGGGCGCACGGGTATGCTGCACCAAGGAATAAATAAGTGTGACAACGAGGAGACGTAGCACCGTGGCGAATACAACCCTGGTGATTATCCCGACCTACAACGAAGTGGAAAACATCCCGCTTATCGTTGGACGCGTGCTGGATGCCAACAAGGATGTGGACGTCCTTGTGGTCGATGACAACTCGCCTGACGGCACCGGAGCAAAGGCTGACGAGCTCGCAGCTACTCATGATGAAGTTCACGTGCTCCACCGCACCGGAAAAGACGGCCTGCTGGCTGCGTACCGTGCCGGCTTCGAATGGGCCCTTGAGCGCGAGTACGAGGTCATCGTTCAAATGGATGCAGACGGCTCGCATGCCCCTGAGGAACTCGTGCGTTTGCTCGACGCAGTAGCCAACGGCGCAGATCTGGCAATCGGTTCGCGCTACGTCGACGGTGGGGAAGTAAAGAACTGGCCGCGCAGCCGCTACCTGCTGTCCAAGCTGGGCAATGAGTACATCTCGATCGCGCTTGGCGACGATGTCAAGGACATGACCGCTGGCTACCGCGCGTTCCGCCGCGAAGTCTTGGAAGAACTCGACCTGGATGCGCTGTCCAACAAGGGCTACATCTTCCAGGTGGAGATTGCCCACAAGGTCGCAGACGCTGGATTCGGGGTTGTTGAAGTCCCCATCACTTTTGAAGACCGCAAGCTTGGCGAGTCGAAGCTGGACGCAAGCTTCGCTGCCGCATCGTTTGCGGAGGTAACCAAGTGGGGAGCGAAGGAAAAGGCTTCCTTCGTGGGCAACCTGGCGAGCGAAACCTGGCGACAGATTGAGTACGCTGCCGCCAACTCAAAGCTTGCAGATCTTCCAAATCGTGCGGCCAAGGCTCCGTCGCAGGTAGCTGACTTGGCTAACGAGGTTGCTTCCTTGACCAAGTACGAGCTTTCCGGCAAGAACCTGGATAAGGTCGGCCGTCGCGTTGCAGAAGGTGCCCAGACGGCAAAAGACCTGACGACGGAAACCGTGCGTCAGGTCCTTCACGTATTCAATTCCGGTTCGAAGTAGGGAATTAGCCTTCCTTCTGCGCGGCCTGCTCCTTAGCGAGCCGGGCCGCGGTGCGACGGCGCTTCCGGAGCTGCTCTAAGCGCTCCTCAAGCAGCACGTCGAGCTCCTCAATGCTGCGACGTTCCAGCAGCATGTCCCAGTGGGTACGCGGCGGCTTCGTCGGCTTCGACTCGACACCTTCGCCCTCCATGAGCGTGCCGGTCTGGCCGTTCTTGCACATCCACTCTTCGGGGATCTCAGCCTCATCGGCGAACGGAACCTCAAACACCTCACCATTGGGTGTTTGGTACTTCGCCATGCGACGCGGCGCGAGATCATGGTCGCGGTCAGTTTCGTAGCTCACGGCACCCATGCGGCTACCGCGTAGCACTCGATCAGCCATGTTGTCTCCATCCTTGTCGTCGTTATTGCCCGGTTGCCCAGCAATCGCTCAAGTATAACGGTCCACTAATTCGTTTTGTTCCCTGACCTCACCCGGGCTTGACACCTGTAATAGACTTGCCGCCGTGAAGATCAGGAAGCGGAGAGTAAACGAGACTACAAACGTTTGCGCGTGGTGCGGTAAAGAGATTGAAATCAACCAGGGGCGTGGCCGCAAGCGGAAATATTGCAGTTCTTCGTGCAAGCAGCGTGCGTATGAGCAGCGCACACTCCTTGCAGGTACGACCGTGGACCCTGACGCTGTGATTCTGAGCCGTCAGCGCGTCGCAGAGATCCGCGATCGACTTTACGAGTTGCGCTGTGCCGCTGAGGATATCCAAACTGCAGCGGCCGAAGGCGCGACGGCGGACGAGTTGCATTCGTTGTGTGACGAATTAGTAGGCTTGGTCCAGAAACTCGAAAAACTGAGGTGAGGTACGTGAAGACCAGCTCCCGTAATACGAAGCTGCTTATGATCGCAGTTTTAGCCTTTGCCATTCTGGCGCTTGCAGTGGCGTTCATCCCGTTGGGAAGGACGCTGTTTTTTAGTCACGGTGTCAAAACTGAGGGTATCGACGAGTCCAGCCTGAAATCCGCCACAACGGAAATTGACGGCGTCTGGGAGGTAACAAACAAGCCTGGACCCAACCAAACGTCTGCAGGCTTCACATTCGCCGAGGTGCTGCCAGGTGATCGCCGGACTACGTCAGGCTCGACACAAGGCGTTCGCGGTAGCGTGACTATCGAGGCGGGCACGCTGAAGGCTGGCGAGATTGTCGTCGACATGACAAACATTCGTACCGACTCTGATGTCCGCGATGAAAGCGTGCGACGCAAAATTTTCCATACGGACGATTTCCCGGAGGCAAAGTTCGTTGTCACCGAGCCAGTGGACCTTAGCAGCGTGCCAGAGGACGGGACGATGGGCACCGTAGACCTGACGGGCAACATGACCATCCACGGCGAGACGAACACGATCACGCAGACATTCAATGTCGCGCGCTCGGGCGATCAGCTGCTCGTCGCAGCAGACATTCCGATCAACCGAGAGGACTACGGAGTGAAGACTCCGGAGCTGGTGGCCGCAAAGATCGCCGAGGACGGCGAAATTAACGTCCGTCTGGATATGCGGAAGTAGCCCTATATAACGTCACCTGACGTTATATAAAGGATATTTGTCCGATAATGTACATTATGTCAAGTAACATTTGGTGGCACCACGGCGTAATCTGTCCACATGGCAAAGCTCCTCTCTCCCGATCCCCGCAGGATCCCCAAGCCGGTTTACGACGATTCCTACCCGGACGCTGTCAGTAAGCAATTCACTGGCGGCTCCGACCCGGAACTCGTCGCGGCGCTCGCAGCAATCGTCGGCGCGGACAATGTTCAATCACGCGTCTCAGATCTCGTGCGTTACGCCTCAGACGCTTCTCCGTACCGCGACATCCCGTCCGTGGTCGTTCAGCCACGCAACGCGCAAGACCTTTCCGCGCTGATGCGCTATGCCCGCCGTGCAGGTCGGACGCTGACGTTCCGCGCCGCCGGGACGTCGCTTAACGGCCAGGCGATGACGAACGACATCCTCGTCGATGTGAAGACCCACTTCGCCGGCATGGAGGTTCTCGACGGCGGCAAACGCCTTCGTACGTTGCCGGGCGTTGTGCTTGGCGACGCTCAAGCGGTCCTGCGACGCCACGGCTACATGCTTGGACCCGATCCCGGCTCGACCGCATCTGCTTGTATCGGTGGCGTCCTCGCTGACAATGCCGGCGGCATGCGCTGCAAGATTGAGCGTGATTCCTTCCACACCATCGATCAGGCTGAGTTTGTATTAACGTCTGGCGAGATCGTCGATACGCGCAAAGGCGACGACGCCTTCCGCAAACAGTGCCCTGAACTGCACAAACAACTCTCTGATTTCCGTGATCGATTGCGTGCTAACGAGACGCTAGTCGCTCGCCTACGCGCAAAGCTCTCCATCCGCAACACCAACGGCTTGCGCATCGATGCATTCTTGGACGAGGACGAGCCGGTCCGTATCCTCATGCGCTTGCTCGTCGGCTCCGAAGGCATCCTCGGCGTGTTTACCGAGGCTGAGATTCGCACCATCGAGTTGCCAAAGAAAAAGGCTGTGACCTGGGTGGTTGTACCCGACATCACTGATGCTGCCAACTATGTTGCACAGCTTGTCGACGCCGGCGCTGAAGCCTGCGAACTGCTCGTCTCCGATGTCATGCGCGGATCAGTTGGCCAATTTAGTGCTGCTCCTGCTGAATGGGCAGATATTGACCAGTCCACCGCTGCCCTGCTCCTCGAGGTCGGTGGCACCACCGAAGACGAGCTTCAGCAGGCCATTGCCGCCGCCGAGGCCGTGCTCGAAGGCGCGGAGCTGCTAGCACCGCTGCACTTTGAGACCGATCCAAAAAAGCAAAACGCCATGTGGCAACTGCGTAACGGCCTGTTTGGCCTGATCGGGCAAAACCGCCCGCAAGGCGCCGCGCTGATTACTGAGGACGTGTGCTTCCCACCTGCGCAGGTCGGCGAAGGCGCTGCTGAACTTATGGAGTTGCTCCGGCGCTACGGCTACCCCGAAGGTGTGATGGGACACGCACCCTACGGGAACCTGCACTTCTTTATCACCCCGGACTTCTCCAACCCTGAGGAGCTCGAGAAGTACTCGCGCTTCCTTGACGAGCTGGTTGAGTTGGTCGTCGACAAGTACGACGGCTCGATGAAGGCTGAGCACGGTACCGGTATCAACATGGCGCCGTTCGTGCGCCATGAATGGGGCGACGAAATCTGGAACCTGTTCTGGGAGGTCAAGGAGATGCTTGACCCGGACACCATCCTCGCGCCGGACGTGAAGTTGACTCGCCAGTCGGACATCCACCTGCAGCGCTTCAAGTCCTTTCCCAAGGTCGAGCAGGAAATCAATATGTGCGTCGAGTGCGGTTTCTGCGAGCCAGTATGCCCGTCACGCCACGTCACTGTTACTCCGCGTCAACGTATTGTGCTGCGCCGTGAGATGGCGCGTCAGCCGGAAGGCTCAGAGGTCTTGGGGGCACTGCGCGAGCAATACCAGTACGACGCGATCGACATGTGCGCTGCCGACGGAACCTGCGCTATCCCCTGCCCTGTTGGCATTGATACCGGCAAGGTAATGAAGCAACTGCGCGCAGCTCAGGCAACACCTGCAGAGAAGCGTGTCGCAACTGGGATCGCGAAGGGATACGGCGCGGTCGAGGCGTTGGGCCGTACTGCGGTATCTGGCGTCAATATTCTCGGGCCTGCGCTAGCCAATGCTGTCACCCAGGTTGGACGTGCACTCATCTCGCCCGAGCGCTTCCCCTCTGTGCCAGGGCCCATGCCGCACAAGGCACCACAGATGCCGGAAACCTCGCGCAGCGGTGCCGCAGCTGTCTACTTCCCTGCCTGTGTAAACCGTATCTTCGGCCAACCTGCTGGTTCCGCTGATCAGATTGCTGTGCCGCAGGCGGTTGTTGAACTCGGCCGACGAAGCGGAGCACCTGTGTGGATCCCGGAAAACGTTGACGGCGGTTGCTGTGGCATGCCGTTTTCTTCGAAGGGATTCGACGATGCATACCGTGCGAAGGCACTCGACCTGCTGGAGCGCATGTGGCAGTGGTCAGAGCAAGGCGCACTGCCTGTGATCATCGATGCAGCCTCGTGCACCCATACCGTGGTGGATTCCATGCCGGAGGTACTCTCCCCTGCTGATCTTGAACGTTTCGAGGCGATTCGCGTTCTCGACCTGGTGCAGTGGCTCGACGAAGAGATCATGGAGCACCTGCCCATCACTCAGGACCAGGGGCGTATTGCTGTCCACCCGCCATGCTCCGGTCAGCACCTTGGTACCACGGAAGCGCTCATGCGTGTCGCAGCTGCGTGTGGCGATGCGGAAGTGCCCGCTGGGGCGGCCTGCTGTGGCACAGCTGGCGATCGTGTGATGTTGCACCCTGAGCTGGTTGAGTCGGCGACTCGCGAGGAACGCGAGGGGCTCAATCGTGGCAATTATGCACGCTTCGTGTCAGCAAACCGCACCTGCGAGATGGGCCTACAGATGGTGGCCGGAAAGCCATTTGAGTCGATTGCAGTACTGGTCGAGCGTGCATCCCGACCGGAGGTCACGTTAGCCTAGCGACGGCCTCCGCGGTGGCGCTGCACCATCGTGACCTGCGCGAGGTCCAGCATTTCCAATCGTGCAAGGGCTTCGCGCAGGGCTAGCTGCCAAGTCCACATTCTGCGGAATACAACGTCGTAGCCATCCGCTGCGGCGTCGCGTAAGTGGGCGTCGAAGGCCATTCGCTGCAGCCTCAGCGATGCTGCGAGGTGTTCAGGTGCGGTTGTCACCGCAGTCACGCGCAATGCAGTGTGCTTATCGACGATCCGGGCAACGTCATCGCAACTCACAACGTTCATCCGTGGCCACGCATAACCGGCGGTTGAGGCCAACGCTGTCGCTGCACTCCGGGAATAGTTGTTCGTGCGGACAATTGTTTGCAGCACTACCTTGCCGCCCTGTGCGAGCATCTGTTCCGCAGATGCGAGATACGCGACCTGCTCCGGGTGCGGCATGTTCTCAAACGCCTGCATGCTCACTACTGCGTCGTACACCCCGCGACGCTGCCGTGCCAACGCTTCGATTTCGGCTGGGGAATCCAACACGTCAATGCGTGCAGCACCTTCAGCGCCACTGAGGATCAACTGTTCTTCAAGACTTTTTCTCACGCGGGCGTCAAAGGTAACCACATCCAGGGTGCAGCGTCGATCAAGTGCTTCCGCAGCCACCGCTCCTCCACTGCACGGCATCTCAAGCAAATGTGTGCTGGGCCCGGCAGCGGCGGCGTCGAGAAGCATCGAAATGCTCCTGCGTTGCGCATCAGCTAGGTCATCGCGATGAGCGTCAAGTGGAGCGCCGATTTCGGTGACGTCGACGAAGTGGTGCCCTGGCTCGTTTCCTCGCCCTGCCCCCGGAGTGTGGGACTTCATCCGCGTGCGCTGAGTCGTCGGCACACCCGTGCCAAAGTGTCCCTGTGCATGCGTTGCGGTGCCACCAGCAAAATGCTGCACCAGATCCGGAGGTAGCTCCCCGATCACCCCAAGGGGTGTGCGACCGTGCTTCGGAGCAGACACGCGTGCTGGTGACGGCCTGTACCCCGCACCGATCAGCGCCTGGAGTGCATCTACAAGCCCTTCGGACGTCGAGGTCACCCACTCGCCTGCCATATAACTTTCAGCAAGGCCAGTCCACCCACGCGCAGCGATACGCTCAAACATGTCCGCGGATTCCACGGTGAGCGCTGCATCGTCTCCTTCTAGAGCAAGTTCTGCTTTCGCACAGGCACGAGCAAATGTCGCCTCAGCGATCTTCGTGCGCAGCGCTCCTCCACGGGCCCTGGGTACCGCAGCAACAGCCGGCCAGGCCGCGGCGTCGATGGAACTTTTGCGTGCGCGGGAGATATCGGCCATTTCACAAATGCTAGTGGCCAAGAACCTGCTTCTGCGGTACGCCACGGCTCAGATAAAATGCGGCGCGTACTATATAGGCGTTGCACATATAAAAATTCAACCGAGGAGAGATATTTATGGCCTCTACGGTCATTCGCCCAGACGGAAACCGCCATCATGTTGTCATCATCGGCGCTGGCTTCGGTGGCGTCAACGCAGCCAAGGAACTTGCGGATGCTGATGTCGATGTGACCCTGATCAACAGCACCAACCACCACCTTTTCCCGCCACTGCTCTACCAGGTGGCAACCGGCCTGATGTCCTCGGGCGAGATCACCGGTGACATCCGTCAGATGTTTGCTAACCAGCAGAACGTCCGCATCGTTCGTGGCACTGTTGAGACCATCGACGTCAAGGGCAAGACCGTCACCTCTGTTGAAAGTGGCAAGGAATACACCTTCGGCTACGACTCCCTCATCGTCGCCGCTGGTGCTGGCCAGTCCTACTTTGGCAACGACCACTTCGCCGAGTTCGCGCCGGGCCTGAAGACCTTGGATCACGCGTTTGAGATCCGCGCACGCCTCATTGCAGCATTCGAGCGTGCAGAACTTGCGGAAACCGCAGAAGAGCGCGATCGCGCTCTGACCTTCGTCATCGTTGGTGCTGGCCCGACCGGCGTCGAGCTTGCTGGCCAGGTTGCGGAGATGGCGCACCGTGCCTTCACCTCGGGCCGATACTCCTTCAGCACCGAGCAGTCGAAGATTTACCTGCTTGATGGCGCACCGCAGGTGCTGCCTCCATTTGGCAAGCGCCTGGGCAAAAAGGCACAGCGTGAGCTTGAAAAGGCCGGCGTCACCGTGATCCTCAACGCCATGGTGACCAACGTTGATGCGGACTCTGTCACCTACAAGGACATGAAGACCGAGCAGGAAACCACGATCCAGACTCCGACCAAGATCTGGTCCGCTGGTGTTGCGGCTTCCCCGCTGGGCAAGCAGGTCGCAGACCAGATCGGTGTTGAAGCGGACCGTGCTGGCAAGGTCGCTGTTAACGCGGACCTTTCCGTCGGCGACGAGTCCAACGTCTTCATCGTTGGCGACATGATGAATCGCGACCGTCTGCCAGGTGTGGCCCAGGTTGCAATCCAGTCCGGCGCTTATGTGGGCAAGGTCATCAAGAACCAGGTCGAGCACGATATCGCTCCGGAGGATCGCGCTCCGTTCGAGTACTTCGACAAGGGCTCCATGGCGATCATCAACCGCTTCAATGCTGTGGTGAAGATGGGCAAGGTCGAGATCACCGGCTTCATCGGCTGGCTGATGTGGCTTGGCGTCCACATGTCCTTCCTCACCGGCCGCCGTAACCGCATTGTGGCTGCCAACGAGTGGACGATTAACGCGTTCTCCCGCACCCGCCACAACCTGGCTGTCACCGAAGGCCAGCTGGAGAACATCCACCTGGAAAACGGTGAGAAGTAAGCGTTCGTAGCGCCCCCAACTTCCCCGGCCCTTCGCCCTCAACGAGCGCAGGACCGGGGTTTTTGCTACTCTCCACCCCCGAAGACTTTGTGTGACCAACACCACCCCAAACGTATTACCTATAGTCGGAAAACTTCTTTATACTCTTAGGTAAGCGGCAAGCGCTTTAAAGAGACTGTGTTTGGGAATGGGTAAGCGCAGCCGCATGAAGACCACTAGTTATCTATGTGAAAGATCGTGCAACTGTGACTGTTTCTACAGAGCCGCAAATCCAGAACAAGGCGTGGGAAGGTTTCACGCCAGGACCGTGGACCGAGCACATCGACGTCCGCGACTTTGTTCAGCGCAATTACACCCCGTACGACGGGGACGCATCCTTCCTCGAAGGCGCAACTGAAAAGACACTGCGCCTCTGGGACTACCTGGATAAGAATTACCTCGCCGTTGAGCGCGAGCGTCGCGTCTACGACGTAGACACTGACACCCCGGCCGATATCGACGCCTTCAAGCCCGGATACATCTCCGAAGACGACGACGTCATCGTCGGCCTGCAAACCGACACCCCAACCAAACGTGCCATGATGCCTAACGGTGGCTGGCGCATGGTTGAGCAGGCCATCAAAGAGGCCGGCAAAGAGGTCAACCCGGAGGTGAAGAAGATCTTCACCCACTACCGCAAGACCCACAACGATGCCGTCTTCGACATCTACACCCCGCGCATCCGCGCAGCACGCTCGTCCCACATCGTCACGGGCCTGCCGGACGCCTACGGCCGTGGACGCATCATCGGTGATTACCGTCGTGTGGCGCTTTACGGCGTTGACTACCTCATCGAGCAAAAGCAGCTGGCCAAGGATGCGTCTTTGGAGAAGGGCTTCTCCGAGCACTGGGCACGTTACCGCGAGGAGCACGCGGAGCAGATCAAGGCACTCAAGAAGCTAAAGAAGATGGCTGAAGACTACGGCTTCGACATCTCCGGCCCGGCAACCAACGCCAAGGAAGCTGTGCAGTGGACCTACTTCGGCTACCTTGCCTCCGTAAAGAGCCAGGACGGCGCCGCAATGTCCATTGGTCGCCTCTCCCCGTTCTTGGACGCATACTTCGAGCGTGACCTAGCCAACGGCACCTTGACCGAGGTTGAGGCGCAGGAGATCATCGACGCGCTCGTCATCAAGCTGCGCATCGTGCGCTTCCTCCGTACAGAGGACTATGACCAGATCTTCTCTGGTGACCCGTACTGGGCAACCTGGACCGACGCTGGTTTCTCTGAGGACGGCCGCCACCAGGTCACCAAGACCGCCTTCCGTCTGCTGCAGACGCTGCGCAACCTGGGTCCTGCTCCGGAGCCGAACATCACCATCTTCTGGGATCCGGCGCTGCCGGAGGGCTACAAGGAGTTCTGCGCCGCGATCTCCATCGAGACCTCTTCGTTGCAATACGAGTCTGACAAGCAGATCCGTGACCAGTGGGGCGACGACGCCGCTATTGCGTGCTGTGTCTCTCCGATGAAGGTTGGCAAGCAGATGCAGTTCTTCGGCGCACGCGTTAACGCTGCGAAGGCACTGCTCTACGCCATGAACGGTGGTCGTGACGAAGTTACCGGCAAGCAGATAACTGACGGTGACCACAAGCCGATCGAGGGCGATGGCCCACTCGACTTCGACGAGGTCTGGCAGAAGTACGAGGAGATGCTCGACTGGGTTATCGGTACCTACGTCGAGGCTCTGAACATCATCCACTACTGCCACGACCGCTACGCCTACGAATCCATCGAGATGGCACTGCACGACTCCGACATCGTCCGCACCATGGGCTGTGGCATCGCTGGCCTTTCAATCGTTGCTGACTCTCTGTCCGCGATTAAGTACGCGAAGGTCGCACCGGTGCGCGACGAGACAGGCTTGATCGTCGACTACATCACCGAGGGCGACTTCCCGTTCTACGGCAACGACGATGACCGCGCGGACGACATTGCCGCAACCGTGGTCCACACCGTGATGCAGAAGATCAAAGCGATCCCGATGTACCGCGACGCTATTCCGACCCAGTCGGTACTGACCATTACCTCTAACGTGGTCTACGGCAAGGCAACTGGTTCGTTCCCGTCCGGGCACAAGGCCGGCACTCCGTTCGCCCCAGGTGCGAACCCGGAGAACGGCGCAGACAATCACGGCATGGTCGCTTCGATGCTGTCCGTGGGCAAGCTCGACTACAACGACGCATTGGACGGCATTTCGCTGACCAACACGATCACCCCGTCGGGCCTGGGCCGTAACAAGGAAGAGCAGATCACCAACCTGGTTGGTGTTCTCGACGCCGGCTTCATCATGGACAACGCCGATGCGGTAGTTAACCCCGCCTAATCAGACTTTCCCACTCACCTATTCACTCCGAAGGAGACGACATCATGACCACCCCTACTTTCGACGAGCGCCTCGCTTCCATGAAGGCTTCCCGTTCCGCGAACAACATGGACTCTGGCCTGTACCACGCCAACATCAACGTGCTTGACGAGTCCACGCTTGAGGATGCAATGGAGCACCCAGAGAACTACCCGAACCTCACTGTTCGTGTCTCTGGCTACGCCGTGAACTTCGTGAAGCTGACCAAGGAGCAGCAGCGCGACGTCATCTCTCGTACCTTCCACCAGGGCGCGTAGTTTATGGCCCAAGACGGAACGAGCGGCGTCGTCACGCTATCGCCTGAAGCAGGCGAGCGCGTGCGCGGCGTCGCTGCCGGTTTAGGCGGACTTTCCACCGACGACCTTGAGATCACTCGCCCAGAGTTGTTTGAGGCTCGCCGCACTGGCGAGATCGGCCTCATCCACTCTTGGGAACTGGTCACTGCCGTCGACGGACCGGGCACCCGTATGACGATTTTCTTGTCGGGCTGCCCACTGCGGTGCAAGTACTGCCACAATCCGGACACGATGGAAATGAAGGAAGGCACACTCGAGCGTATCGACGACGTCGTGCGCCGCGTACTGCGATACAAGCCTGTCTTTAACGCTTCCGGTGGCGGGCTGACCCTTTCAGGCGGCGAACCACTGTTTCAGATCGCGTTTACACGACGACTGCTCAAGGCAGTGCATGACGCTGGTGTGCACACCACAATCGACACTTCTGGTTACCTTGGTGCACGCTTGACCGACGAGGACCTGGACAATATTGATTTGTTCCTCCTCGACGTCAAGTCCGGTGATCCTGACACATACGAAAATGTCACCGCGCGCCAATTGCAGCCAACCATCGATTTTGGTGATCGACTGCACGAGAAGGGCAAACCGGTCTGGATCCGGTTCGTTGTAGTCCCAGGTCTGACCGACGCTGAGGAAAACGTGCAGCGAGTCGCCGATATCGTCGCGCGTTGGAAGAGCACCGTAGAGCGTGTGGAAGTACTCCCCTTCCACAACATGGGCGCGGACAAGTGGGACAAAATCGGCCTCGATTACGAGTTGCAGGACGTTACTCCCCCATCTGCCGAATCTGTCGAGCATGTGCGAGAGGTCTTCCGCTCGCGGGGGTTGACGGTGTTTTAACCCTAGGATCACCCCCGTTAGACATTGGGGTGCGCACGCGTAATATCACCTTTGATATCCGTGCGCACCCATTTTTGTGTGCTCATTCATCCTGGGCTTTGCCGTGTTCGGCCTGCCCTACGACGTGAAAGGGGGCTAAAGCTATGCCGCCACGTATTTCAATTCCAGGACAGCGTCCTAAGAAGGTGCAGCCCCCGTCTGTGAACCAAATCCCGGTGCCTGTCGAGCGTCAGATCGACTTTTGCCGCGTTTTTGTCGACGGCAAACGCCAGCCGGGAAATGTGCGCATGACTCACGCACTTGAGGTGGCAGAACGCTACGAGAACGCCTTTGTTTGGTTGTCGCTGAAAGAGCCGACTACGGAGCAAATGGAGCGCGTCGCTGAGATCTTCGATATTGAGGACCTGGTTGTGGACGATGTTGTCGCAGCACATCAGCGACCGAAGGTTGAACGCCACGACGAGCAGTTGTTCCTGGTTGTGCGTTCAGTGTCGTATCGTGACGACGAAGAGGTGTCGGACGCCCGTGAAATCATTTCCACCGGCGAAGTACAGATGATTATCGGCGAGAAGTTTGCCATCACGATTCGCCATAATGTCCGTCTCCCTGACCTCACCAACAAGCTCGAGGACGAAGAAGAGCTAGCGCTGCTCGGGCCTTCCGCTGTGGCGTGGGCGGTATCTGACTATCTGGTAGACAACTACCTGAAGGTCGCGGATTTCCTCGAAAGCGACGTCGACGAGCTGGAAAACGAAGTGTTTACGCCACGTCGCACGATCAACATTGACAAGATCTACACCTACAAGCGTGAGATTTTGGAGATGCGTCACGCGATCGACCCACTGTCGCCAGCGCTTCGCAACGGGTTGACGAACAACAAGGACTTTATGCGTAAGGCTCTGCGTACCTACTTCCGCGACGTCCAAGATAACTCCACGATCGTCAGCGACCGTCTTTCAGGCTTCGACGAACGTCTCACGTCCCTGCTGGACGCGTCGGTAGCGAAGATTACGATGCAGCAGAACTCTGACATGCGTACGATTTCGGCCGTTGTGGGCATGGCGGCGGTGCCGACGTTGGTTGCCGGAATCTACGGCATGAACTTCGAAGTCATGCCAGAGCTTGGCTGGCGTTACGGCTACCCCGCTGCACTTCTCGCAATGTTCATTGCTATCTCGGTGATGTGGTGGTGGTTCCGCAAGAACCACTGGCTTTAATCAGCCACTATTTGCTCAGGATCATCAGTTTGAGGTTGGTCACAGCGACCAACTTCTCCTCGCAGTACATGTTCACGCGCCACAGGTGGGTGCGGGCACCGATGTGGACCGGCTCCGCGGTGGCGTCGATACGCTGCCCCGCGCGCACGCTGCCCAGAAGGTCGGTGGAGTTGCTCATCCCCACTGCAGGCTGTGCGCTAGCTGCCACCGCCGCAATTGACCCCATGGTTTCACCGATTGCGCAGTAGACACCGCCGTTGACGATACCGGTTGGCTGCAGATGCTCCGCAGTTGCAACGAGGTGTGCATCCATCCGGTCTTTTGAGCAGTAATCCAGCACTAGCCCGAGTCGTTGGGCGAAATCAACGTTGAGATTGTTGATCACAGCGAGTTCTTCTTCGCTCAACGGCGTGTCGAGCACTTCGTTGTACAGGCGAAAATCGAATTCTAGGTTCATGCTCGTCGATGATACGGATGATCTGTCCTCAGCCACGTAGAATTCGCACTATGACTGCAGATGCTTCAGAACCTCTTGCTCAAATCGGTGTCGTCGGTATGGCAGTAATGGGCTCAAACCTTGCCCGTAATTTTGCATCGAAGGGCCATACCGTCGCTATTTACAACCGCTCACCAGAGAAGACGCGGGCGGTTATCAACGAGTATGGCCACGAGGGTAACTTCATCGCCGCCGAGACCATCGAGGACTTTGTCGCATCTCTGCAGCGCCCCCGCAAGGCAGTGATCATGGTGCAGGCCGGTGCAGCAACTGATGCGGTCATCGAACAGCTCGCTGATGCGATGGAAGACGGTGACATCATCATCGACGGTGGCAATGCCCTGTTCACCGACACGATTCGCCGTGAACGTGAGATGGCCAAGCGCAATCGCCATTTTGTCGGCGCGGGTATTTCCGGCGGTGAAGAAGGTGCGCTGCGTGGCCCGTCGATTATGCCGGGTGGCCCAGTCGAATCCTGGGAGACACTTGGACCACTCCTCGAAGACATTGCTGCAAAGGTCGATGGCACCCCGTGCGTGACCCACATTGGCCCGGACGGCGCTGGCCACTTTGTCAAGATGGTGCACAACGGCATCGAGTACGCCGACATGCAGGTCATCGGCGAGGCGTACCACCTGCTGCGTTACGCAGCAGGCCTGGAGCCTGCGGAGATCGCCGACATTTTCACTGAATGGAACAAGGGCGATCTGGATTCCTACCTCATCGAAATCACCGCGGAGGTGCTTCGCCAGGTCGACGCCCGCACCGGAAAACCGTTTATCGACGTCATCGTGGACGCTGCCGGCCAAAAAGGCACCGGACGGTGGACCGTCAAGGAGGCACTGGATCTTGGTGTACCGACCACAGCTATTGGCGAGGCAGTGTTTGCCCGCGCGCTGTCGTCGGCACTTGCACAGCGCGAGGCCACGACGGAAGCCGAACTTCCGGCGGGCGAGTTGAGTACCCTCGAAGCACTCGGCGTGGAGAAGACTGCGTTTATCGACGATGTCCGCCGAGCCCTGTACGCCTCCAAGTTGGTCGCCTACGCGCAAGGTTTCGACGAGATTAACGCCGGGTCCGCCGAGCACAACTGGGATATCAAACCGGGCGATCTCGCACGTATTTGGCGCGGTGGCTGCATCATTCGTGCGAAGTTCCTCGACCGCATTACCGAGGCCTACGAAAACGATCCGAATCTCCCGTCGTTGTTGCTCGATCCGTACTTCACCGGAGAACTGCAAAAGGGCCTGGTAGACGCATGGCGCCGTGTGGTTGTCGTCGCTACGCAGCTTGGACTCCCAGTGCCGGTGTTCGCTTCCTCGTTGTCCTACTACGACTCGCTGCGTGCCAAGCGGCTGCCAGCAGCACTGATCCAGGGACAGCGCGACTTCTTCGGTGCACACACCTACCGCCGCGTGGACATGGAAGGCACCTTCCACACCACCTGGTCCGGCGAGCGGGAAGAGTTGAGCTACTAAAACAACGACGCGCGTACACTGATCTGAATGACTACATTCGCCGACCTCGGCCTACCCCGTGAAATCGTCGCCACGCTGAAAAAGCAGGGCATCACGGAGCCCTTCCCTATCCAAGAGGCGGCTATCCCCGATGCCCTTGCGGGCCGTGATGTTCTCGGGCGGGGTCCAACAGGCTCGGGCAAAACGTTTACGTTCGGTTTGCCTATGCTTGCCCGTCTCGTTGGAGCCCCATCACGCCCGGGTCACCCGCGAGCGCTCGTGCTTGCGCCGACGCGTGAACTTGCAACGCAGATTCGCGAGCGTCTCGACGACTCCGCTGCCGCCCTCGGCCTACGCGTCCTCGATGTTGTCGGTGGCGTGAACATCAATAACCACATTCGTGTGTTGGCCTCCCCAGTCGATCTCCTTGTGGCTACCCCAGGCCGCGCCGAGGATCTCATCAACCAGAAGAAACTCTTCCTGGATCAGGTGGAGGTCACTGCTCTGGACGAGGCCGATCAGATGGCCGACATGGGTTTTTTGCCACAGGTACGCAAGCTGCTCGACCGCACTCCCAAAAACGGTCAGCGTTTGCTGTTTTCCGCCACACTGGATGGCGACGTGCAAAAGCTCATCGACCGCTACATGCACAACCCAGTGACGCACTCCACTGCGCCGGTGGAGGCCGCTGTGGACACCATGGAGCATTTCCGACTTTTGGTCGGTGGCCGTGAGCAACGCAATGAGATCGCGATGCAGATCGCCGCACGTGACGGCAAGACCATCATGTTTATGCGCACGAAACACGGTGTTGACCGTCAGGTGAAGAAGCTGCGACGTGTCGGCATCAATGCCCAGGGGTTGCACGGCGATAAAACCCAAGGGGCGCGTACGCGTGCCTTGGACGGCTTCAGCGACGGCACCACCCCGGTGCTCGTCGCTACTGATATTGCCGCACGCGGTATCGATGTCGACGACGTCTCGCTTGTCGTCCACGTCGATCCGCCAGCCGAGCACAAGGCGTATTTGCACCGCGCAGGGCGCACCGCCCGTGCTGGCACGTCCGGCACAGTGGTCACGCTCGTCATGGACGAGCAAGCTAAGGAAGTCGCGCAACTGATGCGCAAGGCAGGCGTGAAGGCTCCGGAGGTCAGAGTGGCTCCAATGTCGGAGTCGTTGGTTACGATTACAGGAGCACGTGTCGCAGATGGAAAGCCATTGCCTCCGCCGGGGGCTCCGAAGCAGGCTCCCCGTGGTGGTGGCGGGCAAGGTTCCCGCGCTGGGCGTCGGTCGTCGCAACGATCGAGCCGCGCTGGACGTTCCCGTTCTACACGTGGGCAACGCGGCAACTCGCAGGGTCGTCGTGGAGAGAACAAACGAAGGAGTAACGGCCGCTAAGGCGCAGATCAACACACATGGACATATTCATATCCATACTTTCTCTTCTGGCGTTCGTATTGCTGACAGCCTCTACCGGGTTGTTCGTCGCAATCGAGTTCGCCATGACGGGGCTCGAGCGCTCCACAATCGATGCCCACGTTAAACAACGCGGGGATGCTACAGCCCGCGCTATCGCGCGTGATCACGCGAATCTTTCGTTCGTCCTCTCAGGCGCCCAGCTCGGCATTACGGTGACGACGCTGGCGGCAGGTTTCCTTGCCGAGCCTGTACTCGGTAAGTTCTTCACCCCTGCGTTGGAGGCCGTCGGACTTAGTGCGTCGGCCTCAACCACTGTCGCACTTATTTTGGCCCTTGTCATCGCAACGTTTTTGTCGATGGTTTTCGGCGAGCTTGTACCGAAAAACATGGCTATTACGGACCCGCTGGCGACAGCTCGCGTGGTCGTGCCACCGGTGCACTGGTTTAACACGGCGATGAAGCCGTTTATCAACCTTCTCAATACCTCCGCTAACTGGATTGTGCGCAAGATGGGTATCGAGCCTGCCGACGAGCTTGCCTCGGCCCGCTCTTCTCAGGAGCTTGGCGCCATGGTGCGTTCGTCGGCAGAGGCTGGTGGTTTGGATGCTGAGACCGCTGCAGTGATCGGTCGATCACTGCGCTTCGGCGAGACCACAGCTGAAGAGGTGATGACGCCGCGTTCCACCATCGACTCCCTCGACGCGGAGGATACTGTTGTCGACCTGATCGCACTTGCTCGCGAAACTGGGCGTTCGCGTTTCCCAGTGCGGCGTGGCGATCTCGACGACACCCTCGGAGTCGTCCACATCAAGGACGCATTCTCCGTGCCACCCGACGAGCGTGCGACCACACAACTTGCCACGCTTGCCCGGCGTGTCCCAATCGTCCCGGGCACGCTGGACGGCGATTCCGTGCTGAACCGGGTGCGCTCTGCTGGTTCGCAGGTCGTGCTTGTTGCCGATGAATACGGTGGCACCATGGGCCTGGTTACCATCGAAGACCTCGTTGAGGAGATTCTTGGCGAGGTGTACGACGAATACGATGACCGCGAAAGCGAAAAGGACTTTGTCCGTTACGGCACCTCATGGGAGGTTTCCGGGCTCGTGCGTCTCGACGAGCTCGAAGAGCGCCTCGCCTACACAGCACCCGACGGCCCCTACGAGACGTTGGGCGGTCTGATCATGGCAACACTCGGTCGCATCCCGGAGGTTGGCGACGAGGTCGTCCTGCGCGAAACGTTCGGTTCGCTACAGGAGGAGTTCCAATCAGCCGGTGCCGGATCATGGCTTGCCCAGGTCACCGCAATGGACGGCCGCCGTGTGGATAAGGCGATGCTACGCCCGATTACCCCTGAGGAGGCCAACCGATGAGTATCTGGCTCGCTGTTGTCCTGATTGTCGCCCTCCTCGCTGCTAACGCATTCTTTGTTGGAGCCGAGTTCGCTCTCGTATCCTCGCGCCGCGACCGTCTCGAGTCACTCCAGGCCCAAGGCAAAACCAAAGCCCAGGACGTGATGTACGCAACCGAGCACCTTTCCATCTACTTGGCTGGTGCGCAGTTCGGCATTACTGTGGCCTCGCTGATATTGGGCAAGGTTGCCGAGCCGGCGATTGCAAAATATCTGGAGGAGCCGTTCCTCGCGCTGGGTGTACCGGCAGATATTCTGCATCCAATTTCGTTCGTTATTGCGCTTGCATTCATTTCTTTCCTGCACATTTTGTTCGGCGAGATGGTGCCGAAGAATATTGCCATCGCGGGGCCTGAGCAATCCGCAATGTGGCTGACCAGACCGATGACGGTTTGGATGAAGCTAACCCGCCCCGTGCTGGAAGCACTTAACTGGGTGGCTCGTAAGACGTTAGCTGCGTTCGGTATCCAACAGCGCGACGAGTTGGATTCCACTGTCGACCAGGAGCAGTTAGCCACAATGATTCAGGAGTCTCGCAAAGAGGGGCTCCTGGATGCCGAGGAAACTGTCCGTTTGGCAAAGGCGTTGCGTCAGGATTCCCGCAGCCTCAACGAGGTGCTCATCCCGCTTGTAGAGGTAAAGACGATCCCCTACGACCCGCGCGGCATCCGTCTTTCGATCATCGAGCAGGCAGTGCAAGACACCGGTTTTTCACGCTTCCCGGTACTGATCAGCACTGGATCCCTGGCGGGCTACCTGCATGTGAAGGACATTCTGGACTTGATGGAGACAGATGAGAAGGATCCACGCGTGCCGCTTTCACGCATTCGACCGCTCATCACAGTCGACGGCCACGAGTCAATGGACGACGCTCTTACTTTGCTGCACCGACGTTCAGCGCACATGGCGGCAGTGCATGAGAACGGCCGCCTCGTCGGGATCGTCGCCCTCGAAGACCTCATCGAGGAATACGTGGGTACGGTGTCGGACTGGACACACGAAAACGAATAGTTAGCGTGCGTATGACCACAACCCTGCAACCTGAGGAATATCTCGCACGCATACACGAGCACGAGCAGCGTGCGGCTCCTTGGGCGGACGCCCGTGCGGCTCGGCGTGCGCATGGCGAGTACCACCCAGTATGGGACTTCCTCTTTGAGTACTACCCCGTTCGCCCATCGCATTTGAAGCGCTGGCATCCAGGGGTTGGGGTCGCTCTCGCGCAGGCTGCGGATACACCGCAAGCGTCTTGGCGCGACTACGTCACAGCACCTGACGGAACCGTGTCCTTGAATCTAGGCCTTTTCCTCCAGCATCGACGCAATGATGTGGAGATGGTTGGCCGGCTGCTGCGTGCCGTCGATACGCGTCCTGCTCACTTTGATTGCTTCGGCATGCACGAGTGGGCGATGGTGTATAAGACCGACCACCCACGTCACGATTTACCACTTCGCCTTGGAGCAGAGGGCACCAACGACGTGGTTGAGTCTCACCACATCAAGTGCTCACATTATGACGCGTTTCGTTTCTTCACCCCTGCAGCGCGCCCGCTGAATCTGACTGTTCTTACTCGCGAGTCTCAGCCTGATCACGACCAGGCTGGCTGTGTACATGTCAGCATGGATCTGTACAAGTGGGCGTTGAAGTTAGGACCGCTGGTACCAGGCGAACTTTTCCTGGATTGCTTTGAACTTGCGGCACGGGCTCGGCGCTTGGATATGGAAGCGTCGCCATACGACTGCCGAGAGTTGGGCTTTGATGTTGTCGCGGTAGAAACCGCTGAAGGTAAAGCGGAATACGTTGCGCGTCAACGGGCATTGTCTCAAGCCGCCGCTCCGCTGCGCGCCAGGCTTGTCGCGACCGTAGAAGCTGCGTTGGACAGCTAAGCTCGGAGCAGGTTTTCTCAATCGTTCGACGTTGAAGGGGCTACGACCACAATGGCTAGGCACGCAAGCGGTAAAAACAATTTCAGGCTAGCGGGTTGGCTTATCGCCCTGCTTGTCGCTCTCGCTGTAGCTGCAGTGCTTGCAGTGGTTTTGTGGCAGCGCGACGGCACCGACTCGAGCGCTGCAGCTCCTGATTGCGTATCCGGTGATCTGGTTCTGCCGGTCGCCGCTTCCGATGAGAAAGTGGGCCGTGCACTTATCGACGACTACGCAGCCGCCAACCCCGTTGTCCGGGACTACTGCATCAAGCCGCAGTATGTTGACTCGATCAAGGAAGCAGCAGTCTATATCGCTCCGAATACCTCGATTACGCATACTGCGTTGAAGTCGGCTGAGCGCACTGCAGCGGTTGCTGACCCCCAAGCCGTCCATAGTGAACCTGTAGGAGTCGCTGGCACCGAACAGGTGAAGTTGGAGGACGTGAAGACCGAGTCTGTGCTGTTCCCTGTTGAGGAAGAGCCTGAGGCTTCCGCGTTGGTGGCGGCAAAGGTCGCCGGCAACGACAATGATGCTGTGAAGGCCCTCACCGATCAGCGTCTGGGTAAGCTGGCGGACTTCGCAGGAGCAGACGGCAAGCTTGTGGCGACTGCGAAGGACAGTGTTCCGGAAGGTCTTTCATTTACCTCAGTCGGCGCAGACATTGTTTACGCGGCGATCCCATTGAACCAGAACGACACAGTAAACGAGGATCAAGCGCGCGCTGGCCAGGACTTCGCACGTGCCGCAGCCGAGAAGTTCGATGGCTCCGAGAAAGATCAGCCGGTGATTTCGGATCTGGTCTGGGCTGCTGCCCTGCCTTCTGGTGGAGAGAAGCTCGGCGATCAAGCTGAGGCTGCAAAGGTGATCGAGCCGGTCAACACGTTGTTCCTGCTTGACACTTCTGAGGCAATGGCGCCGTTTATCGAGCCAGCCAAGGACGCGATTGGCAACACCGCGCTTGAACTTGCCGGTGCAGGGAAGGAAGTAGGTCTGTGGAACTACTCCTCACCGCTGACCCCTGGCGTGGTGAATGGTTTCCGCCAAAACATCTCCGTCTCCCCTGACGCGGAGTCGGTCAACGTGGCAGTGCGTCGCTTCCTTGTCGGCGGAGTCCCCCAGACCCGCGAAGCACTCCAGGCTGCGGCTGCTACATACGGCAACGCAAATGCGCCAATGCGAATTGTGCTCGTTACCACCGGCACCGCTGATGCCGGAGATGACGCAGCATTTATTGACGGCTTCCGGCAGGCAGCGGGCAACAACCTGGACCTGACTGTGGTGCGCGTCGGAGAAGGCGATCCGGATGCGGCACTCGAGCAGATCGCCAAAAAACAGGTCGATGCCAAGACTGCAGAGAACATCGCGGATGCGGTGAAGCAGGCCGCAGGGTTCTGACGACTAACATCGGCGAGCAACAAAGGCCCGGACTGGAGGGAGTACCCAGCCCGGGCCGTTGTTGTGTGGCCTGTTTAGGAAGTCTTGCGACGACGGCGATCAGCCAGTTCGTCGAAACCAATGACGTTTGGAGCGTCGATCTCTTCCTCGACGCGCTCGGAAGGGAACGCGGAGATAGTGCCGGTGAGTTCCTTCATAATCTGCGGCACCGCGATGCCGAACACGCCCTGGCCGCCGCCAAGGAGGTCGATGATCTCTTCGTTGGAGCGGCACTCGTAGACGGTTACACCGTCGGAGACCAGGGTGATTTCCGCAATGTCGGAGACACCGCGGTCACGCAGCTTATCCACCGCGAGGCGAATGTTCTGCAGGGAAATGCCGGTGTCCAAAAGACCCTTGACGATCTTGAGTACTAAGATGTCCTTGAAGGAGTACAGACGCTGGGAACCAGAACCCTTTGCGCCACGGATCGACGGGCGAACGAGCCCAGTGCGTGCCCAGTAATCCAGCTGACGGTAGGTGATGCCTGCGACCTGGCATGCGATCGGTACGCGGTAGCCCACTTCGTCGGACGGGCCGACGTCGAAAAGCGATTCCTGCACCGCAGCCGAGGTGGTCTCCTGCTCGCCTACCTGGTTGAGATCGTTGATACTCACGTAATTACTCCCATGAAAGTTATATGAGGGCCTGCTGACTATTAAATGCCAAGCATAGGACCTGGGTCAAGAGTTTCACGCGCAACACGCCGAACTCTCAACCTCAACTTTACACTGAGACTTTATTTCGCCTCGTCTGCCCCATCGTCCCCATCAGTATCAGGAGTATCACCGGTGTCGAGGTCATCCACACCAAGATTGCGCATGAGCTCTTCAAAATCAGCGTCAGCCTGGGCGTCGCCGCTTGCTGAAACAGATTCCTGAGGATCAATGACCTTGAGTTCAGCACCAAGAAAACGCTGCGCGTCTTCCGGCGAAAGGTAGATCGATGCCTGGCTTGCTACGAGGTCATCAACGCTGAGTTCGTGGTCTAATTCAAGCGCAAGCAGAAGCGCGTCACTCGCCCGCAGGTCCAGTTCAGAGCCGTCCGCAAACGACACGGTTGCCATAAACATGCCCTCTAAGTACGAAGACAGCTCAATGGTTTCTACTGTTTTTCCGGTGTTGCGAATCAGATCCACAACGGCATCTATGGTGCGGGGGCGGATTGGCGACCAACCTGAAAGCCGGGCAGCCAATTCCCCACCCTCATGCGTTGGTACCCAGACAGGAATGCAGCGGCCGTTAGAGGATCGCTGCAGCAATGCGCAAAGGTATTGCTCGGGACCGACGGGGTACACCCCGACCAGCTCGACTGCTTCCATGACGACTAGTTGCCGGACTGCTTGCGCAGTTCGTTCTTCACCAGCGAAGCGTGCAGCGAGACCACCAGAGCGGACATCTGCTGGCCAATCTCTTCTGCTTGCTGCTGTGCATTGACCTTGCCGGACTTTGCAACCGGTTCGGTGACCTGACCGATCATGTCAGCCTGACGAGCAGCAGCGGTACGCAGCGTCTTCAGATGACGCGAGTCCAAGCCGAACTCAGCCAGGGACATTGCGGTAGTGACAGTGCGGACATCGTCGACATTGAACAGGCCTGCCGCGTCTGGGGTGATGAGGCCTACCTTGATGTATTCCTCAACCGTGGACTGCGAAGCCTGAGCCTGTTCCGCAACATCCACGTCGGTCAGGCGCGTCGGTGCTGGGGCCCGGAAGTTCTCTGGAGAGATCATCGGCTCAGCATCGTTTGCAGTCAGGATCGCGGTGACCTGGCCGGAATCCATGGCCTCGAGCTGTTCGCGGATCACCTTCAGCGGGAGGTAGTTGTCACGTTGGGTGACCAGAATGTAGCGCAGGCGCTCCACGTCCTGATCAGTAAAACGGCGGTAGCCCGACGCCGTGCGCTGCGGTGTGATCAGTCCCTCGGATTCGAGGAAACGGATCTTGGAGACGGTCACGTCCGGAAACTCAGTCCGCAAACGCTCAAGCACAACACCAATCGACATGGTCTTTGCCGGTTTGTTGGGCTTGGCTTGCTTCGCGGCCGTCTGCTGCGGTGCGGTTTTGCGGATTGCGCTCACGTGATCGTGCTCTTCTTCTCGTGGGACGTCGGGCTAAGGATGAACGGAAAGCTTAGGCTTCCGCGGTGATGAATACGAGTCGGAACTTGCCAATCTGGATTTCATCGCCATTGGTCAGCTGCTGCGTGTTTCGCGGCTCGCGGTTGACGTAGGTGCCGTTGAGCGATCCGACGTCGACAACCTCGTAGCCATCCTCGTTGGCGCGGAACTCGGCGTGACGACGAGACACGGTCACGTCATCGAGGAAGATATCCGCCTCTGGGTGGCGGCCTGCCGTGGTCGACTCCTGGTCGAGCAGGAAGCGTGCACCAGCGTTCGGGCCACGCTTGACGACGAGCAGCGCCGCACCTTCGGGGAGGTTTTCAGTTCCTGCTGCGGAATCCACAGATGCCGCGGCACCAGATTCCATCTCCTTGAGCAGGTCTGCTCGGAACACCGAGGTGGTTTCGACCTGGTTCTGCGGCGTGTTGTCGCTCATGACTAACTCCTTGACTATCGAGTCGAGATTGAGAACTTCTGCAATAGTACCGCCCAAGTCGGGATTGGGTGGTGTTTAGTGACTTAACGGAAAATATTGCCGATGCCACTAATGACCGAATTGCCTGACCCGGCAAGCGGATTATCCGAAACCATGTAGGTCCATGTGGCGCTTGGACGCTTCCATCCTGCATCAGCAAGATGCGCCCCGGATTCATCGATATCCACGGTGTTAAAGGTTTCTACTGCTTGGTCAACCGCACGGTTGGCGAGGTCTTTGAACTCGCGCACAGCAATACGGTGGTACTCATCGATCGGGGTCTCGCGTGCGATAGCGCGAAGGTGAATAGATTCACGGACATCGTCCATCAGCGCGAGGTGTTCGGACCACTCTGCGTCGAGATGGAACAGCATGATTTCGCGCGCTGCTTGGTCGAGAGCCGGCTGCGGTAGGTGCGATAGTTCGGCGGCGCGCTGCGGGGAGCGCTCAGAGAGTTCTCGCCACGCTGTGTCAGTATCCAAAATGGTGGCGCGACGCTCGTCGAGAATGTCGCGGTGGTCTGCGAGAAGCTTGTTGTACTTCCACGTCTGGGAGTGGATCTCCAACAGTTGGCCTTCGGTGACGCGCTGGCAGTGCTCAACGAACTGCTGGGCTCGATTGCCGGTGAGGCGCCCATCCGGTTCAGGCTGCGCGGAGAAGGATTCGTCGGCCCCTCCGGTGGTGATGATGTCGTCGTCAAGGGAGACGAAGAACAAGCTCAAGCCTGGATCGCCCTGGCGCCCTGCACGGCCGCGAAGCTGGTTGTCCAAACGCGCGGTGCGGTGACGTGCCGTGCCAATCACGGCGAGTCCGCCGAGGGCGGCAACTTCGGCATGATCGTTTTCGTTCGCACCGCCGAGACGGATGTCGGTGCCGCGACCGGCCATCTGGGTCGAGACGGTGACACGTCCGATGTCGCCGGCTTCTGCGATGATGCGTGCCTCTTCTGCATCGTTTTTCGCGTTGAGCACGTTGACGTCGATGCCACGCGCCTCGAGTGCTTCCGCGAGCGCTTCAGATTCGGCCACATCATGCGTACCCACGAGCACCGGCTGGCCAGTGTGGTGGATGTGCTCAATCTCGTCGACAATCGCCGCGTTCTTATCTGCCATGGTGGCGTAGATCCGGTCTGCCTCGTCGAAACGCTTGAGCTCGTTGGCTCGGTCGATAACGGAGACGTGCAGGCCGTAGAAACTGCGCAGCTGGTCGGTCGCCTCGACGGCGGTGCCGGTCATGCCGCACACGAGCGGGTAGCGGCGCATGAGCGCCTGCAGGGTGATCGAGTCTAGGATGCGCCCGCCCTCGGACACGTCGAGGCCTTCCTTCGCCTCGACCGCAGCCTGCAAACCATCTGGCCAGCGCTGGAGCTCAGCGACGCGGCCACGTGAGGCGTCGACAAGTGCGACCTTGCCGTCTTCGACGATGTAGTGGACATCGCGGATCAGCAGCGCCTTAGCGTGGAGCGCCAAGTTCACGCGGACCAGTGTGGTGCCGATGTTCTCGTCGGAATACAGCGAGTCGATGCCCAGCAACTGCTCGATTTTCTGTGCACCTTCGTCGGTAAGAAACGCGTTGCGCCCATCCGAATCGATGGTGTAGTCCTTGTCCTCCACCAGGTGCGAGACGGCCTCAGTGATCTGCCCGGTGGCCTGTTGGGCGCCTTCGGAGCCGGCGAGGACGAGTGGGACCAGGGCTTCGTCGACAAGCACACTGTCCGCCTCATCGACGAGGGCAACATCTGCCGGCGCCTGCACCGTCTGGTCGCGGGAGGTGATCTGGTTGTCGCGCAGGTGGTCGAAGCCAATCTCCGTCACCGGGGCATAGATGACGTCGCAACGGTAGGCAGCGATGCGCTCTTCGCGTGTCGACGACTCCGTCACCGCAGCCACCGACAACCCGAAAAACTCCACGAGCGGGCGCATCCACTCCGCATCACGGGCGGCAAGGTAGTTGTTCACCGTGATCAGGTGGACGCGCTTTCCCTGTAGTGCAAAGCCGGTCGCGGCCATCGCGCCGACCAGGGTCTTGCCCTCGCCGGTGGCCATCTGGATCACGTCGCCTTCGAGTAGGCGAAGCACCGCTTGGTTCTGCACGTTAAACGGAGTCATGCCGAGCGTGCGTTGCGACGCAACGGACAACCCGGCGAGGAAACGCGGCTTGTCCTTGACTTCCCCATCGGTGACGGCGGCGCGGACGGTTTCGGCGAGCGCGGTGTCGTCGAGAAGCGAAAGCTCCTCAATGAGCCCATGTGCGTCGGCGACGACAGCCTTGGACTTCTTATTGTTGCGCTCCGCCGTGGAGCCCATGGCTTTCCAGAACCAGTCGAATTTGCCCATAAGGCTTAAGGATAATGCGGTTTGACGCAACGTTCCGCTGAAGGGGTGCGCCAACGTGCGAAATTGATGGTGACACGATTACGCTGATGGTCAAAATTAAGGAGGGAAGCCAAACCATGCTGTCTATGAACGTGAAAGTCCCCTCGTCAACGGGGAAAATGATGGCAGGCACCATCGACCGACCGGACGGGCCGGCCCAGGCATACGCGATCTTCGCGCACTGCTTCGCCGGGTCCCGCCACACGCCGGGCGCATCGCGCATTTCCAAGCGCCTGACCGAGCACGGCATTGCCACGCTTCGGTTCGACTTTCCGGGCCTCGGCCAGTCTGAAGGCGAATTCAAAGACACGTCGTTTTCGCAGAACGTCGACGACATCGTCGCCGCAGCGCAGTGGCTGGAGGAGAACTACAAGGCCCCGCAGCTGCTGATGGGCCACTCCCTCGGCGGCGCGGCTGCGCTGAAGGCAGCAACCCGCCCTGAGCTGAAGAAGATGCTCAAGGCGGTGGCCACTGTGGGCGCGCCGTTCGACCCCGCCCACTCGGTGCTGCACTACGCACATTCCATCGGCGACGCCGACATGCACGGCTCCGTCCCTGTCACCCTCGGCGGGCGCGAACTGATCATCTCGCGCGAATTCCTCGAAGACCTCGCAGAGACCAACCCAGAGGAATACCTGCCGAAGTTGCGCAAGCCGTTGCTCATCGTGCACTCGCCTATCGACGTCACCGTCGGTATCGACAACGCGCAGAATATTTTCACCAAGGCCCGCTACCCCAAGTCGCTTATGACGCTGGACAAGGCAGACCACCTACTCACCCGCGAAGGCACTGCACAACGCGCTGCAGACATCATCGGGTCCTGGGCCGTGCAATACCTCCAGCCACTGTTTGTGCCAGCGAAGACCACCGACGACAACGCGGTGTCCTACTCTGCCCGCGGCACGAAGTACGGCGACGTGGTGCGCACCTCTAACCGCGCCATCACCACGGACCGCTCGAAGAACACCGGAGGCAAGGGCCAGGGTGTCACCTCCACAGGCCTGTACATGTCCGCGCTCGCCGTGTCCTGCTCCCAGGCAGTGCGCGAGGCAGCCAAGGGCATGTCGCTTGACGACGTCCGCGTGGAAGTCAACCACAACGGCGACGGCACCTTCACCCGCCTGATCACCCTCTACGGCGACCTGACCGATGACCAGGTAGAAACCCTGCGCGCCGCCGGTGCCGCGTCCACTGTCGACGGCTACGTGCACAAGGGCGCCATCGAAACCACCGCCGAGACCGCTTCGCTGGAGCGTCGCCGCCGCCAGAACCAACTCCACCGCGCAGAACGGCTGGGCAAGTAATGGCTGACGTTCAAGGCTCTGGGGGCGCTGCTGACACCGAAGGCCTGTGGTCCGAAGTACGAGGGCTTTGCCGATGCGGGCTTGGCATGCCATATGAAGCCTGCTGTGGCCGATACATCTCCGGTACTGCGAAAGCCCCCACCGCTGAGACCCTCATGCGGTCGCGCTACACCGCGTTCGTCATCGGCGACGGTGACTACATCGCCCGCACCTGGGCACCGGAAAAGTTGCCCGCCGGCCTCGACGTGAATCCTGAAGGCGAGCCGTTTACCCGCCTGATCGTCCTGGAAACCGAAGGTGGCGGCCCCTTCGACACCGATGGTGTCGTGGTCTTTGAAGCCCACTACCCCGGCGGTTCCCTTCGGGAGCGCTCCACTTTCGAACGGCGCGACGGCGCCTGGGTTTACGTCGACGGCGTAGTTCGGTGACCAGCCAGTTTTGGGGCAGCATGACAGTGCTGTAATATGCGACAAGTTGCCACAATTGCAGCAATGCAAACGGTAACGGATCGGGCTGTGGCGCAGTTTGGTAGCGCACCACACTGGGGGTGTGGGGGTCGCAGGTTCAAATCCTGTCAGTCCGACAAAACACCCCTGGGGCTGCGGCGATAAACGCTAGGCCCCAGGGGTATTTGCGACTGTAGGTTAAGACACGATCTTGCCGTTCGCGTCGTAGGTGTAGAAGCCCTGCCCAGCTTCCAGGCCGGTCCTACCTTCTGCGACCATCGGCTTCAGTGTCGTCTCAACGAAATCCTTCTGCCACTGCGGGGCGTTCTCGTTGGACTCGATCACGGCGACCAAGGTGCGCACGCCGACGAGGTCCATGATCTCAATCGGCCCGCGCGGGGAGCCGGTGGAGTTACACCAGTCGCGGTCGATGTCGACGGGGTCAGCGATGTCGTGGTGCAGCAGGTACATGCCGGCACTGAGCAGCGGCACCAGCAGGGTGTTCAGCACGTAGCCGGGCTGCTCGCGCTTGAGCGGGACCGGTACCATGTTGATCTGCTCCGCAAACTCCACGAGTTGGTCCACATACTTCGGGTCAGTGCCCTCGTGAGGCATGATCTCGGCGGTGTTCTGAATCCAGATGTGGTTGGCAAAGTGCAGTGCCAAGAAGCGCTCCGGCGCACCCGTCGCGTCCGCGAACTTGCTCGGCATGAGCGTCGACGTGTTGGTGGCAAAGACGGTGGTCGCCGGGGCGTACTGCCCCACTTCGGCCCACACCTTGCGCTTGAGCTCGAGGTTCTCCGGGATCGCCTCGATGACCAGGTCCGCGTTCGCTAGCGCTTCCTTAAGGTCCGAGGTCTGGGTGAGGTTTTCGTGCGCCGCCGCGATGGTTTCGTCGTTAGCGGACTCGAGCTCCACCTTCATTTGCTCACCGATGGCGTCGAAACGCTGTTTGCCGGCCGCGAGTGCCTCCTCGTTAATGTCGTAGGACACTACCTTCTTGCCCGCGAACGCAGAGCAAAAAGCGATCTGCGCGCCCAGGACACCTGCACCAAGTACTGTTACGTTATTGAATGTCATGCCCGTCACGCTACTCCTGTTTATGTGACTTTCACAGCAGTTCTAGTGTGAAGTTTTACGCAAGCGACGCCCGGTCCACCGCCATGAGACCTGTCGCTGCCCGCCGGCCCAGCTCCACGTAATACGCCGCGTGCCTCAACCGCGCCTCAAAGGTGTCCGACTCGAGTGCGCGCTTGACCTTTGCCGGCACACCTGCTGCAAGAGAGAACTCCGGCAACTGCTGCCCCTCCAGTACCACTGCCCCGCCGGCGATGATGCTGCCCTTGCCGATGCGCGAGCGTGACAGCACCGTTGCATTCATCCCGATCAGGCAGCCTGGCTCGATGTGGCAACCGTGGATCATCGCAAGGTGGCCGATTGTCACGTCCTCTTCGAGCACTGTCTCCCCATCCGTATCCACATGCAGGACTGAGCCGTCTTGCACGTTCACACGTGCACCGATACGGATTGCGCCCACATCGCCACGGATGACCACGCCGGGCCAGATGTTGGCGTCCTCGCCTATCTCAACATCGCCGATAATCGTCGCCTCATCAGAGATGTACGCCGATGGATGAATCTTGGGGGTTTTGCCCTCGAAGCTATAAATCATGCGTTCCAGTGTGCCGGAATTGCCCAACGCGTGGCACTGAAAAGTGCGTAACCGCGCCTGTTCGGGTGCTCGTCGTCAAGCAGTGCGCTACTGCTGCGTCGCCCGGCCGAGCCGGAAGAACTTCAGCATGGCGTCGGTGGCGAAGCCTTTCGGCACCGTCCCAGATGAGTCGCCGGCGCCGCCTGGCCACACGTGGGGGCCATTTTCGATGCGGTAGTGGGCAAGTTCGGCGTCGCAACCTGTCCACGCCTCGCGGATAACGCCAGGGGCTACCTCAATGTCTTCGTGGCGGGCGTCGCAGTGGTTGCGCGACGCGGACTCGTGAAGCATTTCCTCCACCGAGTTGTATGCCGTGGCGTGGCGTTGCCCGCCGTTGTAGGCAATGACATTGTCGCCCGTGCTGTGGAAATCGACGTGCATCATCGGTATCTGGGAACAGCCTGCAGAAACGCGTTGATAATAGGCGCCTGCAACCGTGGCAATGCCTGTGAATGCCTGTGGTCGTTGGCAACCCACAAACGCGGCGAAGCCCCCACCGTTTGAGAACCCCGCCGCAAAAATACGGGAGTGGTCGACCGAAAATTCGCCTTCGAGCGCGGCGAGGACGGCGTCCACAAACGCAAGGTCTTGTTGCCCAGAAGTCGAGGCGTACGGTGCAGGCGCCCAGGCAGAATCTTTGCCGTCGAGGTACGCCACAATGGCGTCTGCGGCATCGAGCCCGGAGTTTTTCCGGATCTTTTCGGCGTCTTCCTTATAGCCGTGGAACACGAAGATCACTGGCAGACGGTCACGCTGACGCGCTCCCGCAGGGGTAGAGACGATGTAGTCGCGCTTCAACCCACCTGCGGTGATGTTGCGATGTTCGCTGCCTGGTGGCCCCCATGGTTCGACCTCGCGCACGTCGTCCGCAGCGGGCAGTGCTTTGGTTGTTACCCCGGGTTCCTTGACGCTTCCGTCCCCTCCGGAGCAGCCGGTGAGTACGAGCAGGACTGTGGACAACGCCGCCGCGGTGACGGTTGAAACTTTGCCCATTACGTCTGCTGCTCCGGATAAAACACGACAGGTAGATTAGTGCATCATGCCAATAAGCGGAACACAGCCAGGTCCGAGCAAGAAGTCGCAGCCGACCTTTCGTGACCGCGCTCACCAACACACCGCGGCGAGTGCGTTTGTGCGCGATGCGGATCGCTACCACGACGCGCGTCCGTCGTATCCTCGTGAGGTTGCCGAGTTGTTCGACGGCGCCGATGTCGTGTGCGACGTCGGCGCCGGCACTGGGAAATTAACGCAGTTGCTTATCGACGACCACCGCACCGTCTACGCCTGCGACCCCTCCCCCGACATGACACGCGTACTCCATCACCAGTTGCCGGAGGTGCCTGTGTGGCGGGCGACGGCGGAAGCGACGGGGCTCGCGGACAATGCCGTCGATGCGATCGCGTGCGCACAGACCTGGCACTGGGTAGACCCGGCAGAGGCCAGTGCTGAGGCAGACCGCGTCATTCGCGATGGCGGATCTCTCGTTTTGTGTTGGAATACGCTCGCGGTACATCACCCTTGGGTGCTGCGGCTCAGCCGCATCATGCACTCGGGTGATGTGCAGCGCGAAGGCTTCTACCCCACCGTGCACGCCCCGTGGCAACTCGAGCGCGAGGTTCGCACCGAGTGGGTGGACCAGATCCCGGTCGAGCATTGCTTCGAGCTCATGGCAACACGCTCGTACTGGCTGAAAGCCTCCAAGCGCACCCGAGCAAAGATGGAGGCGAATCTGACGTGGTACCTCTACGAGCGCCTCGGGTTCGATGAGGGACAGATCATCCCGCTGCCCTACCGCACGGACGCGTTTGTGTACCGGCGATAGAGCGGGCTGCTAAAACAAATCGGTCCGCTTCTCAATCCCGAAGAAGTCGAAGATCTCCTCGGTCACGTCGATGCCACGATGCGCAGCCCACGGTCCGGTAGGCCACTCGTGGCCCATGCCCTCCACTCGGTGGTGCAGGGTACGAGCCTTGTCGCCATTGCGACGCTCAAACGCGGCAACCACTTCGGGAGCGCCGAGAATGCCGTCCTCAGCGGGGCTGCCGTATCCCGGCCGGACCTCGCCGTTATATGGCACTACGTCGTCGTGGGTGCCGTGGATGTTGAGGTAGTCCACCGGCTCGGCTGCCTCGATCTGCGCCTCGGTGCAGCGCACAGCCGCAGACACAGAGGCAACACCCGCGAAGGTATCGCTGAGCGTCGACAAGTAGACCGCGAGACCGCCACCATTGGAGAAACCGACAGCATAAATGCGTTCGGGGTCGATGTCGAAGTGTTCGCTGGTTTGGGCGATGATGTCGTCGATACGCGCCTTGTCCTGCTCAATCGTGTTCAGCGCATACGGCGCAGGAGCCCACGCCAGACCGGCACCCGTCGGCGCAACGACCACTGCGTTGGCCTGCACGAGGCCGGTACCGCCGAGGAAGTTCCGCCCATTATCGCCACGACCGTGCAGCGCAACAATCAGGGGCAACGGCCCCTTCGGATCTGAGGGCGCGGAATAGACCGTCGAGTCCATAGTCCTGCCTACTTCTTTCCGCGACGCTCACGCACACGCACCGCGATGCGCACCGGAGTGCCGTGGTAGCCGAACTGCTCGCGGAACTTGCGCTCAAGGTAGCGGCGGTAACCGCCATCGAGGAAGCCCGTGGTGAACAGAATGATTGTCGGCGGGCGCGTCGTCGCCATGGTGGCAAAGAGCAGCTTGGGCAGACGGTTGTTCTTCATCGGAGGCGGGTTCGCGGCAATCGCCTCACGCAGCCAGTTGTTGAGCTGGCCGGTAGAGATGCGCTTGTCCCAGTTCTCCAGCGCTTCCTTCATCGCTGGCTCCAGGCGGTGCAGACCACGACCGGTGTCCGCGGAAATGTTGAGCTTGGTTACCCACTTCAACTGGCCCATGGTCAGGTCGAATTCGCGGTCGAACTCGTAACGACGATCCTCGTCCATCAGATCCCACTTGTTAAAGCAGATCACCATGGCCTTACCGGCTTCGAGCACCATCGAGATCACGCGCTGGTCCTGCTCGGAGATCTCCTGGGAGGCGTCGATGAGCACCACACACACTTCAGCGGCCTCGATCGTGCCGCGAGTGCGCAGTGATGCGTAGTACTCGTGGCCCTGGGCGTTCTTAACTTTCTTCCGCAGGCCGGCGGTATCGATGAACGTCCAAAGGTCCTCGTCCAACTGCACCAACTCGTCGACCGGGTCGACGGTGGTGCCGGCGACGTTGTCCACGACAGAGCGATTGGACTTGGTCAGCTTGTTCAGCAGGCTGGACTTGCCCACGTTCGGGCGGCCCACAAGTGCAACACGTCGCGGGCCCTGAGTGACCGACGCGGCAGCACGCGGAACCTCGGGGAAGTTGCGCAGGATCTCATCGAGCACGTCGGCACCGCCGCGGCCGTGCAGCGCAGAGACCGGCCACGGGTCGCCAAGACCCAGCGAATAGAACTCGGCGACCTCGCCCCACTGACTGTCGGACTCAAACTTGTTTGCAACGAGGATGACAGGCACCTCAGCGCGCTGCAGGTTGCGGGCCATCACCATGTCTGTCTCGGTCACGGTGGTCTTTGCGTCGACAACCATGACGATGACGTCCGAGGTCTCCATGGCTGCCTCGGACTGGCGCGCGATCGAGGCGTGGATGCCCTTTGCGTCCGGGTCCCAGCCACCGGTGTCCTGCACCCAGAAACGACGTCCGTTCCACTCCGCCATGTAGCTCACACGGTCGCGGGTCACGCCGGGATGGTCCTCCACAACTGCTTCACGACGACCCAAGAACCGGTTTACCAGCGAAGACTTACCCACATTCGGGCGGCCCACGATAGACACCGTCGGCAACGCTTCCTTTACCACGTCCGGGCGGATGATGCCGTATTCGGCTTCGATTTCGGCCCATTCTTCGTCGGTGTAGTCGTCGGTCTCGTCGCCAGCATCGGTATCGTCGCCGAAGTCGGCCTCGCTGAACTCCGACTCATCGAAGTCCTCGAGGTCGTCGTAGTACTCAGCGTCGTCCGCATCGACCTCATAGGCTTCAAGGTCGTCGTAGCCAGAGGCATCGATGCCGGGTTGGATGAATTGAGTCTCCGGCTCGAGACCGTCTTCAATGTTCTTCTTGTCGCTCATCGTGCGCTCCTTTCCACCACGGCAGTCAGCGCAGCGAGCACCTCATCCGGGGTCATTTCAGACGTATCCACGATCTCGGCGTCGTCAGCGGGACGCAGCGGGCTGGTCTTGCGTGACGAGTCCGCCTCGTCGCGCCGCTTCACATCCGCCAACACTGCATCAAAGTCCACGTCACGGCCAGCGGCTACATCCTGATCGAAGCGACGCTTCGCACGTACTTCAGCGCTTGCCGTCATGTAGACCTTTGCCGGAGCATCCGGCAACACGACAGTGCCGATATCGCGGCCCTCCACGATCGCGCGGCCGGCCTCGCGGGCCAACTTGCGCTGCAGTTCCACAAGGTTCACGCGGACCTGCGGGATCGCAGAGACCGCAGAAACGTGCTGGGTGACTTCCGGTCCTCGGATCTCGCGGGCAACATCCTCACCTGCAAACAACACTGCGGTGGAATCCGGATCGTCGGATACCTCAAGCGGCAGATCAGCGGTCGCCTCGATCACCGCATCCGTATCAACCGGGTCGACACCAGCGCGCAAGACGGCCAGGGTGGCAACGCGGTACATCGCACCCGTATCCACATACTTCGCGTCGAGCTTCTTCGCTAACGCGCGACACATCGTAGATTTACCGGTGCCGGACGGGCCGTCCACTGCGAGAATCAGCCCGCCGTCAGCCAAGTTGGAAATCTTCTGGTCTGCCATTACATCCCCACCGCCTTGTACAGCGACGCAAGCTCGGAGGAATTGAGCGCACGCATCATGCCTGGCTTCATCTCGCCGAGCTGGACCGTGTGGAACTTGGTGCGAACCAGTCGTTGCACCGGGAAGCCAGCTTCCTTCAGCATGCGGCGCACAATGTGCTTACGGCCTTCGTGGAGCTCCACTCGGATGATCGACTGCCCATTGTGGACATCCACGATCTGGGCGTAGTCGGCCTTCGCGGGGCCGTCGTCAAGCTCAATGCCCTCCTTGAGCTGCTTGACCAGCGCATTGTTCGCCTCACCCAGGACAGTGGCCATGTAGGTCTTCGACACCTCGTACTTCGGGTGCATCAGACGATTCGCCAGTTCACCGTCGTTGGTCAACAGCAACAGGCCCTCCGTGTTGGCGTCGAGGCGTCCCACGTGGAACAGACGCTGACCCGCGGCGGTGCGCTCCGAAAGGTAGGAGCCGACCGAGGTGCGGTCAAGCTCATCCTTCATCGTCGAGTGCACGCCACGCGGCTTGTTAAACACGAAGTATTCGTGCTCCTCGTTGACGTTGATGCGCTCCCCGTCCACGCGAATGATGTCCACGTTCGGGTTAACACGCATGCCTTGCACGTTGACGATCTTGCCGTTGACCTCAATGCGGCCCTGGTCGATCATGGCCTCTGCGTGACGACGAGACGCCACACCTGCCTGCGCCAACACCTTCTGCAGGCGGATCCCCTCAGTTTTGCGGGTCTTATCCTGCGGGTTGTCGTCCCACCAGTTGTCATCCAGCGGGTGGGGCTCATTCTTCGCGGCATTTGCGCGTCGCTTGTCCAAACGGACATTCTGCTTCTTTGCCGGCTTCGCGTACGAGATGTAGAACGTTTCGTCCTTCTCGGGCTTGTCCGGTGTGCCGTCTCGGCGAGCGGGAGGAGTCATGTTTCCTCAATTCCTTTTCAGTCGTATGCGGTTTTTGGGCCGATCCTACCAGGCATCTTCGATTGCATCGATGTCCGGAAGCAGTGGCGCAAGGTCAGGAAGGCGCTCAAGCGAGTCAATGCCCAGAAGTTCGAGGAACAGCTCCGTCGTCACATAGCGGTGTGCGCCAGATTCTTGCTCAGGATCAACCTCCGCAATCAAGCCGCGCAGCGCAAGGGTGCGCATGACGCCATCAACATTGACCCCGCGCACTCCGGCAACCTGCGAGCGCGTCACCGGCTGGCGGTAAGCAACCACTGCGAGCGTCTCCATTGCCGCGCGCGAGAGTTTCTTCTGCGTGCCGTCGAGCAAGAACGCCTCGACCGCATCGGCATTTTCGGGCCGGGTATACAGCCGCCAGCCTTCTGCGGTCTCACGCAAATCAATGCCACTGCCACGGGTGTCGAGTTCTCGCGACCACGCGCGAAGGTGATCCGACACTTCCGCAGTCGTTGCTCCGAGCGCACCCGCGAGGTCCTCCACAGACACCGGCGTATCGACGACCAACAGCACCGACTCAATCCGCGAACGCAACTGCGCAACCATCGGCATGTCTTCCATACCGCCGAAGTGTAGCTGCCGGTACTGAATCGGCGCCTAGTTCCAGTTCGACGCCGCAACGACCGCCGGATCGACCTCAAGCCCGGTCCAGGACACGTCAAGTTGGCCAAGCGCTTCGGGCTGCTCTGTTTCCACCGCTCGGGCCTTGTACAACTCCAGCAGGGCGAGGAACCGGCCGACCACCTCCATGGACCTCGTGCAATCGCGTGTCAGTGCGGCGAACGTCATCCAGGTACCTGAGCCGGCGAGCTTGAGTGTATCCAGGATCTTGCCCGCCTGCTCAGGCACGGACACAGCAACGGCGTGCAGGTGGTCAGTGCGTACTTCCTCCGGCGGCTTAGGCCGGAAAACACTGGCCGCAAGTTCCGCGAAACTCGCCGCTGTATGGCCGAGTTCCACCGGAGGCAAAAGGTCCACGAACCGGGGCTCCATGGATACGGCACGCGGGTGTCGTCGATTAGCAGATGCTTGCCACGTAGCAAACTGGTCAGCAACCTGCTGATATGCGCGGTACTGCAGAAGACGTGCGAACAGGAGGTCCCGGGCCTCCAGAAGGTCGTAGTCTTCCTCCAGGTCATGATCACCACGTGGCAACAGCCGCGCAGTCTTCATGTCCAACAAGGTGGCCGCGACCACGAGGAACTCAGTGACCTCGTCAAGCGACTCCGTCTGCCCCAACGCACGGGTATACGCAATGAACTCGTCGGTCACCTCGGCGAGCGCAACCTCGGTCACGTCGAGTTTCTTCGCCTGAATCAAGCTGAGCAGCAGATCAAACGGCCCCTCGAAGTTATTCAGCGCGAGGGTAAAGCCCGTGATCTCCGGCTGGGGGTACTGCTCAGGTGCCTGGGCCACTAGCTAGTGCGCTCCAACACCTCAAGGGCCAGATTGCGGTACTGTTCCGCACCTTGCGAGTTGGGAGCCCACGTAATAATCGGCTCACCCGCGACCGATGTCTCCGGGAAACGCACGGTACGGGTAATCACGGTGTCGAAGACGCGGTCGCCGAACACCTCAACTACACGATCCATGACCTCACGGGCGTGGGTCGTGCGACGATCAAACATAGTGACAAGGATGCCCACGATGTCCAGGTCGAAGTTGATGCGGTCGCGCACCTTTTCCACGGTATCGGTGAGCAGCGCGAGACCTCGGAGCGAGAAGTACTCACACTCCATGGGGATGATCACGCCCTGCGAGCACGCCAACGCATTCACAGTGAGCAAACCGAGCGACGGGCCACAGTCCAGGATGATGAAGTCGTACTCCCCGCGCACGGGGCGCAGCGCACGAGCAAGCGTGTGCTCGCGGCCGACTTCGTTGACCAGCTGAATCTCAGCCGCAGACAGGTCAATATTCGCGGGTACCAGATCAAGCCCGGACACGTTTGAGCGCTTGATCGCCGCGTGAATGCTGGCAGTGTTGTCAAACAGCAAGTCGTAGACCGTGACCTGATCCTCCTCATAGGACACACCAAGGCCAGCGGAGAGTGCACCCTGCGGGTCGAGGTCTACCAGTAGCACCTTGCGCCCTTGCTCTGCCAAGCATGCACCGAGATTGATAGTGGACGTGGTCTTACCCACGCCGCCCTTTTGGTTCACCATCGAGATGATGGTTGCGGGACCGTGCCGCTCAAGCTCCTTCGGCTTGGCAAACTCACGCCACGGCCGACCCGTCAAAAACGTCTTCTGGTCAGCCGCGTCAAACAGCGCCTCGTCCGCCATGGCCGATCCTTCCCTCGATCACGTCTAAACCCTTGACTGCAGTCATCTTACAACGCTGTGATTAGACCTGCCCACGGCTTCGCTTCCGAAGGAAGATAATCAGCAGCGCAAGTGCCGCGATAAGCGCACCACCACCAATGATGAGCGGGACAAGATCACCTACCGACGAACCCGAGTCAACGCTATCGCCTTGACCTTTGTTGTCTGCTCCCGCATACGGGTTTTCTTCATCCGTTTCGGCAGCCTGCTCAACCGGAGCATTCGTCGACGTAATCACCGCGACAAACGTCGCCGCGCCGTTCTCCACGACCTCCATAATGAACGGGTTGTCAGGCGTCTCGCCTTCCGGGTACGTCAGCGTCAACGTGCGCCCTGCGACGTTCACGTCACGCTTGACCCCTTCGATGATGTTGCCGTTGACATCGAGGTAACGCAGCTTCGCATTCGACGAGTCGTAGTTGGCATACTTCATCAAATCGCGCGCCTTACTCAGGGGCACTTTGACGACGATCTCGTTGCCGTGAATCTCTCCCTCGAAATCGAGCCGCTTCGCATCCGCGGTGTCCGCCTTTTCCGCTGGCTTACGCTCAGGGCGATTGACGGCGCCGCTGCCACTGCCTGCACCCGCACCGGATCCGCCGTTCGAGGCTTCACCGTTTGCGTCGCCACCGCCGTTTGCGCCACCGCCACCGTTGTCTTCGGCGTGGCCTCCACCACCGTGGTGCTCGGTGTTTTCTCCAGCGCCACCGCCCGCAATTTCGTCTGCATCAGTTGCCTGTCCGCCGCCCACAGCGACGAGGTTAACTGTCGCCGTGTAACCGCCGGCGCTCGCAGGCACTGCTGCGGTCGCGCCCTCTTCCGCTGGAGCGGTCACCGACACCGACGTGCCATTGGATGTGACCACCCAGCCGCCTGCGGAGTAATTCACATCCACCGGCACGCCCACATCAACCGTCGTCGTCTGCCCCGCAGGCACGGTGATCTCCGAGGGAATCATGTTCGCCACTGCATCCGGGCTTAACCCGCCCGGGATCTGCGCCGAGGCAGGGTGTGCTCCCACACCTCCGCCAAGCCCCACGGCAAGCAGCAGGGCTGCCGGCACCGCAAGTGTTGCGCGACGTGCTCGTGCAAATGTGTACTCACTCATAAGCGCAAAAGCTTACGCACGTGGATGCGAACTACGCCAAACCTCGCGCAGGCTATCTGCTGTGACATGTGTGTAAATCTGCGTAGTCGTCACTGAAGCGTGCCCCAACAATTCCTGCACGGAGCGCACATCTGCGCCACCTTCCAGCAGATGCGTGGCAAACGAGTGCCGCAGTGTGTGCGGGGAGATCTCTTTGTCTATCCCCGCACGCTCCGCAGCCTGCTTGATTACAGTCCAGGCGCTCTGGCGAGTTAAGGCTCCACCGCGCCTATTCAAGAACAACGCGTGTGACTTCCCGGTGGCGAATACGGGTCTGCCTCGCACGAGGTACGCCTCGATCGCATCTTGTGCATGCCGGCCGAGCGGGACGAGGCGCTGCTTACTTCCCTTGCCAGTCACGGTCAGAATGCCTTCAGTATCTATTGCGGCTGTCGCATCATCGACGCTCAGATCAAGCACCTCAGAAACTCGCGCACCTGTGGCGTATAGCGTTTCCAACAGCGCCTTGTCGCGTAGGCCGAGGGGCTGTTCGGTCGGGCAGGCATCGAGAAGCGTCGCCACCTCCCCAATGCTCAAAGTGTCGGGTAGCTTCTCGCCAGCTGACGGTGGGGAAACTTCGGCAGCGGTATCTGCCGGCAATACGCCTTCTTCTACGCCAAAGCGGTGCAAGCCTCGGGCGACAGTCAGCGCACGCGCAGCCGAAGATGCCGCGAGGGGGCGTGCGCCGTCCACCCCGCGGCGCAAGTCAGCAACGTACGCCTCTACATCGGTGGCACTGACTGTTGCCAAGTCGCTTTTCCCAGCGGCTGCCAACCATCGTGTGTACCGGTTGACGTCGCGGGTGTAGTTACTCAACGTGTGAGGGGAGACTCCCCGCTCAACAGCGAGATGCTGCAACCAGCGCGCAGCTAGTTCGTCGGCTTTTACCGCCATCTAGATGCGCTTCATATCCGGCACGATGCCACGCTCGGCTCGCCGCTTCGGCAGCGATTGCGGGCGCAACTCGAATGGCTCCGACACATCACGTGACTGCGCTTTACCCTCTGCGACGCGGCAAGCAGCCAAAATGCCGCCCACGGCGATTGAGTTCACAATCTCGCCTCGAAGCACCATTTGTGCGGCCTCGCTCAGTGGCACCCACCGAAAGTCCATGTCGGCTTCTTCGTCCTCGGCGTCCGGGCGTTCCACCTCGCGCAGTTGCTTTGCGACAAATACCCGCACCGCCTCTTCCGCAAACCCCGGAGACGTCACCAAATCCACCAGCACGCCCCACTGCTCAGCCTCGAGACCGGCTTCCTCAACCAGTTCGCGCTTCGCGCATACCAACTCGTCTTCTTCGTACATGTCCAGAAGCCCCGCAGGCAGTTCAAGCAGCCGCTTGCCTACGCTGTGCCGGTACTGCTCGACGAGCGCGATGCGCCCGTCGTCGTCAAGTGCAACTACTGCCACTGCGCCGAAATGCTCGACGATCTCACGGTTAACTGGCTTGCCACCCGGCATGACCACACTGTCGCGGCGCACAGCGATGATTGGGGCGTCGATCAGTACCTCGGAGGACTCGACGGTAAATTCGTGGCTCACTCTGCCACCGCCAGCACTGAAGAAATCCTGCCGGACTCGTAGCTCACGTTGCCTACCGTTGTCACGCCGCGCAGTTCCTTTGGCGCGATGTCTTGACTAGTCAGCACGGTTTTGCCTGCATGGCCAAGTGCTTCCGCAAGGTCCTGCACCAGCTTCGCACCGAAGTCTCCGCCGGCGTCACCGGAGGCGCCATCCACAATCACGACAGCCTCCGCGGGCACGATCTCACCTTTCGTCTCGACGAAACCGGATTGTTGCAGCGTGTCAATTACGATTTTGCGATCCGAAGCCTGTGCTGGCGCTTCCTTCGTCTCAGGGTCGATCAACATAATCGACGCCAACGACTCACCCGCATGGGTGCCCGGTGAACGGTTCTCCACGCTCAACTGCGCACCGGACGGCAACGTCGACGCAATCACCGTGGACAACTCGTCGGCAGAGTTTTGCGACGTAAACTTCTCTGTCAGTTTCAACTCACCAGCATCGGAAGCGCCCGCCGCGTTGAGCAGCCACCGCACGGAATCAACATCGATATCGGCGGCCGTATGCGTACGCACGATAGCGACCGGCACCTCTTTGAGCGCTCCAGAGACGATGGACACCGACTCACTGCCCAGAAGAGCATCGGCAGCATCAAGCCGCTGCTGCGCTTCGCTGCTTTCCTTTGTCGGTTCCTCGGCTCCATCACCATTCGCGTTCCGGTCGATGTCGCTGAGAAACGCACCATTGAACAGATCCGGGCCGCCAGGAATAGCCGGCGCGAGTACCGAGGCCCCCAACACCACGCCGAGAGCTAACCCCCAACACAGACCAGCAGTGACAAGCCCACCCGTCCCTTTTTGCTTTCCCACGGTTTACTCCCCTTCCCCTGCCGGAATCCAGCCGCGCACCGTGTTGGCAACTGTGTCCCAGGTATTGACCAGGTTGTCGGCGAACGTCCCATTTCCGCCAAGCCCAACGACGAGAATGACGGCGGCAGCAGCGACCAGCAGGCCGAGTAACGCCCAGGCCCATGCGACACCGCTGGTGGATTCGACTGCGTAAAGATTCTCAATAACCGTAGAATCAACAACCTTGCGGCCGGCCTTCAAGCGAGCAAGCAACGCAGCCGGATCGGCATTCGCCGGGTCCGTGAGCATCCCGTCCAACTCCACCGGCTCGCCTACGGTGACAATCGTCTCCGCATCATGGAACGCAGCAAGCAAGATCGCGAGGTCTGTCGGCGAATCAGTCGCTGTTGGGAACGTCATCGCACCCACACCCAAGTCTTGGATACGCTCCAAGCCGGGCGCGTAACCGTCTGGGTCAGCCGGCAGAATCACCCGTGCTTCAGAACGCAAGTTCTCCGACGCGACATCCGCGGGGTCACCGACAATGAAGTCCGCGGCATAACCCATCTCTGCCAGCGTGTTCGCGGCGCTTCCCACACCAATGATGACCGGGGTGTACTCCCGCATAAAGTTACGGATGCCTGCCAGACGGCGCCGCGTGTCATCTCCTGGACAGACAACAACGACCTTGCGGTCCGCCATTGCGTCGCCAAGTTCGGGTGCGCCGACACCGTCGATAAGCAACGGCGCTTCCGAGTGGATGAACTCAATGGTGTTGCCGAAATAGGCTTCCATGTTCTCCACGAGACCTTGCTGTGCCTCAGCGAAGGAGTTGTCCACCTGCTCACGTGTGACACGCTGTGCAACACCGACGTCTTTCCTTCCGACGGTGATCGTCCCCTCTGGCGTGACCGTGACCTTCTTGCCGTCGCGGATCTTCTCGCGAACAGCGGCGTCGGCCACTTCGAAGATCGGAACGTTGGCGTCGAGAAGCAAATGCGGACCGAACGTCGGTAAGGATCCAGTGCTGTACGGCGCAAGATTGATCACCGCAGCAGGACGGCGGGCAATGAGCTGCTCTGCTAAACGACGCTGCATGTCCGGCGCATCCACAATCGCAATATCGCCCTCATGCAGGCGAGCAAGGCCTTTGCCTTGCGGTGTGCAGTCGCGCAGCGTACCGCGCAATTCCTGCGCGGGCGCTTCCCCAGTTCCAACAGTCATAGCGACCATTGTGCAACGTTGACCTGCCAGAACTGTGGAGGCGCGCGGGCTACGCCCGCATTTCCTCCACTTCGCGCTGCGCACGCTTGAACAATTCTGCCGCGTGGGCACGCCCTGTATCCGAATCATCAAGGCCCGCCATCATGCGCGCGAGCTCCTCAATCCGCTGCTCGTCAGTCAGATTGCCCACACCCGACGTCACCGCCTCGTCGCTCACGTCCTTTGACACATGCAGGTGCGTGTTCGCATACGCCGCAACCTGGGGCAAGTGCGTAACGACGATGACCTGATGCCTCAACGCCAACCTCGCCAAACGGCGCCCAATCTCCACCGCAGCACGTCCACCGACACCAGCGTCCACCTCATCAAAGACCAGCGTGCCGCCCGCCGACGACTCCGAAAGGATCACCTCAAGTGCCAGCATGACTCGTGAGAGCTCACCACCAGATGCGCTCGTGGCCAACGGCTTTGGCTCCAACGCGCTGTTCGGTGCGAGCGTGATCTCCACAGCGTCCGCACCATCGCGGCCAAACTTGGCCTCCGCCAGCTCGACGCGCAGCTGCGCCTTCGGCATGGCAAGCCCGTGAAGCTCTTCCGTCACCGCCTCCCCGAGGTTTTTGGCAGCCTTGTTGCGTGCCTTGGTCAACGCTGCCGCTCGCTTTTTTAGTTCGGCTTCAAGATCAGCAACGCGGCGCTTCAGCTCGTCGATAGCTTCTTCTGACGTATCAATCTTGCTCAGCCGTTTCCCGGCCTTCTCTCGCCACGCCAACACACCCGCGATGTCCGGAGCATATTTTCGTGTGAGCCCCTTGAGTTCCTGTTGGCGCTGCAGAAGGCGCTCTAGCTCATCCGGGTCGGTCGGAAGATCTGCGGTGAAACTACCGAGTTCCGCAGACACATCCGCAAGCACACCGGCGACCTCCCCGAGGCGCACACCAAGCTCCCGTAACTCCTCGTCACTAGCTCCTACCAACGCCGCCTGCGCCCTGCCAACAAGGTCTGATGCAGCTTCTTCCGCCTCTGCGCTGTAGCCGCCGACGGCTTCAGCACCATCAATTGCCACCAGCGCGGTCTGGGCGGCCTCACGCAGCGCATCAACATCCTGAAGACGGTTAATGGTTGCAACGAGATCGGCATCTTCGCCGTCTACGGGTGCAACTGCGTCGATTTCCTCGATTGCAAACCGCAGCCGGTCCATCTCCTGTGCCAACTCAAGGCGTTTCTCGGTGCGGTCCTTCAGATCTTTCGATGCCTCGCGCCACTGGACATAAACATCGCGATAGGAGGAGAGCTTCTGAGCGATCGCCGGTTCGAACCGGTCCAACGCCGCCAGCTGCTGTTCCGGCGCGAGAAGCCTCAACTGGTCGTTCTGGCCATGAATCGTGAGCAGATGCCCAGCAAGATCACCCAGTGTCGCGGCCGGAACCTTTCGGCCTCCTAGGTGAGCGCTCGATCGCCCCGTCGCTTTCACAGCACGTGAGACGACGTATTCGCCGTTTTCATCAGGCCCTGCACCAGCGCCCTCTGCAATCGCATGCACGGCGGACAATGTCGATTCCGGCAGATCTGCGATGCTGAGCGCGCCTTCCACCACAGCTTCCTGCGCCCCGGTTCGAACTCGGGAGGCATCAGCGCGGCCTCCTGTCAGCAGCCGCAAGCCAGTTACAACCATGGTCTTACCTGCACCGGTTTCACCGGTGAGCACCGTCAACCCAGGAGCAAGCTCCGCCGAGGCATGACGGATCACGCCCAAGTTCGAAATCGCGATCTCTGCGAGCACTCTGCCTCCTTACGCATCAACGCCGCGTACACCACGACCCGTCCGCGGGCCGCGCCAGCCGGATACCGGCAGCCGGAACTTATCCACCAGCCTGTCGGTGAACGGTTTGTCGTCCAAGCGTACCCACCGCACCGGACGCGACCCCCTACTTACTTCAACCCTCGAACCAGGAGGCACCGGGATGCGACGGAACCCATCCATTACCGCCATGGCACTCGACGTCGTGTGTTCTGACTCCACAGCAACCGTCGAGCGCGGCGAGACAACAAGTGGCTTTGCAAACAACGCATGTGCGTTATTCGGCACCACCAGCAACGCATCGAGTTCTGGCCACATCACCGGACCGCCAGCAGAAAACGCATAGGCTGTGGATCCGGTCGGTGTGGCCACCAGTACGCCATCGCAGCCAAACGACGACACAGGCCGAAAATCAACCTCCAACGTGGCATCAAGCACCCGTGTACGATCCAGATTCTCCACGCTGCATTCATTCAGCGCCCAATCCGTCCCAACAACCTGCCCCTCTTGGTCGATGACTGCCACGTCGATGGTCATTCTGTCGACAACGCGGTACGTCTTATCGACGACCTGCCTCACCGACTCCTCAAGACTCTCCGCGTCACCTTCTGCGAGGAACCCGACATGTCCGAGGTTGACTCCCAACACCGGAATATCCTGCGCCCGGGCATGCTCTGCTGCGCGCAGAAATGTTCCATCTCCGCCGAGCACCAGCACCAGCTCGCAGCCAAGCGCCGCATTGTCGTCAGCAGCGGCACGTGTCAGCCCACTGAGCACCGGATGCGTCTCAATCGCATCCATCTGTGCCTGTTCAAGCAACCGCACCGTAATGCCGGCTTCCTGGAGCATCTCCGCAGCCCTCGCCGCGGACGCGATATTCGACTCGCGGAACAAGTGCGGAACCAACAAGATCTCACGCTCAGCCGTCATTGCGGCCCCTCCTTCACGGCCTTTTGGACTGCGGCGGCGAGGGAATCGTCGTCAAGCATTGCCTCGCCTCCATCCTTTACAAGCCACAGGAAGTACTCCACGTTACCGCTCGGCCCTGGCAGAGGCGACGCAGCCACCCCACGCACGCTGAGCCCCAGCCCCTGTGCGAACTGGGCGACATCAACAGTGACTTCTTCGCGCAACTCCTGTGAACGGACAACGCCACCAGAGCCTAAACGGTCCTTGCCAACCTCAAATTGAGGCTTGACCATCGGCAACAAGTCAGCGCCATCCTCAAGACATTCCACCAGTGCCGGCAACACCAGCTTCAACGAGATGAAAGACAGGTCGCCGACCATCAGGTCCGCGAGTCCACCCATCATGTCCGGCGTCAGGTTTCGGATATTCGTCCGATCGAGCACCCGCACCCGCGGATCGTTCTGCAAGCGCCACACGAGCTGACCGTAGCCAACGTCCACGGCAACAACCTCACGTGCGCCGTTTCTGAGCAACACATCTGTAAACCCACCTGTCGACGCGCCAGCATCCAGCGCCCTACGCCCTTCGACGCTCAGGCCACGTGGCCCGAAGGCTTCCAACGCTCCAAGTAACTTGTGCGCGCCACGAGACGCCCAGTCATCAATGTCCTCGACATTGACGCGTATCGACGCCTCTGGCTCTACCACCGTCGCAGGCTTCGACGCCACAAACCCACCGACCTCGACACGGCCCTCCTTGATCCACGTTTGAGCCTGCTCGCGCGAACGTGCAATCTTGCGGCGCACAAGCTCTGCATCCAAACGCCTCCGTTTGGGCGGCATTAGCTGTTCCTTTCTTGCAACGCATGCCCCAGTACCGCATGCGCGCGCGTCAGTGCGTCAACCTCATCGGCAAGCGATTCAGTATCTTCCGCGAGAATCGCTTCAAACTGTGACGTGACCTCCTCAGGCGTTGTATGCGGCGCCCGCGGATCCCTGGGCATGGGTGGCTTCATGTCACCACCACTGAGCTGTAGCAGCTTCAGCAGCCTCTGAGTTGGGCCGCACAAACTCCGGTGGAGTCTCCATATGCCACGCGACCTCCAAAACCGTGCGCAAGGCCTGAATCGGTGTCGCACCATCCTTGCCGTAGCTCAAAATGATGTCGTTACCGTCGATTCGCGCAGCGAAACCGCCCTGCGGTCCCGGGAGCAAAACCTCTGGGTTCTCGTTGAGTCCGCGCATATCCTCCGCAATAAACTTCGGTCGCTGCTCCTTGGGCGCCTCCATAAGCGCCAACGGGCCAGAAACACCGGTAAGCACGTGCAGCGACGGAATCCCCGCCGCAACGCCACCTGCAATATCAGTATCTAGCCTGTCTCCCACGGCAAGCGGACGCTTCGCATTCATGCGTTCAGAAGCCTGAATGAACATCGCCGGCCCCGGCTTGCCCGCGCTTTCCGGAGTCACACCTGTCGCCGATGTCACCGCAGCAACCATCGAACCATTGCCGATCATCAACCCACGCTCCATTGGCAAAGACGTATCCAGGTTTGACGCAAGATAGATTGCGCCCCGCTGAATTGCCAACGCAGCTTCCGACAACTGCACCCAACCGGTCTCCGGGTTGTGGCCGTGCAGCACCGCCTTCGGATTCGCATCTGCACTATCGACGACGACGTAACCCGCATCGTCGACAAGCTGCTTAAACGACGGCGCGCCAACCACAAGAACAGGATCTCCGGGGACGAGGTGCGCCTCAGCCATCGACAACGCAGCCTGTGCTGAAGTGATCACGTCTTCGGTCTTCGTATCGAGGCCAATCTTGCCCAGCATCGCAGCCACATCCGCTGCGCTACGCGACGCATTGTTCGTCACATACATAGCCGGAATCCCCGACGCCGTAATGGCCTCTACAGCGTTTGGAATCGCCACTCCGCCATTCCACACAGTGCCGTCGAGGTCAAGCAGGAGAGCGTCGTAGTTATCCTTCAGCGCCATTGTCTAGTCCAATTCTGCGGCGCGCTCCGCCGCATCCGTGAAACCATCCGTATCAATCTTCGCAGCGTGTTCAAACCACGTCTTGGCCTCACCACGCTGGCCAGTCGCAAGAAGGGCATCAGCATATGCGTAGGAAAGACGCACTTGCTCAAATCCCTGCGAATCCAAAGAAGGATTCATGCGCTGCAGCGTCGCAAGTGCAGAATCGTGCTGACCGAGATCATGGCGTGCGCCGGCAAGCACAATCGCCAATTCGATCTTCCCCGCTTCGTCCAATTCATTAGCTTCAGGGCTACGACCAAGTTCAAGCGCCTTCTGAGGTCGGCCCAAGCCACGCTCCGCATCAGCCATCACAGCTAGCAGCCCCGGGCCACCAGACATCCGCCGCGCCGCACGAAGTTCTGAAAGCGCTTCCTTCCACTCACCAGCGCGATATGCAACTACGCCAGCAGTCTCACGGACAACGCCGACACGACCAGCACGGTTCTTCGCGGCGCGGGCGTGCTCAAGTGCGAGCTTCGGATCGTCTTCCAGGAGATCAGTAGCCATCAGCATGTGCTGTGCAACGCGTTCCGCATTGTCCTTGGAAAGCACCTTGAGGTCCTGCAGCACAGACGGGTCAAGGTCGTTAATATCCAGGCCCGACGGCAAGTCAGGTTCGCGCTCCTTCTGCGCCATCCGTTCCTCGCGGTATCCCTCACGATATGGGTTCGAGCGATCGTGGCGGACACGGTTGTCCTGCCCGCCGTGGCCCGGGTGGCCGCCCTTACCGTGGGGCTTGCCACGGCCGCGGCCACCACCGTGACCGCCGCGTTTATTGTCGCCGCGTGCTCCACCGTAGCGATCCTCGCGACGTCCGCGCTCTCCGTCGCCAAATTCACGACGACCACGAGACTGCCCGCGGTTATTCCTACCGCGACGGTCTCCGCCACCACCATAAGAACGTTGACGTCCCTGGTTATCTCCGTTGCCGGCCTCTGCCATGGAATCCCTCCAATTCGTATCCAAGCCATTATAGGGATGCTCAACACAGTTATGCTGATCCCCCTCAGCCGAGCGGACTTGGCGAGCATTCGACTCCGTAATGGGCTATCAAGGATTCATTCTCCGCATTGCGGTTACGTCCCTCTCCTGGCTGTGCTGTATGCAAAACCCGACGTCATATCTTTCGCTGACTTGGGCAGAGTGTAAAACGCCGCGGCCGTGAAGCTTCATTTTGCATTTACTGCTGCGTGCTGGTGGCTCTAGTCGAGTCTTCGGTGGCGTGAAGTCGCTTCGCTCCGCATTGCGGACAAGTGGGTAGACACCAACTATTTCCTTGTATCGGCTGGGCTACTTTTCCAAGAGCGCCGCCGCTGGCATCGACTCCGTGCTCCGCATTGCGGACTAATGGGTGTACGCCAACTATGCAGTGGCATAGTGACGCCCGCACTGTTCCCGCTCCGTATTGCGGGCTGGTGGGTGGGCACCAATGTTGCTGTTGTCGGCGACAACAATCATGTGGGTATACGTGAAAACACCCAAAGTGCAACGTGGGTGTTGTACTTTGGGTGTTTGTGTGTGAAGTTGTTGGGTCGGCGGTAACCTAC
>NZ_KV789322.1:0-24690 GCF_001807545.1 Corynebacterium sp. HMSC08F01 | reverse complement strand
CGGCTCGCGCATGGCGTACTGCTCAAGCACTTGGCAGTTGAGGTCGATGGATTTGTCGGCGCGACGGACCTCTTCGGAGAGCTGGTCGTAGTCGATGTCCTCCGGGTCGACGAGCACCTGGATGGTGTCGGACTCGTCGAGTTCGCGCAGTTCCTTCGGGGTGAACTTCGCCTGGGCGGGGCCGCGGCGGCCGAACATGTGGACCGTCTCGGCCTGGTTCTTCTTCAGGGACTCGTAGACGTTGTCCGGGATCTCGGTGACGGCGAGCTCGTCGGCGGTCTTGGCCAGCACGCGGGAGATATCCAGGGCCACGTTGCCCACGCCGATAACGGCGACTTCCTTGGCCTCGAGGTTCCAATCGCGCTCGAAGCGCGGGTTGCCGTCGTAGAAACCGACGAACTCGCCAGCGCCGATGGACTTATCGCCGCCCGGGATGAGCAGTTCACGGTCGCGTACAGCGCCGGTGGAGAGGACGACGGCGTCGTAGTAGTCGCGCAGCTCATCGATGGTGATGTCGCGGCCGACGGTCACGTTGGCGATAAGGCGCAGGTTGTCTTTGTCCAGCACGTTGTGCAGGGATTTCACAATGCCCTTGATGCGTGGGTGGTCGGGCGCAACACCGTAGCGGATGAGGCCGAACGGGGCTGGCATCTGCTCAAAAAGATCGACGTGAATATCGTGCTCTTCGTTGCGGATGAGCAGGTCAGAGGCGTAAATGCCGGCGGGGCCGGCGCCGATGACGGCGACGCGCAAGCTCATAGGTGATGGTCCTTTCGCAAAAGGGGGATTTTTTCGATGACCGACACTATAGCGCATAGACAGAGCGGTCTTAAAGTTTCGGCGATTTACATTCGTGTCCTTAGAGGTGCTTAAAGCGGGCTCGTAAACAAACATTCAATGCATTACACTCACGCGCTTAACCGGCAGTTTCGGCGTTTTGGTTGTGCTAGACAGGCCGGTACGGCATGCTTGCCCATCAACACCGAAATGAACAGCATCGCCGAACCGATCGGTCTACTTTTTGGAGGGCTCGTGACCGCACCAACGAAAACCGCGAAACCGCGCGCAAAGAAGCCGCAGGGGCAGTGGCTTATCGACGGCACCGCGCCGCTCAACCACGATGAAGAAATCAAGCAGGCATCCCCGGTCCTCGACGTGAAGCAGCGAGTGATCGACACGTACTCCAAGGGCGGCTTCGACTCGATTGACCGCGAGGATCTCTACCCGCGTTTTAAGTGGCTCGGCCTGTACACCCAGCGCAAACAGAACCTGGGCGGTGAGTTCACCGGCGAGGACAACAAGGTGCTTGAGGACAAGTACTTCATGATGCGCATCCGTTTCGACGGCGGCATTTGCTCCACCGCGCAGGCCCGCGCCGTCGGAGAGTTGTCCCGCGATTACGCCCGCTCCACGGTGGACCTGACGGACCGGCAGAACATCCAGTTCCACTGGGTGCGCATCGAGGACGTCCCGGCGATTTGGGAGAAGCTCGAGGCTAACGGCCTGAACACCTGGGATGCCTGCGGGGATGTGCCGCGCGTAATCCTGGGCTCGCCGGTGGCAGGTATTGCCAAGGACGAGATCATCGACGCCACTCCCGCGATTAGGCAGATCCAGGAGATCGTTACCGCAGACGAGTTCCAAAACCTGCCGCGCAAGTTCAAGTCCGCCATTTCCGGCAATGCGCGCCAGGACGTGGTCCACGAGATCAACGATCTTGCCTTCATTGGTGTCGAGCACCCCGAGCTCGGCCCCGGCTTCGAGTGCTATGTGGGCGGAGGCTTGTCGACGAACCCGATGCTGGCACAGTCCCTCGGCGCCTTTGTCACCCTCGAGCAGGTCCCGGACGTGTGGGCGAACGTGGTGCGCATCTTCCGCGACTACGGCTACCGTCGCCTGCGCAACCGTGCCCGTCTGAAGTTCCTCGTGGCCGAGTGGGGTGTGGAGAAGTTCCGCGAGATCCTTGAGGACGACTACCTGGGCTACAAACTCCCGGACGGTCCGCACGCCCCGAACAACCTGGTGGACCGCGACCATATCGGCGTGCACGAGCAGAAGGACGGCAACCTCTACATCGGCGTGAAGCCGACGCTGGGCCACATGTCGGGCGAGCAACTCATCGCCCTGGCTGACCTGGCGGAGAAGTACGGCGTGACGGATCTGCGCTTCACCCCGTTCAAGGAGGTCCTGCTGCTCGGGGTTGCGCCGGACACCGCAGCAAACCTCCAGGCGGATCTGGAGGAGATGGGCCTGTACTCCAAGCCGAGCGAGTTCCGCCGCGGCCTGCTGTCGTGCACTGGCCTGGAGTACTGCAAGTTGGCGCACGTGACCACCAAGTCCCGCGCCATCGAGCTGGCCGACGAACTGGAGGAGCGCTTCGGGGACCTCGACTCGCCGATCACCATTTCGCTCAACGGTTGCCCGAACGCCTGCGCCCGCCACCAGGTCTCCGACATCGGTTTGAAGGGCCAGATGGTGGACAACGGCCACGGCGAGAAGGTCGAGGGCTTCCAGGTACACCTTGGCGGCACGATCGGCGAGGGCGCGAACTTTGGCCGGAAGCTGCGTGGTCACAAGGTGTTGTCCAGTGAGTTGACGGAGTATGTGGCCCGGGTGGTGCAGCGCTTCGTCGATAAGCGTGAGGGCGCTGAGACATTCCGCGACTGGGTCGCGCGCGCCGACGAGGAGGACCTGCGATGAGCTTTCGCCGCGAACCAAACCCGAACCGCAACTTTCCCACCTTCTGCCCGTACTGCGGCGGCGAGGACCTGTGGCCGAACGAACAGACCGAATTCGCGTGGAAGTGCTGCGAATGCCTCCGCATCTTCGAGGTGAAGTTCCACGGCCAGGACGACCCGCAAGGCGCGCCGTCGAAGGCGCCATCCACGGAAGAAGCGCTGCAGGCCTCGCTCGCACGCCACGGCCACACCGGCGCATTGAAAGGCAACCAATGATTAACCTGCTCAACCAGCCCAGCGACTTCCGCGATCCCGACATCAGCCCCGACGGCCCGACAACGACATCGCCGCTGCCACACAGGGTGGCGCAGCAAAACGCATTGCTTGTCGACGACTGGGCCGCCAAACTCCACAACGCCCCCGCCTCCGAGATTCTTCAGTGGGCGAACGAGTACGCGCCGGGCCCACTCGTGGTGACCCTGTCCATGGAGAACACAGTGCTCGCCGAACTGGCCGAGCTCCACCTGCCCGGCGCGGACTTTCTGTTCCTGGACACCGAATACCACTTTCCGGAAACCCTGGAGGTGGCCGACCAGGTGGAGGCGCGCTACCCCTCGCACCGCTTGGTGCGGGCGAAGGCGCAACTGACCCGCGCGCAGCAGGACGAGACGTATGGGCCGAACCTGTACCTGCGCGCCCCGGGTGCGTGCTGCCGCATGCGCAAGGTCGAGCCGCTGGCGGTGCATATGAGCCCGTACGCCGGCTGGATCACCGGGCTGCGCCGCGCCGACGGGCCCACCCGTGCCGACGCGCCCGCGCTCAGCCTCGATGCGACCGGCCGGTTGAAGATCTCCCCGCTGGTCACCTGGTCCTTGGAGGACACCGCCGCCTTCGAGCGCGACAACGACCTGATCATCCACCCGCTGACCCGACAGGGCTACCCCTCCATCGGCTGTGCCACCTGCACCCTGCCCGTGGCGGAAGGGGAGGACCCACGCGCCGGGCGCTGGGCGTTTGCCACCAAGACAGAGTGCGGTCTGCACGAATAGCCGAGAAGCGCAACAACCGGACAACAAGGAGCAACACAATGACGCAAGCAACGGCAACGGCAACGCAGCTATCGCCGCACCTGAAGGATTTAGAAAACGAGTCGATCCACATCATCCGTGAGGTGGCGGGGCAGTTCGACAAGATTGGCCTGCTGTTTTCCGGCGGGAAGGATTCCTGCGTGGTGCTGGAACTCGCGCGCCGCGCGTTCTACCCGGCTAAGCCGCCGATTGAGCTGCTGCACGTGGATACGGGGCATAACTTCCTGGAGGTGATTGAGTTCCGGGATGCGATCGTCGATAAGCATGGGCTCCGCCTGCGAGTCGCGCATGTGCAGGATTGGATCGATCGCGGTGACCTGCAGGAACGCCCCGACGGCACCCGTAATCCGCTGCAGACCGTGCCGCTGGTGGAAACCATCGCGGAGGTCGGATACAACGCCGTGCTGGGCGGGGCGCGTCGCGACGAAGAGCGTGCCCGCGCAAAAGAACGCGTCTTCTCTGTGCGCGACTCCTTCGGCGGCTGGGACCCGCGCCGCCAACGCCCCGAACTGTGGGACCTCTACAACGGTGCGACCCTGCCCGGCGAAAACGTGCGCGTGTTCCCAATCTCCAACTGGACCGAAGCCGACGTGTGGGAATACATCGGCGCGCGAGGCATCGAACTGCCATCCATCTACTACGCCCACGACCGCGAAGTGTTCGGCCGCGACGGCATGTGGCTCACCCCCGGCGAATGGGGAGGCCCTCGCGAGGGCGAACAGCTTCAAACGCGCCGGGTGCGCTACCGCACCGTCGGCGACATGTCCTGCACCGGCGCCGTTGACTCCGACGCCGAAACGATCGACGAGGTCCTCGTCGAGATCGCCAACTCCACTCTGACCGAACGCGGCGCAACTCGTGCCGACGACCGCCTGAGCGAATCCGCCATGGAAGACCGCAAGAAGGAAGGCTACTTCTGATGACCGCCCCAACCATCGCCCCCGCTACTACCTCCGAAAACGCCCCTGAAACCGGCGCTGCCGAAACTGCCACCGCCGAAACCGCCACCGCTGCACTGTCCGCCCGCGAGACGCTGCGCTTGTGCACCGCCGGCTCTGTCGACGACGGCAAGTCCACCTTCGTCGGCCGCCTCCTGCACGACACCAAGTCGGTGCTCGCCGACCAGCTCGCCTCCGTGGAGCGCACCTCCGCCGACCGCGGCTTCGAAGGCCTGGACCTGTCGCTGCTGGTTGATGGCCTGCGCGCCGAGCGTGAGCAAGGCATCACCATCGACGTGGCCTACCGCTACTTCGCCACCGACAAGCGCACGTTCATCCTCGCCGATACCCCAGGCCACGTGCAGTACACGCGCAACACCGTGACCGGCATGTCCACGTCTCAAGTGGTGGTGCTGCTTGTCGACGCCCGCAACGGCGTCGTCGAACAAACCATCCGCCACCTCACCGTGGCCAAACTCCTCGGCGTGCGCACCGTGATCTTGGCGGTGAACAAGATCGACCTCGTTGATTATTCGCAGCAGCGTTTCGACGAGATCAAGGCCGAATTCGACGCCAAGGCCGGCGAACTCGGCATCGAGGAGCCGCACGTCGTGCCGATTTCCGCGCTGCGCGGCGATAACGTCGCGGAGCGCAGCGACGCGACGCCCTGGTACACCGGCCCGACCGTGCTCGAACTGCTGGAGAGCATCCCCGTGCAGCGCGGCCGCGCCGATGACCTGGACTTCCGTTTCAACATCCAGGTCGTGCTGCGTGAACACGCCTCCGACTACCGTGCCTACGCGGGCCGCGTCAACGCCGGATCGATCACGGTTGGCGACGAGATCCTCGCCCCCTACGGCCGCACCACCACCGTTGCCGGCATCGACACCGCCGACGGTCCCGTGGACACCGCCCATGCCGGCGACTCCGTTGCGCTGCGGCTTGCCGACGACATCGACCTGACCCGCGGCGACCTGCTGGCCGCGCACACTCGACCAGAAGACACACGCGAGTTCGACGCCACCGTCGTCGGCCTCAACGAGAAGGACCTGCGCGCAGGCCAAGCTGTGAAGCTGCGCATCGGCACTGCGTTCGTCCGCGCCCGCGTGGCCAGCGTCGAGCGCGTCCTGGACATCGACGGCGCCGAAGGCGACAACACCGCACCCGAGGCAGTCGCACTCAACGACATCGCGCACGTGACCATCCAAACCGCCGACGAACTGCCCGTCGAGCAGTACGCAGCCCGCGGTGCGGTGGGCAACTTCCTGCTCGTCGATCAGGCAAGTGGGAACACGTTGGCGGCTGGGCTCGTCGGAAAGCGCCTGCGGTAACAACCATGACTGCGCTGATCACCCTTTCCCACGGCTCGCGGCACCCCCGCGCCAAGGAAGGCATCCGCGCGCTCACCCAAGCCGCGGCCGCGCAACTCGGCGTGGAGTGGGCCGACGCCCACCTGGAGTTCGATACACCCACACTCGCAGAGGCAGCTGCTTGCTTATCCTCGTCGCGCGCGATCGTGGTCCCGCTGCTGTTTACCCGCGCATTCCACGCCAAAGTCGACGTGCCGCGCCACCTCGCCGAAGCCCGCCAGCACTGCGACCTCGTGCTCGCCGAGCCGCTCGGCACCGGCAGCGACATCGCGGATGTCCTTGCGCGTCGCTTGCGTATCGACGACCCCACCGCCACCCACGCAACCCTCTTCCCAGTCGGCACCTCCAACCCTGAACAAGCCGCCAACTACGACCGCCTCGCCGCCGAAGTGGCCAAGCGTGCCGGGGTGGAAACGGCAGTGGTGTCGGCGACGCGTGGTCAGCGGCGCTTCACAGATACGCATGTGCTCCCACTGTTTGTCACCCACGGAACCCTGCTCGACCGGATCCCAGACCACCTGCCGGCATCCGGGCCGCTGACCACAGACCTCGCGCGGATCGTCGCCAACCGATACCGCGCCGCCGAGAAAGGCGCCTGACATGTACAAACTCGAAACACTGCTGCTCATCGCAGTCACAGGTCTTGCCGCGCAACTTGTCGACGGCGGCCTCGGCATGGGCTTCGGCGCCACCTCTTCCACCATGCTCATCGCGCTCGCCGGTATCACCCCGGCCGCTGCCTCCGCCGTCGTCCACACCGCGGAGCTGGGCACCACACTCGCCTCCGGCGTAGCCCACACGCGCTTCGGCAACGTGGACTGGCGCACCGCCTGCGCGATCGGCATCCCCGGCGCCATCGGGGCGTTTCTCGGTGCAACCGTGCTCGTGCGGCTTTCCACCGAAGCGGCACGTCCGGTGATGTCGCTGATCCTCACGCTAATCGGGCTGAACCTCATGCTGCGCTTCGCCCGGGGGCTCACCCAACGCAAACTCGCCGCGAAGCCTCACTCGCGCGGCTTTCTCGCAGGCCTCGGGCTCTTCGGCGGATTCATCGACGCCACCGGCGGCGGAGGCTGGGGACCCGTCACCACCTCCACGTTGCTTACCGCAGGGCGTGCCGAGCCGCGCCGCATCGTCGGCACCGTCAACACCGCCGAGTTCCTGGTCACCCTCGCCGCAACACTCGGGTTCGCGGTTGGGATGTGGCGTGACCTCGTCGCAAATCTCGCGGGCGTGCTGGCTCTGCTCATCGGTGGCGTCATCGCCGCGCCCATCGGCGCGTGGATGGTCAGCCGTATGAACCCCATCGCGCTCGGCGGCGTCGTCGGCACCCTGATCGTGCTGCTGAACCTGCCCGTCGTCTTGTCGTATGCCGGCATGACCAGCGGACTCTGGGTCGTCCGCTTGCTTATCGTTGCAATCGGAGCCGCCCTCTCCTGGCGAGGCATCCAACGCGCCCGCGCCAACTCCCGCGCCGCATCCGAGCGCGAAGGCGCAACAGTGGTGGAGCCACAGCCTGCCCGCATACGATAAGCAACTATGTCTGATTTGCTCATCGTCGCAGCCATGAAAGAGGAAGCCGCCGACATCATGTCCGGAGGCGACCACGAAGTACTCATTACCGGCATCGGCACCCTGCCCGCCGCAATCGCCTTGACTCGCCGCCTCTCCGAAGGTCCGCTGCCGTCACGCGTCATCAACGTCGGCACCGCCGGCGCGCTCGTCGACCTCGAGTCTGGCGTCTACGAAATTTCCGATGCCGTCAAGCACGACTTCAAAGTCGGCGGCACCTCCGACATCACCGACTTCGTCTACCCGCGCTGGTTCAACTTCGAACCCCTCACCGACCTGCCGAAAGCCAAACTGGCCACCGGTGATGCGTTTGTGAACCGCTCTGATCTTCGCGACGAGCTCGCCAAGGAATGCCAACTCGTCGACATGGAGGGCTACGCACTCGCTGCCGTGTGCTCCACCTTTGGCGTCCCGCTGACCCTGCTCAAGCAGGTTTCGGACTCCGCCGACGAAGGCGCCTCCGCTGTTTGGGAGGCCGCCCTCGAGCGCGCCCGCGTGGAGCTCGAAGAAGCCCTGCGTGAGCACCTTCGCTGAAGACGCGGGCATTTCGCTTGACGACGACCCCACGTCCCTCTTCCAGCTCCTCGTCCTGTGCATGCTGCAAGCGAAGCCCATACGCGCCACCGTCGCCGTCGACGCCGCACGCTGACTGTTCGACGCCGGCCTGACCTCACCATCTGCACTGGTTGAAGCGCCGCGCTCGCAATTGATCCGCATCTTCGGCGCCGCCGGCTACGCCTGCGCAACCATGTTCGCCCGCGAGGCGCAGGGGGTGTGGCCGGAGTTGGCGCCGGTCTTCGACAAGAAGGCACTGCAGGGGGCCGCGAAGGTGGGACTGCCGGAAGATGCGCAGGAGCTCGAATCGCACGCCCGGTCCGAGGGTGTTGCCTTGCCCGCTTTCGCTGCCCACCTAGTCAAAGTGGCCCTCGGCGTTGAATGATCGGTCGTGGCAGGCGGATCGTCTAGCTAGACCTTCTGCCGGACTAGACGATCAAGCATTCCGCGCTGAATTTCCCCAGGTGAAGTTGCAACTGGTTTTCATTTAGGGGCGAATCGTCTAGCAGCATCGGAGGCGAGCTAGACGATCCGCTCCGAACAGCTCCCAGACATGCAGAAAGCCCGCCGGCGTAAACGCGCCAGCGGGCTAAAAGCAGCTACCTCGCAGAAGTTACTTTGCAAACTCCTCGACGAGTGCGGCGTTGAAGGCCGGCAGATCGTCCGGGGTGCGCGACGAGATGACGCCGGAGTCGATGACAACTTCCTCGTCGACCCACTCGGCACCGGCGTTGACCAGGTCGGTCTTGACGTTGGCAACGGAGGTGATCTTCACGTCCTTCAAGATGTCGGCATCCGTCATGATCCAGCCTCCGTGGCAGATCACGCCGATCGGCTTGCCTGCGTCCTTGAACGCCTTGACCAGGGCGACGGCGTCGGAATCAACGCGGATGGCATCCGCGTTGAGGGTGCCGCCCGGGAGGATGAGGGCGTCGTAGTCGGCAGCCTTGGCGTCGGCGGTGGTGACGTCGACGGCGACCTTGGCGCCCTTCTTGCCCTCGATCTCACCGGTTTCGGTGGAGACGACCTTGGTGGTTGCGCCGGCTTGTTCGACGGCCTCCTTCGGGGAGGTCAGTTCGGAATCTTCAAAGCCGTCGGTCGCGAGGATTGCGATGGTCTTGTTATTCAGACCGGCCATTGGTATTTCCTTTCGTCGATAACCAATTACGGCACACCACCGTACCTAGTCTTCGTCATTCACGCCGGGGAGGCGACCGGGTGGGGTGGTGTCGATGTCGGACGGGGTGTCGTCGTCAAGCGGGACGCGCGTGGAGCCAAGCCCCTCCTTCACGGGCTCTTTTTCGCGTTTGGCAAGGCGCATCATGTGGTCGCGCACGGCGAGGAAGGATTCCTTGGAATCCATGGTCTGAGTTTGTTGGGTGGCCATGGCTATCTCGTCGGCGGTGATCTCGCCGGAGCGCAGCGAGACCATTTCAGCCCAGTAACGCAGCCACACGGCGGCGACAGCGGCAACCGGAACCGCGAGGAACGCGCCGACGATGCCGAACAGGGTACCGCCGACAGCGACGGCGAGCAGGACCACGGCGGCGTGTAAGCCCATCGCCTGGGACTGCAGGATCGGCGAGAGAACGTTGCTCTCCAGCTGCTGCACGGCGATGATGAGGATGAGCGCGAACACGGCGTTCATGAACCCGTTGGACACCAACGCGATGATCACCGCCAGAGCGCCTGCAGAAATCGCACCGACGATCGGGATGAAGCCGGCGAAGAACGTGATCACCGCGAGCACCGGCCACAGTGGCACGCCGAGGAACAGTAGGCCGAGACCGATGAAGATGGCGTCAACACCGGACACGATGGCCTGGGTGCGGATGAATCCAGACAGGGTGTTCCAGGAGCGGCTGCACACTTCGGTGAGGTGCCAACCAGCGCGCACGCCGGTGTACTTGCGCACCCATGGCAAGAAGCGGTCGCCGTCTTTGAGGAAGAAGAAGGTGAGCACGAGCGTCAGTGCGAGCGTGGTGCCTACCGACGCAATCGCGCCCAGGCCCGAGAACACTCCCGACGCGATGTTGGAGGCCTGGCCCTTGGCAAAGGCGGTGACCTGATCGACGGTCTGCTGGATCTGCTCCGGCTCGAGGACTTCGAGGTCGCGCTCTTTCAGCCAATCGACGATCTGGTTCACGCCCTGCTCGGCCTGTCGTGCGAGCTCGCTGCCTTGGCTTTTCACGGTTGGCGCCATGGCGACGAAGATGCCGCCGATGATGCCGAAGAATCCGATTAGGGTGATGAACGTGGCCAGGGATGCGGGGATTTTGTGGTCGCGCATCCAGCGCACCGGTGGCCACAGGACGGTGGACACAATCAGTGCTAGAAGAATCGGCAGAAGGCCCATCCAGACCCATTTGAGCAGGTAGAGAAGGATGGCCGTGGCTGCGACAACGATGATGAAGCGCAGTGCCCACGCGGCGGCGGTGCGGCCGTCGGAGGCGATGACCTCGCCGCGGTCAACCGGCTCGCGGGAGAGGTCCTGGGCGGCGTCGGCCGGTGTGGGCAGCGTTTGGATCGGGTCGACAGCCGTGTCCAGGGCTCCCACATATTTTGGTTTTTTACGTTCACTCACGTGGTCATTGTGTCAGAGATGTGGGGTTATGCATAAGGGGAAGGGGCGTGGGGTCGTCGAAAAGTGCGCGCAAGGGGGAGTTGTCCTAGACCACAAAGGGATTTGGGTGTAGTGTGGCCCACAATTCATTCCACGACCGAGAAAGGCCACAACGATGACAGTGTATCCCAACCCTGGTACCGAGGGCTCGAACGTCAAGTTCCGTAAGCGCTACGACAACTACATCGGTGGCGACTGGGTTCCGCCGGTAGATGGCGAATACTTTGAAAACATCACCCCAGTGACCGGCGAGGTGTTCTGCGAGGTTGCGCGCGGTAAGGAAGCGGACATCAATCTGGCGCTCGACGCTGCGCATAAGGCTGCGCCCGCTTGGGGTAAGACGTCCCCGCAGGAGCGTTCCGGCGTCCTGCTGAAGATCGCGGACCGCATGGAGGAGCACCTTGAGGAGCTCGCCGTTGCGGAAACGTGGGAGAACGGCAAGGCGGTGCGTGAGACGCTCGCCGCCGATATCCCGCTGGCCATCGACCATTTCCGCTACTACGCAGGCGCGCTGCGTGCACAGGAAGGTCGTTTGAGCCAGATTGACGACGACACCGTCGCTTACCACTTCCACGAGCCGCTCGGCGTTGTCGGACAGATCATTCCGTGGAACTTCCCGCTGCTCATGGCGGCCTGGAAGCTTGCTCCGGCGCTGGCTGCAGGTAACGCGATCGTGCTCAAGCCGGCGGAGCAGACCCCGGCGTCGATCCTGTATCTGATGGATCTGATCGGCGACCTCATTCCGGCGGGTGTGCTGAACATTGTCAACGGTATGGGCGACGAGGCCGGCGCGGCACTGTCTGGTTCTGACCGCATTGCCAAGATTGCGTTCACCGGCTCGACTGAGGTGGGCAAGATCATTAACAAGGCCGCGGCCGACAAGATCATCCCGGTCACCCTCGAGCTTGGTGGCAAGTCCCCGGCACTGTTCTTCGAGGACATCTTTGCCAAGGATGATGACTTTAAGAAGAAGGCCATCGAGGGCTTCGCAATGTTCGCTCTGAACCAGGGGGAGGTCTGCACCTGTCCGTCCCGTGCGCTGGTGCATGAGTCCATTGCCGACGAGTTCCTTGAGCTGGGTGTGCAGCGCGTCAAGCAGATCAAGACCGGCAACCCGCTGGACACCGAAACGATGATGGGTGCGCAGGCCTCCACCGAGCAGATGGACAAGATTAAGTCCTACCTCGAGCTTGGGCCCCAGGAAGGCGCTGAGGTGCTCACCGGCGGCGGCGTGAACAAGATTGAGGGCCTGGAAAACGGCATGTACATCGAGCCGACCGTGTTCAAGGGCACCAACGACATGCGTATCTTCCAGGAGGAGATCTTCGGCCCGGTGATGTCCGTGACCACGTTCAAGGACTTCGACGAGGCCATCCGCATTGCCAACGACACCATCTACGGTCTCGGCGCCGGTGTCTGGGCGCGCTCCGGCACCACCGCATACAAGGCGGGTCGCGCGATCCAAGCGGGTCGTGTGTGGGTGAACCAGTACCACTCCTACCCGGCTCACGCGGCGTTCGGTGGTTACAAGAAGTCCGGCATCGGCCGCGAAACCCACCTGATGATGCTCGACCACTACCAGCAGACCAAGAACCTCCTCTGGTCCTACTCCGAGAAGGAAACCGGCCTGTTCTAAGGGCATTTGCTTAGCGACGACACCCTCATCGCCCACTTATGTTCCCGGTCGGTGAGGGTGTTTTTGCGTGCTTCTACCTGCGGAAACAAATAAAGTTGCGTCGAGTGGGAACAACTTTGGGTACAGTGCCGTTACATAGATTGAGTGCAACAGGCTCAAGGATGTGCCCGCCGGTGTTATAGTGGTGGCCGTCAAGTTGAGTCGAAGCGCATCAACTTACTGATAAACCACATTTCAACAGGAGGAATTACTTTTATGGCACGCGCAGTTGGTATTGACCTTGGCACCACGAACTCGGTTGTTTCCGTCCTTGAGGGCGGCGAGCCGGTAGTTATCGCTAACGCTGAGGGTTCCCGCACCACCCCGTCGGTTGTCGCTTTTGCGAAGAACGGTGAGGTGCTTGTTGGTCAGTCTGCAAAGAACCAGGCGGTGACCAACGTCGATCGCACGATCCGCTCCGTGAAGCGTCACATGGGCGAGGACTGGACCGTAGATATTGATGGCAAGAAGTACACCCCGCAGGAGATTTCCGCTCGTACGCTGCAGAAGCTGAAGCGCGACGCGGAGGCTTACCTGGGTGATGAGGTCACTGAGGCTGTTATTACCGTTCCGGCTTACTTCGAGGACGCTCAGCGTCAGGCCACCAAGGAAGCTGGCCAGATCGCAGGCCTGAACGTCCTGCGTATCGTGAACGAGCCGACCGCTGCGGCTCTGGCTTACGGCCTGGATAAGGCTGAGAAGGAAGAGACCATCCTGGTCTTCGACCTTGGCGGCGGCACCTTCGACGTGTCCCTGCTTGAGATCGGCGATGGCGTTGTTGAGGTACTGGCTACCGCTGGTGACAACGAGCTCGGCGGCGACGACTGGGATAACCGCGTAGTCGAGTGGCTCGTGGACAAGTTCAAGTCCCAGAACGGCGTTGACCTGTCCAAGGACAAGATGGCTATGCAGCGTCTGCGCGAGGCTGCGGAGAAGGCCAAGATTGAGCTTTCGTCTGCACAGCAGGCTTCCATCAACCTGCCGTACATCACGGTTGATGCAGAGAAGAACCCGCTGTTCCTCGACGAGACCCTGACCCGCACCGAGTTCCAGAAGATCACCTCCGACCTGCTGGATCGCACCAAGAGCCCGTTCAACCAGGTGATCAAGGATGCTGGCATGTCTGTCGGTGACATTGACCACGTTGTTCTGGTTGGTGGCTCGACCCGTATGCCGGCTGTGTCCGATCTGGTCAAGGAGCTCACTGGCAAGGAGCCGAACAAGTCCGTGAACCCGGACGAGGTTGTGGCTCTGGGTGCTGCTCTGCAGGCTGGTGTCCTGCGCGGCGATGTCAAGGACGTGCTGCTGCTCGACGTCACCCCGCTGTCCCTCGGTATTGAGACCAAGGGTGGTGTGATGACCAAGCTCATCGAGCGCAACACCACCATCCCGACGAAGCGTTCGGAGACCTTCACCACGGCCGAGGACAACCAGCCGTCCGTGCAGATCCAAGTCTTCCAGGGTGAGCGCGAGATCGCTTCCGCGAACAAGCTGCTCGGCTCCTTCGAACTGGCAGGTATCGCTCCGGCACCGCGTGGTGTTCCGCAGATCGAGGTCACCTTCGACATCGACGCCAACGGCATCGTGTCCGTGTCCGCGAAGGATAAGGCCACCGGCAAGGAGAACACGATCAAGATCCAGGACGGCTCTGGTCTGTCTGATGAAGAGATCGATCGCATGATCAAGGACGCCGAGGCTCACGCTGACGAGGACAAGAAGCGTCGCGAGGAGCAGGAGACCCGCAACAACGCGGAGACCATGGCGTACCAGACCCGCAAGTTCATGGACGAGAACGGCGAGAAGCTTTCCGAGGACATCAAGACCCGCGTCACCGAGGCTGCCGATGCTGTCGACGAGGCCCTCAAGGGCGAGGACCTGGATGCCATCAAGTCCGCAGTGGAGAAGCTGACCACCGAGTCCCAGGCAATGGGCACCGCGCTCTACGAGGCTCAGGCCAACGAGGGTGCTACCCAGGCTGATGCTGGCGACGACAACGTTGTGGACGCCGAGGTTGTCGAGGACGACGACACCGACGCCGACAACAAGTAATCCAACCCAGTACGTGTAAGGAGGCGACGTCTGATGACGAACCCGAACAACGAGCAGATGCCCGATAACCCGGGTAATCCGGAGGCGACGGACGAGCAGTACGTCTCCCCGGATCAGGCGGAAGCCCTGGCCGACGAGGCGGCCGAGTCCGAGGCACTGTCCACGGACGAGGACCCTCTCGTTGCCGCGGAAGCTGAGTTGAAAGACTTGGAAGACGCAGCGCAGATCGCAGAGGGCGAGGTAGACCCGGACGTCGATGGCGACGGCACGGTCAGCGACATCGAGTTGCAGCTCGCAGAGCGCACCGAGTCCCTGCAGCGTGTCAGCGCCGAGTACGCCAACTACCGCCGGCGCACGGAGCGTGAGCGTGGCGAGATTGCCACCACCGCGAAGGCAAAGTTTGCCACCGAGCTGCTGCCGCTTCTCGACGATCTCGATCTCGCCCAGCAGCACGGCGACCTGGAAGAAGGCCCGCTGAAGGCCTTCGCGGATAAGTTCCGTTCCATCGTCGCCGGCCAGGGAGTGAAGGAGTTCGGTGCTGAGGGTGACGAGTTCAACCCGGAGGTCCACGAGGCCGTGCAGGATCTGTCCCAGGGCGATGAAAAGGTTCTGGGAACGGTGCTGCGCAAGGGCTACACGGTGGGTGACCGCCTGGTGCGAAACGCCATGGTGATCATCGCCGATCCGGCCGAAAGTGCCGATACCACCGAGTAACAACAACTTGGTGGCAGGGCCGGGGAATGGGTACACGCAAACAAGAAGCGGCCTGATCCCCGGCCTTTTTACTTAGATTATTTAGTGAACGAAATTTAGAAGACAACAACTCCACACCGATTTACAGCGAAAGGAGGGTGCGAGATGGCCATGCAACAGGAATGGGCCGACAAGGATTATTACGGCGACTTAGGTGTGTCGTCGACGGCAAGCCAGGCCGATATTAAGAAGGCGTACCGCAAGCTCGCACGCGAAAACCACCCGGATTCGAACCCCGGCAACAAGAAGGCCGAGGAGAAGTTCAAGCGGGTTGCGGAAGCATACGACGTGGTCGGCGACGAGCAGAAGCGCAAAGAGTACGACCAGTTGAAGTCCATGATCGGCTCGGGCGGCTTTGGCCGGTTCGGGCGGGGAGGAGCGTCCGGTTTTCCGGGCGGGTTTCGCGGCACGGAGACGGAATTCGACCTCTCGGACATCTTCGGATCAGCCACTGGTGGACAAGCTGGAGACGGCGGCCTTGGTGATATCTTCGGTGGCTTCTTTGGCGGCCGCGGCGGTGCTGGCAGGAACGCTCGGCCGTCGCGGGGGGCCGACGTCGAAACGGAAATAACCCTCGACTTCCGCGAAGCAGCCAAGGGCACGACGTTCCCCGTCGAGCTCACCGGCGACGCACCGTGCACCACCTGCCACGGCTCTGGTTCGAAGTCCGGCAAGACGCACACGTGCGAGGTCTGCTCCGGCTCCGGCTACATCCGGGAGAACTCCGGCGCGTTCGGCATGGCACGTCCCTGCACGAACTGCCACGGCACCGGCGATGTTATTGAGGATCCGTGCACCACCTGCAACGGCACCGGCACCGTTCGCCGTACCCGTTCGATCACGGTCCGCATCCCCGCAGGCGTCATCGATGGTCAGAAGGTGCGCCTCGCCGGCCAAGGTGAGGCAGGTCCGAACGGCACTCCCGCCGGCGACTTGTTCGTCATGGTGCATGTGCGTAGCGACGACACCTTCACCCGCTCCGGCGACGACCTCGAAGTCACAGTCCCCGTCTCCTTTGCGGAAGTCGCCCTCGGTGCCACAATCGCGGTGCCGACCCTAGACAACCCGGTGAAGGTCAAGGTCCCCGCTGGCACCCCGAACGGCCGCACCTTGCGCGTGCGTGGCCGTGGTATCCCGAAGCGATCCGGCAACGCCGGCGACCTGTTGGTCACGGTTGAGGTGAAGGTGCCGAAGGATCTCGACCCGTCCGCGACCAGTGCGCTGCGCGCATACGCCCAGGCCGAGAAGGATTCTGGTTTCGACCCGCGCGCCGGCTGGTCCGAGCGCTAGACGGCGAAAGGAGGTGTAACCATGGCAGAAGAGAAGGAATACTTCGTCATCTCTGTCGCCGCCGAGCTCACCGGCATGCACGCCCAGACCCTGCGCACCTACGACAGGCTCGGCCTGGTCACCCCGATGCGTACCAAGGGGGGCGGTCGCCGCTACTCCAGCCGCGACATCTCGATGCTGCGCCGCATCCAGTACCTCTCCCAGGAGGAAGGCGTGAACCTGGCGGGCATCAAGACGATCATTGAGCTCTCCGCGCAGATCGAGGAACTGCAGGACGAGTTGGATGCCCAGCGTGGCCACAACGAGGAGTTGCGTCAGAAACTCCGCAACGGTTCCCGTCGTGGCGGCGAGTTGGTGCACGTGCCGCGTTCCACCGCGGTCGTGGCATGGGAGCCAGCTGCTTCACGACGACGCCGTCGCCGCAACCTCACCCCCGACGCCTAGTCGGCGGCAACGACAGACAAGAAAAGCCCGCGCTACCCATCACAGGGGCAGCGCGGGCTTTATCGCGCATTCGAACTACCGCAACCTACCCGCCGAACTCGATGGCAGCAGCACCGCCGATGTGGCGGAGGTTGGACTTGGCCAGGTTGAACAGTCGGCCGACGCCACCTTCAAGGAAGGCGGTGCGGGCGCCAGACTTGGCAAAGCCCTTCATCATGTCCCAGGTGATTCCCGGTGGCAGGGAGAGAGCCTCGGGGTCGGTGACGATGTCGACGACTACGGGGCCGTCGTAAGCAAGTGCCTCCTTGAGCATCGGCTCGAGGTCCTCGGGCTCCTCGATGCGGAAGGACTTGATGCCGACACCCTTGGCGATCTCGGCGAAGTTGACCTGTTCGTGGTCGGTGCCGAAGTAGGGCATGCCGGCGACCATCATCTCGAGTTTGACCATGCCGAGGGAGGAGTTGTTGAAGCAGATCACCTTCACCGGCAGTTGGTGCAGTTTGATGGTGAGCAGTTCGCCCATGAGCATGCCGAGGCCGCCGTCGCCAGACCAGGAGATGACCTGGCGGTCCGGCTGTGCGGCCTGGACGCCGATGGCCATCGGCAGCGCGTTTGCCATGGTGCCGTGGAGGAAGGACGCGCCTTCGTCGCGCTTGCCGTTCGGGGTGAGGTAGCGCGAGGACCACACGTTGCACATGCCGGTGTCGACGGTGAAGTAGGCGTCGTCGTCGGCAAGCTTGTCCAGCACGGAGGCAGCGAGCTCGGGGTGGATCGGCTTCTTCGACTCGAAGGCTTCCTCGGTGTAGCTCTTCACCACGTGGTCCAGCAGCTGGTAGTGGCGTTTGAGCATCTTGTCCAGGAACTTGCGGTCCTTCTTCTCCTCGATGTGGGGGAGGATGTTTTCGATGACGCTCTTGACGTCGCCGACGACGGGGTAGTCGACCTTGGTGCGGCGGCCGATGTGGGTGCCGTTGATGTCGATCTGGGCGACGTTTTCCTCCGGCAGCCAGTCGGTGTACGGGAAGTCGGTGCCGACCATGATGAACAGGTCGGACTCTTCCATGGCGTCGAGGCAGGCGCCGTAGCCAAGGAGGCCGGACATGCCGACGTCGTAAGGGTTGTCGTACTCGAAGTACATCTTGCCGCGGAAGGAGTGGCCGATCGGGGACTTGATCTTCTCGGCCAAAGCGAAGACTTCGTCGCGGGCGTCGCGTGCACCGTAGCCGCAGAACAGGGTGACCTTGTCGGCCTTGTTGATGGCTTCGACAAGCCGTGCGGCTTCAGATGGGTCGGGGTAGACGCGCTTGTCCTTGCCGGTGGCGTAGACGGAGTCGGCGGTGTGCGGGCCGTCGGCGGTGTCGGCGGCGAAGACGTCGCCAGGCACGACCATCACGGACACGCCGTTGCCGGCGAGCGTGTTCTGCAGAGCGTTGTGCAGCACGCGCATGCCCTGGTCGGCGGTGTGGACAACCTCGCAGTAGGAGGAGCACTCCTGGAACAACATCTCCGGGTGGGTCTCCTGGAAGAAGGAGGAACCGATCTCGGCCGTCGGGATATGCGATGCAATGGCGAGTACCTTCGCGCCGTTGCGGTGGGACTCGAACAGACCCTGGACGAAGTGGGTGTTGCCCGGGCCGCAGGACGCGCCGCAGACGGCGAGTTCGTCGGTGGCTAGCGAGTCTGCACCGGCAGCAAACGCTGCGGCTTCCTCGTTGCGGACGTGGACCCACTCGATGTCGCTTTCGCGCACCGCGTCCGAAAGCGGGTTGAGCGAGTCGCCCACCAGACCGTAAATGCGTTTAATGCCGAGGGCCTCAAGGCGCTCGACTACTTGCTCTGCAAAGTTTGCCATGGTTTATCAGACTCCTAAAGGTAGTTTCTTTAAACGTTCGCCATGGTAACGCCATTTCTTAAGTTGTGCTTGCGCGCTGTTGCAAAGCAGACACAAAGGCCGGGTCTGTGAAGTAGTCGGAGTGCCCGCCGCGCACGCCCTCCACGCGCTGTGCGCCCCACCCTACATACGACGGCGACGCGCCGAGCACCGCCGACGGCCCAGAGCGCAGCAACAGGATGGGGTCCTGGGGTGAATCGACGACGTGAACGGTGGCGTGCTCATCCGCAAGTGTGAGCTCGGAAACGTGCTGGCCTGCGACGCCGGCGCTGCCGAGGACCCATAAGTCATCCGCTATAAGTCCATGGTCGCGCGCCGCCGTGGTGGCCAGCAGCGTGCCGTAACTGTGGGAGACGACGGTCTTCTGTGCGTCCGGGAAGCGCTCCTCAAGCGCCGCCTGGAACATCGCCAGATCATCCGCACCAGCAGACGCGCGCAGGGGAGAGACCGCCCGCGGCACCGAGCGTGGCGGTGCATAACCCTGCCACACCACCACCGCAGCACCGGTCTGCTGCGCCAACCGCGACGCCTTTGCCAACTCACCCTCCAACTTCGCGGGCGCGCCCGTGGTCGCGCCGGCCACCATGGTGATCACCCGCGCCGGTTCCACAACGTCACCGACGACAACAGTGGTCGAAGCAGGTCCGGCCTCGAGAACGGTCCCGCCGGCGGCCTCCACGGCGGCACGAGTCGCGGCGGGCAAGGTCGGCACATGACGCGCGTGCAGGTCCTGAAACGACTCATCCGGGTGGGCGAACAGCGGGTCGTAGTCCTGCTCGTGCCCGCCAAGGCGCAACAAGGACCGTGCGAGTTCCAGGTCCAGCGCCATCGACATCGCGTTGAGCCACAACACGGTGCGCGAGTGCAGGTAGCGGGTGGCAAACATGGCGGCCTCGTCCAACTGCCGTTGCAGCCCCGCCGCAGCGGCGACCAACGACGCCGCCGTGGCCAAGTCGTCGGCACCGCGCGCAAACACAGACCCGAACGCATCTAACCGCGCGTACGCCGCATCCGCCGCCACACCCCGAAACCCGGTGGACGCTAACGCCTCGCGTGAGGTTGGCACATGCTCGGCGCGCTCCCGGGCGGCATCAGAGGCGAGGCGCAACGCGGCCGCTGCCGCCGAGAGTTCCGCCGCGTCCAGCGCCGGACGGTACGTGGCAACACTCATGGCGCAAGCCTCGCTTCCAGGTCGGCGTCCACGCCCTCCACCGCGCGGGCAAAGCGCGCGATGGAATTGAGGTGGGTGTTGAGGTGGGCGGTGGTGTCGTCGATAAGCATGTGCGTGCTATTGCGTATCGACGACAACGCTTCCGCCGTCCGCGACACCCCCACCTGCGCAAACGGTAACGGTGTGAACGTTCGGGTGAGGCCGCGGGCAACGGGTGCGGTGCGTGTTGAGATTTCAAGAGTCATGGGCCGAATCCTCTGCGCACCAGCACACAACCACAAGGGGCGAAGAAAAATCTGTGGATAACTGCCCCGAACTCCACCTAAAGTTATCCACATGAAGATCGCGTTGGTGCAAACGGTCACAGGCAGTGACACAATGGACAACTTTGCCCACCTTGCTCCGCTGGTGCGCGACGCCGCCGCCCAAGGTGCGAGCCTGATCGTGCTGCCAGAGGGTGCCAGTCAGGCCTTTGAGCAGGGCAGACTGGACACACAGGCGGAGGACCTCGACGGCACGTTTGCCACCAACATGCGCGACCTGGCAGGCGAGCTCGGCGTGACCATCGTGGCTGGCATGTTCCGGCCCGCCGATACCGTGCAGCGCGGCGAGAAAACCATCAACCGCGTCTACAACACCGCCCTGATCACGGGAAATGGCCTGCATGAGGGCTACGACAAGATCCACACGTACGACGCGTTTAACTACCGCGAGTCCGACACCGTGCGCCCCGGCGAACGCCTGGTCACCTTCGAGCAGGATGGCGTGACGGTGGGCGTGGCCACCTGCTTCGACATTCGCTTCCCCGAGCAGTTCCAGGCCCTTGCGGACCGCGGCGCCCAAGTCATTGTCGTACCCACAAGCTGGGCCGACGGGCCCGGCAAGGTGGAGCAGTGGCGCATCTTAACCGCCGCGCGCGCCCTCGACGCCGGGGTGTTCATCGCGGCCGCTGGCCAGTCGCGCCCGGATTTTGAAACCAAAGCGGGCGAGCCGTCCGGTCCCACCGGCGCGGGCCACTCAACCGTGGTCGACCCTTCCGGCGTGCGCATCGCCGAAGCCGGCTACGGGCCCGAAACCCTGGTCGTAGACATCGACCCCGAAGAGGCCGCCAAGCAGCGCAAACGCCTTCCGCTCGGCCAGATCCGCGCGGACACTACGATGCGCTAAACCACTCCGGCGTCGCGTCGTGGGCGATGACCTGCACGCCCTCGGCGCCAGCTTCTTCCAACGCGTCGGTGATCGCGGCCGCGCGTGCCTGGTCCGCGCACACGATCACGTCGCGACCCCACCACATTCCCGGGCCCGACACCACCTGCTCCAGCGACGCACCCAGCCGCGACTCCACCACCCAACTCACGTCCAGCCAGTCCTGCGCGCCAGCCAACGCGTCCAGCGCCGCCCGGTCGTACGTCACATCCGAAACCAGGTGCACATCGGGGTGCTCCTCGCATTCCAACCAGTGAAAAACCAGCGCCTTCGCCGCAGCCAACCCCGTCCCCGCGGCCACCAAGAGCACTTGCTTATCGACGAACCCCTGCAGACCCCCGCGCGCCACACCCAATGTCAACCACGCGCCGGGCGCAACCGCAAGATCGGTGCCCGCGCCGATGTGAAACTCCATTTGTCCGAATGGGTTCGACGGCAGCGCCGGGATCAGCCCGGTCCACACACCGGGGGCTTCCGGCGACATCACGGGCAGCGTTTCACCGGGGGCATAGATGATGCGCGTGCCTGCCTCGAGGCGCACGATCTGCACCCCGTCTCGAACGTCCACGCTGGTGACCTGCGCCGCTGAGGCCGCCGGCACGCCCGCGTAGTCGGCTTGGGATGCTGCCTTGCGCATGACCTCGCCCGCTGCCACGAGCGCCGAGGTGGGGTCCTCGGTGTCGGCACCGCCAGCACCGGTGCCGACCTCGGCGCCGGTTTCTCCGGCGACGGTGCGGATGGCGTCGCCAAGCAACTGCATCGCGTTCGGGTACTCCTCGGCGGGGAAGCCCGTGCGGCGCAGGTCCAGCGCGATCGCGCGCAGACGGTCGGTGGTTTCGGTGGGGGAGTGGCTGAGGAGGAACGTGGTGGCGTCGATAAGCATCTGCGGCATGCGCTCACCAGGAGCAAGCATCATCGACGCATGTGGATACGCCTCCACGAACCTCGCGCGCCACACCTCACTCACGCGCGATCCGTGGGTGCGCAACAACTCAACGGACTCCGAAAAAGCCATGAAAACAGCGTACTGGGTTAGAGTACAGACTGTTTTATATGCGATAAGTGGATAAAGGAAGGTGCTGCGATGGAATTCACCCCATACACGCTGCTTACCGACATCGGATGGATCTCCCTCCTCCTCATCGTCGGCAACGTCCTGCGCAACCGACTGCGCGTACTGCAAGCATTGCTGCTGCCTGCACCGATCACCGCGGGCCTTATCGGGCTCATCCTCGGGCCGGAAGTCCTCGGCCTGATTAACTGGTCCGACCAGGTGGGCACCTACACCACGCTGCTCATCGCGGTGGTGTTCGCGTCGATGGCGTACTCGATGCAATTCGGCGGGTCCGTGGCCACCGGTGCGCGCAACATGTGGGGCTATTCCACCGCAATGTTCATGGGGCAATGGGGCCTATTCATCCTGCTTGGCATCTACCTCTTCGCACCCGTATTCGGCACCGAGCCGTGGTTCGGCATGATGCTGCCCGTCGGCTTCGTCGGCGGCTTCGGCACCGCAGCGGCCGTCGGCTCCGCGCTTGAGGAGATCGGAGTCGAAGGCGCATCCTCTCTCGGCTTCACCTCCGCCACCGTGGGCACCCTCGTGGCGATTGTCGGCGGCGTGATCATGGCCAACTGGGGCATCCGCAAAGGCAAGGCGTCCCAGCTCGCGGGCGATCTTCCCGACGACCTGCGCACCGGCTACATCCGCAACGAGGAAGAACGCCCCTCCATCGGCAAAGCCACCACCAACCCGTCGTCCATCGAACCGCTCGCACTGCACGCCGGCTTCATCGTGTTCACCGTGCTCATCGCGTACCTGCTGAACACGCTGATCAAGGGGCAGTGGCCAAACGTGTCCATCCCGCTGTTCGCCATGTCGTTCGTGGTCGGTCTGGTCGGCCGTCTTGCCTTGCGACTCGCCGGGCGCCCGAACTACCTCGACGGCTCCACCATCAACTCCATCTCCGGCGCTGCCACCGACTACATGATCGCCTTCGGCATCGCGTCTATCGTCCCCGCCGCACTCGCCGGCTACTGGCAGGCACTGGTTGTCATGTTCGTCCTGGGTACCGTGTTCTGCGTGGTCTGGATGCTGTGGGCCGGCCCGACCTTCTTTGGCGAAAACTGGCTCGAGCGTGGCCTGTTCGGCTGGGGCTGGGCCACCGCCGCCGTGGCCACCGGCATCGCGCTGCTCAAGATGGTCGACCCGAAACTCAAGTCCGGCACCCTCAACGAGTACGGCGTGGCCTACGTCGGCTTCGCCCCTTTCGAAATCGGCATGACCATCCTCGCGCCGATTGCCGTCATCGCCGGCTTCACCACCGGTTTCGGCTGGGTGTCCTTCGCCATCGCTGTGGGCGTGGTCGTGCTCGCCTACGCGCTCAAGTGGGTGCCTGTGCGTAACGACGACCGCAGCGCCTCCCCGGCAAGGGAGTAGCTACACGGGTTTCCTTTTAAGCACTGAATGGATGTATTGCTGCCCCGCTAGCCAGGATGCGGCAGCGGGGTTCATTGAATGCATAAGGCGTGCGGATATTCGATGAACACGGATCAATTGCCCAGGGTCAAGCAGCGGTTCTAGATGGCTTGCACGATTTCGTGCGTGCCGTACTGCATTTGCCCACTGGTAAATGACAGCGGGATTAGCGCTCTGGAATTCGGAAGCGTTCCGAGCAGTAAATGCATGCTTGAGAGTCTCGTCCCAAATCCGCATCCGGGGATTTTGAGGAGAAGAAACCTGGGGTTGAGGCAAGATGAAAAGCCATGAACCGAAAGGCAAAGCCGCGACAAGGTCGTCATGAGAAGGATTCGGCTTTGCACAATTGCCAAGTTCGTCTCGTAGGGCTGGTTCCGCTTTTTGCCAAAGTGGCCTTTTGCGTGGTGGCGAAATAATCTGGCGAAGTCGAGGTGCAGGATCCTTTAGCCAGTCCCTTGTGTACGCACAAGTACGGTTTGGATCATTAACCGGTTGGGATGCATTCCAAGTTTGAAGGCGTGAATTGATGCTGTTTCTGAGTTGTACTTCGACCATACCTGTGGTCGCAGCGACAGCTCCCGCCATCTCGATATTCCAAAGGTAGAGCAGAAGTGCTTGTTTTTCTGAGCCCCCGGCTGCCTGTATGTAAGTTTTGAAGCGAGGGTCAGAAAGAGCACGCGTAATCGAATATGTAGTTTGCTTCTGCACAAAACTATATATACAGTTGGTTCTCACAAGACGGGTTAAAATCCGGTAATTAAGAGAATGTCCGCTAGGTGCAGTCGCGCCCAGCGGCTTTCTTTTTGTCGCTTAACCCGTAACAACCGTGAGGCAAACGCGGGTTAAGGCTCAAAAAGTGTGTCTGCTATCGGCGTGTCGCGGGGGTTAGATGTGGCCTTTTTGGATGCCGA
>NZ_KV789321.1:0-23811 GCF_001807545.1 Corynebacterium sp. HMSC08F01 | reverse complement strand
CTCGCGGTACCAACTACCCCGAATCGACACTCGCTCCGCGAGATAGACGTCACCAATACCCCCACACTCCATCAAGCACGTCCTCTATTGTGCGCGCATGTGCCCGCCCCTGCACACCCGCACCCACAATCACACACTCCAACGGCTCGCTCGAAGCCCGCAACCGGTCCAACGCCCCGTCACCGCAACCGCCTGCGTCCGCACCTCCGTCAGCGCCGCAGCAGCCATCACGGCCTCTGGCGTGAGGGTGTCCCCATCCATGAGCAGATAGGAGGCCTGTACCAGCCGCACGTCAACGTCCGAGCCGGCCGGCTGAATCCCCAGCACCTTCACCCCGACCGCCCCATCAAGCGCCGACGACAACAGATGCATCCCCTCATGCGGCTGCTCTACCTTCTACCGGTACGGATCGCCGGGAAGTGGCTGCCCCATGCAGCAAAAGCTCTCCACGTCCGCGCGTGCGGAACCAACGCGGTCCACGATCTTGCCGTCCTGGTCGGAAACGAGCAGGCCGTACTGGGTGGCAAAGGAGATGTCGAAGTGGTGTCCTGCGCTGCACGAATGTCCGCGTCCGCCTGCGCAGAGCGGCCCGCCGTGAAACGCTGGCCGCTCCAACACCACGCCGTCCAGCTGCTCGGCGAAAACCTGCTGCACGGACGCGCGCATGCCAGTGCCGATGCAGCGGTACACGCTCCAGCCGGTCATGTCTTGCGACGCATCACCGTAGTTCTGCAGTTCGAGAAAGATGTCGCCATTGCCGTCCGAGCCGGTATTTGTCCTTTCTTAGACCAGCACGTTCGCCCCGCCGGTGGTGTGCGGCTCCTCGTGCGTGTATTCGGGCATCTTCTCCTCGGCGGCCTCGCTCACCTCGATCGCGCCCGGGGTGCGCTTCGCGGCCACGAAGTCCGACGCGTTGTCGCCGGTGTTGGAGGTGCGCTGGTAGGACACGCCGTCTGCGGCGTCCAGGCTGGCATACGGCAGCGGCGTGCCGTCCGCAGCCGCGGAGTCTTGGTTGTCCGCCCAGGCGACACGGTCCCAGACGGCACCGGAGGCGTCGTACAGCACCACGCCCGCAGCCCCCTCGGTGAAGCCGCGGCCGCCCTCATCGCGCGGCACAACGACAGCCTCTCCGGGCCCAAGCTTCTCGACGGGCATCCGCCCCGCCCACACATACCCATTAAAACGGCGCCCGAACTGGTTGACCACGTCCACGCGCAGGTCCGCGACATCGACCTCCGTATCGCCGAGGTTGGCGATCTCGATCAGACCCTCCCCGTCCGCGCCCGTGTGCGCGACCTCGGAGATGAGCACGTCGCCGCGCTTCGGCGCCGTCGACGGCTCGGTGGCATTCTCCTTGCCCGGGGTGCGCGGCGCGCGGATGAAGTCCGCGGCGTTGTCGTCGGTGTCCTGGGTGCGCTGGAAGCTTTCGCCGGCGGCGGAGTCCGTAGTGTTGGCCAGCACGGTACCCTCGGCGCACGCCTGGTTGGCGGTGCCCGGGGATTGGACCGCGACGGCATCGACGTCCTCGCCCGAGCTATCGCGCAGCAGCGCGCCGTAGGACTCGTTGGCCAGCGATGTTGTGTAGCGCTGCTTCACGTCCGCGTCCACGATTGTGGACTGATCGCTCTCCCTGGCGAACACCCAACGCTCCCCCGCGCCGATCGTACCTTCAAGCGTGTTCAGCGGCGCCGACGCCACCGAGCCGGTGCCGGTGCACCGGAACAGCTTCCAGCCGGTGACGTCCACAGGCTCATCACCCCAGTTGGCGACTTCAATGAAGTTGTCATGGTAGCCGCCGGGGCTACCGTTTGCGATCTCGCTGATGACCACCTGGCCGCCTGGTTGCGCAGCCGCGTCCGCAGCCTTCGCCGGCGCCACCGCCGCAACCATCGGCAGCGCAATGACGACGCTGGACACGAGGGCGGTACAACCGCGCACCGCCCGTTTCCGAATTCCCATTTTCAGTTCCTTAGCAATACGTTGCGCCCCTTTCTGGGGCGCATGCAAAGAAACTTATAGGTGCAATGAGAACCTGATATTACCTTAAGGTGAAATGTGAATTAACTTAATCCTCTTAGGCAGTTAGGTAGGTGGACGCGAGGGTTTGCCGCTACAGCCGCACATTGATCGGCTCATTTCGGAGGTACTCCATCGTGCACGCCACGCCTTCTCACAGAGAGTCGCGGGTATTCTGGTGCCCGCAAAGCTCTTCCCCAATTTGGAAGTAAAGCGAAAGCTGTCGAACTCTGCGCGACTCTATAGTGGTCTATCCAAGGCGTCTATCAAGTATCTCCGAAATGGCGATAAATGTATCTCTGGTAAAGTGCCGCGGGTCCGCCACACTTCCGCGAATATGATCGTCCAACTCGACTACCTCGACAAATTGATGTTCCCTAGCCGCCTGCCTCCAGACCTCGTTCAGACGGGAGTAGTCATAATGGGTGCCATTCGCAGCATCAGTCACATCACTTGGAAGCAATACCGTCAGACTGGCCTCGTTAGCCGCACACTCGGCAATAAACTCTCCAACTAGAGATTGGTACTTTTCTACGCCCCCCTCGGCCGACCATATCCGCTCTTGATAGTCTACAAATGCTCCATAAACCATCTGTGGCGACCAAATCCCCCGCATATCTCGATCGCTTGCCCAGTCTGCTAAACGAAATGCTTTGGGCCAATTGTCGACCGCCAAGGTTTTATCGGTTTTCAAGTAGTGAGCAATTGAGCCAGACTGACAGTTGGCCATAATTCGAACTTCAGGCTGCTCCGAGTTCTCGCCATCTCCCGTCGCAGCCGCAATTGCCTTCCGCGCCTCCGGATCGTCCGAGTCAATGGTCCGAATCCAGTCATGATGGACCGGCGATATCGGCAGCTTTTCAACAGGCACGCGCGGTCCGTCAGGAGCATTATGCAAGTACCACGCAAATTCTTCTTCGATGCCCATATTCATAATTCGACAAGAAAAAGTAAAATGCCTAAGTTCCTTGGTGTTTGTCCGGACAAATGCGAACCCGACGAGACCGTAATTTCCGAACTTGTCCCACACAAAGAGCGAATACACTTGGTTTTTCCCAAGATCCACGATGAATGGAGCTAGGGTGCCGGGTTCGATCCTGGTCTTTAAAAAGTTGAGCTGGTTCGTTCGATTGACAAGTTCTTCGAGCCTACCGGCAAACTGGTAGTTCTCTTGTGTTCGAACTACCGTCATTCGTATGTCAGATGAGCGAAGGAAATCCTCATTATTGCCCTGGAGTTCCTCACGAGCAGACCTCTTCCGCTCCATAATGCGATACTTTTCAACCCGAGATTTTCCTCCGACAGTTTCGGCGACAGCATTCGCTAGAAACCTATCGAATTCGACCGTTGTCGCGTCGTAGGTAGTGATGCCATCTACTACAGACGCAACTTCTTGCAAATTGTGAGGATTATCGTCAACAAACACAACATCCGGTGCCCTAAGGTTCATGTCCGCGATGATCCTCTGGACGGATTGCCCCTTAGCTACAAAACCAATCTCTGGGAAAACAAATTCGTTCTCGAGACCAAATTCTGCAAGCTTTGCCATCGCAGTTTGGTAGTCATTCTTGGAACTAATGGAGTTCACAACTCCTTGACTGTTTAGTTCCTTAATAGCAGCTGCACGCTCAGCAAAGAGTTCGACATCATCCCCCTCTGCCAGAGTCCCACGCCAGAGCGTGTCATCGAGATCCCAAATAATTAGTTTAAGCATGATCCTCCACCGAACCTGTCTCCGACTTGAGCGCGAAGACTTAAGCGCATTTTCTATGAGGCTAGTTCACACATACGAAACACGCAATACTCAGCGACTACCAGTGCGCCCCATCGTTACCAATTCTAAAATTTGCTCGTTCTCTCGGCGACGAACTCTGATTCGGCGCGAGCACCGCTGGTTTTCTTACAAGCTAGTTAGCTGTTCCGCTCGTAACGGCACCGTTAGTCCCTGGCTGACTTACTTGGTCACACTTCGTGTTTGCGATAAAGCACTAAATGACATTGAATTCCCCCTCACTGGAAAAACTCAATTTTTGGACACTTATAGCCCAAACTCACTTCGTTCAAGTATTCAAATGCTGGCCGTTTGTCCTGTTTGCCCATCAGCCGCGCCCACTCGTGGTATTTAGGGCACACCTCTGAGGTGGGACCGTCAGCGATTACTTCACCTTTGTAGATCCAGATGCTACGTTCGCACAGATCTTCAACAGTGCCAATGCTGTGCGAGACAAGAAAAAGGTTGCCTGCGCGCTCAATTACACCGTTGATTCTCTCTTTTGCTTTCGCGCCAAATGCCGCATCACCCGTAGATAGCGCCTCATCGACAAGCAAAATATCGGGTTCAACTGCAGTCGAAATTGCAAAATTGAGCCTCGAACCCATGCCAGAGGAATACGTTGACATGGGACGGTCAATCGCCTCGCCAAGCTCAGTCCATTCAGCAATTAGTTTGATCTGCTCTTTTGCTTTATCGGCGGGCATCCCCAACGCAAGACACCCCAGATATACATTTTGTGCCCCGGTGAGGTCTCCATGTAGAGCAGGCGAAACGCCCAGGAGCATGGGCTTCTTCCGCACCAAAACCTGGCCACTTGTTGGTTCTTCCGCACCGGCGATAAGGCGCAACAAAGTGGATTTGCCCGATCCGTTTAGCCCGATAATTCCTATCGTTTCGCCTGGCTGGGCAACGAAGGAAACACCCTTCAGGGCCTCTACCGTTCGTTTTGGGCGACCTAACCGTATCGCCGAGACATCCTCTGATCGCCCACGTCCGATAACGTAGGTCTTTGTAGCATTCGCAACGGCTACAGAAGGCGCGTCGAAGCGCGTGGTAATTCCTTTATCAGCTGAGTCGCACATACCGCGCCTCCGCTTGCCAAAAGTAGATCATTCCTACGAGAAATGTGCCGGTAGACCAGGCGATCAAGGTGCCCCATGTTTCGAGAGTAGGTGGCGCTTGGTAAAGAACCGAGCCACGTATTGCCGTGAGGAATATGTAAGCCGGGTTAGCCGTCATCGCCTCGTGGAGCGTCGGGTGATTGACAAACCGGTCAATCGAAAACATCACGCCAGACAAAAAGAACCATGCCTGGGAAAAAAAGTTAATTAGGGCTCTGGCATCGGGAATAACCGCTGTAAGACGCGCCGTTACCAGCATGAGGCCACACCCAAAGATATGCAGCAGGGCGAAAAGCGGAATCACGAGAACGATAGACCAGTTCAGCGGCGAAAAATGCTGCGCGGCTAACGCCATTAGTACCGCCATTAGCCCTGGGAGTATGTTGTCGAGCATGCTACGCAATGTTTGAGAAATGGCGAGTGATGCCTTGGGGAATGTGAAAGTCTGAATCATTCCACGCGAATTCCGAATGAGCATAATGCCTTGCGTCATCTGCCCAACGATCATCCTCATAAAAATGACACCCAAAATAAGAAAGCCCACGAAGTTGTCGATGCCGCGTGAGGTTTTCAAAATGAGCCCAAACAGAAACGCGTAGAACGCGACATCGAGCAGTGGCTGCAGTACAAGCCAGGTACGCCAAAGCCGATAGTCTTTCGTGGTCCGCAACGCCTTAAACCGAGCATCCGTCCAGATAAACGCGCGTCTATCCCAAAGCTGCCTACAGTACTCGGCAAAAGACGGCCGCGTTTGCAAAGACTGCAAACTAGCCGTATTGACTATGAATGTGGGGCCTGACCGCCCCTCAACCGCTTCAGGTTGCGCATGGCGGGTTGTATCCAACATTGCCTCCATCGACCACGGATTTGTGCACTCGCTGAGTTTACTCGCGCAGCGAAGCAATTTGAATTAACTCTCGCGCAGTCTGTTCCGTGCAGCCAAGTTCGGAGACAAACTGGGTCGGAGCTTCCGACAACGGCGAACCCGGTTCGATCATCGACCACACCGGGGTACCAGATCCCATATAGTCCGACAGCTTCGACGGAAGGAAAGGATTCCGAAAGTAAGTGGTTCCTGCTGTAGCTGTGTCGACAACTAACAAAGCATCGAACTGTTTACACGCCGAGAGAAATTCAAGGTAGTTCAGTGTCTCGTGATGGACTATATGTCCACTACGAATAAGCTCCCGCATAACCGGCCCGTTCGCGCCAACTGAAAAAACATGGAGGACAACTTGTTCAGCTTGCTCAGGTGTAAGAAAGTCGAGAGCGTCTGCAAAATCCCCTAATCCACGATTGGCGTAAAAATTACCGAAATAAGCCAGATTCAGCTTACTTCGATCCAACCGCAAATCCACCGTAGCCGACTGGTATGCCTCCTCAGGCGGCACTGGCTGGGGTTGCACCGATGACTTTGCGAAAACAGTTTCAGCGAAGGCTTCACCATACGACGACAGAATCAGATTCAGCTGATTTTGATTAGTAAACACCAACTGATCAGCCAGGCATAATGTAGCTAATTCAGTCAGCGCGAAATGACTGTCCCGACACGTATGCAATTCGCTCTGCCACCCTGCCGTTTCAATGCAGCGCTGCAGCCTGCGCGCCACTCGCCCGCTCGCCGGACCTCCCGGCCGTGGATCCCCTTTCGCGTCCCATCGCATCGGGTCCGAAAACTCAGCCTCCCACTTCACTGTCGGATACTTGATCTTGTACAACGCGCCGGCGACGTGTGAGCCCGACCAAAGTGCGCGCGAATACACCGTGTCATATGTTCCACGTGCAGCTCGGACGGCCTTCTGCCCAAATGAGGCAATGGTTGGCCAAGATGAGAATGACGGGTACCCCTTGATCGTTACATGCCTGTGTATCCAGGGATCTACCAACAGCTGTGTGGAGTGATCGAGCTTTCGAACCGGGGACATGTCGGCGCTAACTACGTCTACGACTTCTTGCCTTTCTACAATCCGCTTTGCCACAACATTGGCAGCTGGATCTGCGAAGGGTGGGAAACAGTACGAAAAGACAAGTCTTTTGGTCGATCGACGGTGAATGCGCTTCCAGTCAAGCCCATAGGCGCCAACGGCAATCGAATAATTTGCCGCTTCTTTAAGATCCCCTGGCCGACTTCCGAGCCACTCGGATACGAACCTAAATTGGGAAGAAACGAGCGAGTCAAGTGCTTTTTCTGCTTCAAGCGCAACCGGAATTCTCCGAAGCTCTGCGATCACGTCCAACCGTTGAGCGACGTTGAAGTCAAAGCTTTGAGCTCGTCGTGATACCGAGTTTTCGCGGACAACCCTCACATAAGCAGCATTATCGTCATCCTGAGGGATGACCAAATGCAGATTTGGCACCCGAAGGAGGTTGGCAAAAAAAGCTACATCTTCGCCAGATGCGAGGTTTTCGCTATAACGCCATTGCTTGAGCAGTCTTGCGGGAACGAATTTGCATGCGTTGAAACCCAAAGTCCAAACAGCATCGCGAACGGGAACGGTTGAACCCGCCAGCATTGCCCTTCGTGCGTTTAAGGAGTTTTCGTCACTGATACCTCTAACAGTTTCGTTCTTGATAGGCAACAGTGCGATGCAGCTTTCCGTCGTGTTTGAAAGACCAACCTCCACGAAACGCGGTTCAATCCAATCATCATCGTCGACAAAAGTGATGACGTCTTTACGAGCGTTCGCTATGCCAAGGTTTCGTGCCAACCCCGCACCAACCTCAGGAGTAACAAGTACCCTCGATTTGACGTCCGACTGATCGCCCCACTCGTGCAAGAGGCGAGCTGAGCCGTCGTCGACCCCGTTACACACAAAAACGACTTCCCAGTAGTCTCGGTCAAGAGTTTGGCGATCCAGCGAAGCCAGTAGGCGTGGCAGACGCTCTAAGCCGCCGTGTGTTGGTATCACAACCGACACACTGCGAAGTTCGTCGATCATCGAATTACTCCAAGGATTTTGTAGAGGATGTGGACTACCGGGGCGGGGAGGTACGGCTTTATTGGCTTACTTATGCGCGTCGCAATTTGCACTACGTCTGATATGAGAGTTGAGCTTGCTACGCCCGTGTTGTGAGTTTCGGCTACCGGCGACCACGCTTCCGCTGCTGAGGTTAACGAAGATGCCTTCAACCCCACGGTCAAATCCTGTCCTGAGCGATCCGACGAGGTACTTCTTTGAACACGGACTCTGAACCATTCCTGGCTTGAAAACGTCCCCGATACTGCAAGATCGTCAAATTCCGATAGGCACAGGACCAAGTCGGAAAACCCCGTCGAGTTTGCCCGCATTTCTATATAGGACTGGCTTTCAAATACTCCTTTTTTATGCAGCTCTTGTACCATCGCAGGGGTGGGATTGACCACTACCAAAGGTAAATCCTCAGGGTGCGATTCAGGGACAGAGCGCAGGAAAACCGATCGGCTTTCAAAACTTGTGAGATCAACACCGAAACAGTTTGAATTCACGATTACGACCGCCGGGTCTGTAACGGGTGGCAATGTTTGCAGAGAATGAATTCTCATGACGCCCCTGTAACGTTCTCTAACAAACCGATGAGCGCATGTGGTGCTTCGTGTTGTCGCTGCATTTCTACCCAGCGCCTCCCTTTGTCGCTCACTTCCAGTCGCGAACTGTCAGTTGAAAGAGCGACCCACAGTTCTGCTAACGCAGAGGGGTCATTCGGGGAAACAACATCGCCAGCTTCCAGCTCCGAAATTATTCGTGCTGTTTCTCCCCGGGCCACACCACTGATATGAATGCTGTTCGACATCAATTCATAGGTTTTTGAAGGTACAGCGGCATCCAACGATTCCCAGTCTGTTAGATGCACTAATGCGGTATCCGCCCAGTCGTAACAGCTATTCAACGCTTCAGGGTTAAGTTGGTGTTCAATCTGGAGACCGATTTCTAATGCGCTCGCCTGTTCTATCAAGGCATCCCAAGTCGCGCCGTCACCAACGAATTTGAGGTTGACCTGGACTCCCCTCTCTTTCGCGATCTTTGCAGCATGCAATGCATTCTCTAACCTCTGTGCCCGTCCGAGGGTGCCCGCGTAAAGGACATTCAATTCGCCCGGGTGAGTGACTCTCCTTCTCCGCTGGAAGGCGGGACTGGGGAACACGTTTCGTACCGTGGCCGTCGGCACTTGGTGTTGCTTAGATACAACGGATTCAAGTTCGGATGAGGTCGTAATGATTCCAGATGCCTGACTCAATACACCTTCGATCATCGCTTCTGTGCAGAACACAAGTAGTTGGAATAGTCCTCGCTTCAACAGCCGCTCTCGCAATGAAGGCGTACCGGTTCCCGCATTCCAGCTCCCACTTTCTTTGAACAATGCTGGCCAGGCATCTCGCAAATCAATGATGTACGGTACAGAAAATTTCTTCGCCGCCAGGTAAGAAACCGCTGCTGTAGGCAAGGCTGGCACGGTTCCAATGACAATGTCTGGGCGGTATCGACGCGACCGGGATGAGAGCTTGGACAATGCCAGTACCATCCCCACTGCAGACCACCCCTGATTGAAAATCCTCTGTGTCAGAGAACTCCCCGAAGGAAAGTAGCTCGAACGAAGGATGGCTTCTCCGCTAGGCCCGCGCTCAGTCTCAAGAGTTGGTTTAAAACCCCCGGAGGCGAACCACTCCCTCAATGGAACCGATCGCTTGTAATGAGGCGCCGGTGCAATGACCGTGACCTCGTGACCGGCGTTCTGGAGGATCTCAGAAAGCCAAGTCCATCTTCTCTGCGGAACGCCGTTCTCGGGGTACCAGTAATGAGACAGAACAAGGATTCTCACGCCCAGCCTCCCTCCGCGTCAGCGCCGAAACATTCCCGTGTGGGGCTAGCGGGGCTCGAACCCGCGACCAACGGATTATGAGTCCGCAGCTCTAACCGACTGAGCTATAGCCCCTAGATCGATTTGAGTTTAGCAGCTACGAATTCCTTCAAACGATTAGTTCTATCTACCCCGAGTGCGCTGACCAATATCGGCTTGAGATTCGGCCACGCCCGAACCCCGAAGTCACGAATACTAGTTTTCGCCTGCGCGCGTAATGAGGCGGCCTTTGCTTGGACAGCGCTTAGGTCCGAAAAATCGACCCCATCACCCTCCTGGTCCACAACACACGAATTGATACGCACTTCACGTGCTTCTGGGACCAGAGGCACAACCTTCGCAGCACGAATTCTCACTCCATCGGCGAGAAAAGCGCTCGCTGATGCGCTAAAAGATCCAGGTTTAACGTCAAAGTAAACGAACTGACCGATACCCGGGTTGATTGACGTAGCAAGACCTTTCAGGGTGGCTCCGGACCGAATACCTCTTCCTCCTGGAGACTCAAGATCCAGAGAAAGAGCCAAAGGATTTTTTCGAATACCTTTAGGCGCGTCTCCAGAGAGGGTTACGGTAATTCCGCTGGAATTGCCGTCAATTGAAATCTGAATACCGTCCCCGAGCTTCCACGTGCCGTGCTTTTCCACTACTCTCTCATCACCCAGCACCTTTGGTGCCACCGAGGGAAAATTTTTACGGATCAAGTCGGTAGACGGTACTGCCGGAAACTTGTCCATATTGGTCACCAATCTGTCGGATACGATTTCGGCTTGATGACGCAGCAAGTTATCCTGACCGCCGTGGTTAGTGCGTAAATATCCGATCTCGCTCGCATCCATGATGACCGGAGCTAATCGGTCTGCCTTGTCATGGGCACCCGCCCGAGGAGCCCGAATGGTTCCTAGCTCACTCAATTCTGATACGTAGAGCATCCCCATTGAATTCATGGGTACGTGCGCTTCACGAAAATTGAAATAGTGCCCATTCGAATAGATCGCTTCAATTCCACGCGGCAAACTAACAACCATGCCTACATACTCAGGTTTTACGAAGCGCTCTACGAGGTCGAAGTAGTGCTTAGAAAGCACATCATCATCATCGAGCCGGTAGCGCCCAAACACTCCTCCTGATCCCATCTTCTCTTTGATAATGCGCTCTGAGGGCCCCCAGTCTCCGACACCATCAGCCAGCTCTTGTAAGACTAGAAACGGAAACTTATCCGCAGTCCGCCTAAGCGACTCAACGTACTTTTCCGGCAGAGACTCAGAGTAAGAGACAATATGCCAGACATCGTGCTTTTCCGCGGCATCCGCCAACGCAGGAGCAGTGAATTCCGTAAAAATCTTGTCGCGAAAATCTAATCGCTCAGGGGCATACAAATAGTCTTGGTATTCCCCTCTTCCCTGTCCGCCGGCGGAACTTGCCCGCCAAGCACCGGAGTCCGGAATGTAGAGGCTATATCGTGTCTGACCGAAAAAGGTTGGCTTCAATCTTCGACTCTCCGTTGATGTCAGGCAACCACGATTTCCGGTTACCGTTCGATCTCCATTAGTTGTAATCAGGTTAGCTACGATAGTCGAATCCACCCATCTGAAAGGTGAACATGCCCCTCAAGCGAAACTATGCTCGCTACGCCCCCACTTCAGGCGGCAATGTGTATTTGTATCGGGACCTGGAGGAATTCATCAATTGTGAACCGCTCACCGGTATTTCCACTATTTCCTACGGCATGGGCACTCTTGACCTTCAGCTAATTCGGCGCAATACGCCCAATCTCGTCGTTGTTTTTCACGCTGCAGCGGATCCGGCAACTTCGACCCTTCCCATTTTTGTCGGGCAGTCAATCACACACGACCTCGAAGCGTCGATTCTCTATTTATCAGACCCGTCACTTGATTTCGGCATTCCAATCGGATGGTTCGCTGGAGACAAATCACGAAGCCTCCAACATGATCTACTTCAACTGATCCGGCATGTAGCGTCGTCCATCGAAGCTAGAAACATCGTCTTTCAAGGATCTTCGGCAGGTGGTTACGCAGCGCTTTACTATGCACATGAGCTACCAGGCTCGTTGGCTGTCGCGATCAACCCGCAAACCAATATCACCGCTTACCATGCAGACAAGGTCACTCAATACTTCAACACCTGCTGGAATGGCCATCCTCCACTTCCGTTAGAAGCGGTCACAGATTTACTCGAACTTTACAGCGACTCGTTTTTGAATTATGCCCTTTTTCTCCAAAACCGAGGAGACCAATTTCATATTGAAAACCATTATCTACCGTGGGCAACACAGTTCGAAGCCCTTTATGCAGAAAAATGGTGCACGTTGCAGGGTGACTGGGGAAACGGACACGCGGCACCTCCCCCAGAGCTCCAAGAGCTAGTCTTGAAATTCGCTCTCAGCTTTAATGGCGAATGGAGCAGTTTAATGAGGGAAGAGGACTTCGAGGACGGTTTCGAATTCCCCTAACAAAACCTAACCAAGCTCAGGTTCAAACTCGTCAATTCTTTGGCCGACACCAACGAGCTCGGCAATCGCAGCGACTGCGCGGTCTGCAGCTCTCCCATCACCGTAGGGGTTAACTGCGTTGGCCATCGCTTCGTAAGCAGCCTGCTGATCGAGCAAGTTCCTAGCTTCCGCCACGATACGCTGGCGATCCGTGCCAACGAGTTTCACTGTTCCGGCCACCACAGCTTCCGGTCGCTCAGTATTCTCGCGCATTACGAGCACAGGCTTACCGAGTGAAGGTGCTTCTTCCTGCACGCCGCCCGAGTCTGTGAGGACGAGGTAAGCGCGGCTCATCAGCGCAGTGAACTGGTCATACGGCAGCGGGTCCGTGATGATGACGTTTGGAAGATCCTCAACTTCCGGGAGAACCGCGTCTCGCACCTTCGGGTTGAGGTGCAGCGGCAGGGCGAAGATGTGATCCGGATAGGACTTCGCGAGGTCCTGGACTGCCCCACCGATTTCCTTCATAGCGTCGAGGTTCTCGCGGCGGTGGGTGGTAACCAGCACAAGCTTCTGGTCGGTGTTCCGAATCTCCTCCAGCCGCGGATCTTCGAACTTGACATCCCATTCCGACGCCGCGAGCAGGGCATCGATGACGGTGTTGCCCGTAACGACGATGTCCTTGGAACGGAAGTTCTCCCGGCGAAGATTCTCACGCGATTCGTTTGTGGGAGCCAGATGGAGCGAAGCAATCTGGCCGATGATCTTGCGGTTTGCTTCCTCAGGGAATGGCGAGAAAATGTTCCCGGTGCGCAGACCAGCCTCGAGGTGGACAATCTTCACGCCCTTGTGGAAACCAGCCAGCGCTGCGACCATCGCCGTCGAGGTGTCGCCTTGGGAGATGATGACGTCCGGCTGTTCTTCCTCGATAATCGGGTCAAGCCCCTGAATCGCACGCGCCACCAACTCGTTGAGAGTTTGCCCCGGCTTCATCAGCGCCATGTCGTGGTCCGGAGTGATGCCGAAGCGCTTGTTCACCTGCTCCAGCATTTCGCGGTGCTGGCCGGTCGAGACCACGACCGATTCAAAACGAACGTCGTTCTGGAGCGCACTAACAACCGGAGCAACCTTGATGGCCTCCGGGCGGGTGCCGTAGACGGTCATGATCTTGGGCTTGTCCGACATAGGTTCCTTAGGGGTCGTTCGTCACAGGGATACTCACTACAACTTAGTACAGCAACGTTTGTCAGGTGGGCCAAGGGCAAGCTTCCCGCCCCGCTTTTCGCTGTACCCTGACCACCATGTACCAATACGTTGTCGGGCCGCCGCCGGATATGTGCTCGGCACGAAAGCCGGCCGGAAGCGCTACCACCAGATCGTCAACGCGGCGCAGGCTGTCGCCAACTCGCCGGTAACCAAGCAGGTCACCTCCTCCGCCCGCCGGGCTATCGCGAACAAGATCGATCCGGAGCCGCGCATGCGCGAGGTGAAGAACCTGCGCAAGGGCAATAAGCTGCGTGGCGGTTCGGACAAGCAGATCGAGGACACGATCTACGAGCCGGACCAAGATTAGGCCAGTCCGGCGACGATCCCATCGAGGATGTCTTTTTCGCTGACGATGAAGCTGGTAGCACCGGCTTCGCGCTCGAAGGCGTCCATGAGCTGCTCCACCACGGTCGCTCCGGAGCCGATTACGTCGGCGCGGCCGGGGTGGACGACGGGGTTCTCGTTGCGTTGCGCCGCGGTCTTGGAGCGGAGGTCAGCGGTTACTTCACGGAGACGCTCGAAGGGGATCTCCGACATGTGGATGCGTTCGGGGTCGTAGCTATCCAGCCCCTGCGCAAGCGCGGAGAGCGTCGTAAAGGTGCCCGCGCAACCCACAAACGTCCGCGCGTCTGCAAAGGGGATGGTGGACGCGGCGTCGGCGATTTTTTCGTCGATAAGTGAGCGCGCCTTAGTGGTCTCCTCCGCTGTGGGCGGGTCGGTGCGCATGATGCGCTCAGTGATGCGCACACACCCCATTTGGGTGGAGATGGCGTGGCCCTCCATGACGAACTCGGTTGACCCGCCGCCGAGATCGATTACGCAGAACGGTCCCCGGGCCGGATCGATGTCCGCGGTGGCACCGGCGAACGACAGCGCCGCCTCCTCCTCGCCGGTGATGACCTCAGCGACTCTGGTCGGCTGAATCCGGCTGAGTAGCTCTCGGGTCATGGCGAAGAAGTCCTCGCGGTTGGCGGCGTCGCGGGTGGCGGAGGTGGCCACCATGCGCACGCGGGTGACGTTCTCTCGCAGCATCTCGTCGACGTAATCTGCGAGCGCTGCGCGGGTGCGCTCGATGGCCTCTGGGGCGAACTGGCCGGTCTCGTCGACGCCTTGGCCGAGGCGGACGATGGCGTTGCGGCGGGTAACCTCGCCGGATTCCGTGTCGTGGATGAGCAGGCGGATGGAGTTAGTGCCGCAGTCCACGGCCGCGACGCGGGTCATGCCAGCCCCTCCCCTGCTTCGGCGAGGGTGATGCCGAGGTCGGCGAGCGTGGGCCAGTCGGCAGGGATGGCGGTGCCGCGCAGGTCGCCATGCTCGGCGGCGAGTGCCACAGCCTCGGTGCCGAAGCGGACGCGCTCCGGGCCTTCGGCGAGCGCGTAGGCGATGAGCACGTGGAGGCACTTCACGCGCTCGGGCATGCCGCCGCCGGAGAAGTCGGTGCCGAGGTCTTCGATGGCATTGCGCTCTGCAAGGAAGTGCTCGTGAGCAGCGACGTAGTCGTCGCGAAGTGCCGCCCCCTCATCACTATCAGCGTTGAGGCGCTTTTCCATCCACTTCATCACCTGGGCAACTTCAAGACGGGATGCTTCAGCAGTCAGACGCGGGTCCGTCAGGTAGTAGAGAGTGGGAAACGGGGTTCCATCATCAAGCTTGGGTGCGGTTTTCACCACGGCTGGCTGATTATCTGGGGTGCTGTATGCAATGGTGATCACGCCGCGCGGGGTACGGCCAAGTTGCTCTGCGACGATGGCAAGTTGTTCTTCTGTGGGAGGAGTGTGCATGCGGTTCATTGTCCCACATATTTTCTACTGCGTTTGCCCCGGCGCGACCGGCTCGATGGTCCTGACAGCCCCAGAGACGTACACCTCCGGCACCGTCGCCTTAAAAGCCTTAGCAGGCGGAGCACCATCGATGGGACGGAAGCGATTCGAATTGAAGGTCGCGCACCGGACATTCGACAACTTTATCTCCCTTCATCGCAGGCAAGCGACGGCAGGCTTGTTGCTTAGGCAAAAACGTCGCCGCCATACACGGCGATGGCGCATTCCTGACGTGTTTATCCGAGTAAGAGATGCGCCAATTGACGCGGTCGGTTCTTGCGCACCCCCGTATGCGCCACAAAGCAACACAACAGTATGCAAATCGGAGCGGCGATAGAGATACCTAGCTGGACAAGCCGTTCCTCTAAACGTAACCGTCTTGCGCCGCGCTCGGAGATCTATGCGTCACGGACCTCGACGAAGACTATGCCTAGACGGGGCACTTCGCTAGAAAAATATGGTCAGTTCCCTTCCACATAAGGGGTCGAGACTAACCGCTAACCGCAAGCCGACCTAGCATGGACTAAAATTCTTAAAGAGAAAATACTTCCTAACCCTCGGAGAGGCTTCCCAATGATTGATTCCCTGGCATTTGTCGGGTTGGGGTACATCGGCTTACCAACCGCCGTTGTACTCGCACAAAGTGGCGTTAAAGTTATCGGAGTTGACGTGTCTGCCGACCGTGTCGACCAAATCAACTCCGGTTCCTCCCCCATTGTTGAACCCGGCCTCGAGGACGCTCTTCGTTCAACCTTGGAAGCTGGCAACTTCAAAGCACAAACTGAAATGCCCGAAACTGATGCCTACGTGGTAGCCGTACCTACCCCGTTCGCAGATGACTACAAAGTAGATACATCCTTCATCTTCTCCGCCGCTGACTCAATCGCCCCGAAGTTGCGCGAGGGTGCGCTCGTGGTCCTTGAGTCTACTTCTCCTCCTGGCACCACCCGCCAGATGGCAGACCGAATCCTGGAAAATCGTCCAGACTTAGCAGCCGATGGAGACGATAATCCCGAAGGCAAGCCGGTTGTCTATTTTGCGCATTGCCCAGAACGCATCCTCCCAGGCAAGGCGCTTGAAGAGTTGCGCACGAACGACCGAATTATCGGTGGCATGTCACCGCGGGCTACCGAGCTTGCAACCCAGGTGTACCGTTCCTTCTGCGATGGCGAACTGCTTCCCACCAACGATGTGACGGCTGAAATGGCCAAGCTGACAGAGAACTCGTTCCGTGACGTGAACATCGCCTTCGCTAACGAGCTCTCGATTATTGCGGACAGACTCGGCATTGACGTTTGGGAGCTAATCGAGCTGGCCAATCACCACCCGCGCGTCAACATCCTTCAGCCTGGCCCGGGCGTTGGAGGTCACTGTATTGCTGTTGACCCTTGGTTCATCGTCTCCTCGGACCCAGAGAACTCTCGGATCATCCGCACCGCCCGTGAGATCAACGACGACAAGCCAAAGTGGGTCCTGTCTAAGGTTAAAGAGGCTGTTCACATTAAGCCTGAAGCAGACATTGCCGTTTTGGGTCTAGCGTTTAAAGCGAACATCGACGATCTCCGCGAGTCGCCATCACTGAAGATTGCAGAAGACATCGCCTCGAGCTTCACCAATAACCGCATACTCGCAGTTGAACCAAATATTTCGGCGTTGCCATCCTCCCTATCAAAGTTTGACAACGTCCAACTTACGGAGGTTAAAGAGGCAATCGACCGTGCCGATGTAGTTTTGCTGCTCGTCGACCACAACGAATTTATCGATTTGTACGGTCCGGAATTGAGCAATAAAACGGTGATTGATACAAAGGGCCTTTGGCCACGTCAGGTGTAAAGCAGGGTAGGAGCCAAACGTGAAGATCGACAACAAAATTGCTTATAGGGCAACAACGCTACTTGCCAGCGGTTTTTCCTTGGTCGGAGCAGTGCTTGCAGGCTTCGCGCTTTTCCAAGCTGCTTTACTCTTCCTGGGTCTTGCAGTAGCAACTCTGCCTGTTGTGGGACACTTGCGCATGAGGGAGCAGCTGTCCGCTATTCGACGCATTCCTCAGACGTCGGGATCGGCCTTCAACGGTCAGCCGGTAATCGATCAACTTTCAAGTATCGAACGCAAGATAGAAAGACTGGCCGAAGAACAAAGCGCAATTCAGAGCAAAGCAACTGATGATGTTTCACAAGACATTCGTGAGGTTGTGAACCAGTTGCGGCGTGAATCACGCTTGGCCCGTATCGCGGCAGCCAAGATCACTGGGAAGCTCTAATGTCCAGCTCCAGCTTCAACTCTCGACACGAATTGCTTGTTGCCGAGATTCTTAACGCACACGAACCTTGTATCCTTGAAGCCTTTGAAGCCCTTTCAAAATTGCTGGGCCTCAGGGCTCCAACGGGTAAATTCTCCTTACACGGAATGGATCTCGAGGCGACATGTGCGCTCATCAACTTGGTAGAGCTCGAACGGAACGCTACCCAAGACTGGCAACTGAGAAGATCGCTCACCGAGATTTCCGAACAAGCAGTTTCTTGGCTTCCTAAACACTTTGAGTCCCATCCAGAGAGCCGAAAACAATATTCGGACTTCATCCAGCTTCATTGCCCGGACGGATTTCCTTGGTATGCCGCTCACCCGCCTACGACGGCTCTTGCCCTTCTTTACAATTTTTCCCCCTTCCAAGACACCGGTGCGACCGTTGCTTCCAAACGGTTGAGGAACTTCTCTACAACGTTTGACGTGGTTGCGTGTTCATTTCTGCACAAGAAAAAGCAAGATCCGACGATTGAGAAAATCGCGGAACCTTACGTTGCATCCAAGTACTTTTTACCGCTACCAGCGTCGTGGGCTTCATGGGAACCCTTTAAAGCGTTTGCTGTCCGCGCGGCTGAAGTTTCGGATTCCATGCATAAAAAAGCCCACTACGAAATGGTGTACTCACGCGCGATGTGGGCACCGTCGATTTACGCCGGTTTCCTTTTCAAACAACGAAATCCCGAAGTTGAATGGGTCGCCGAATTTTCTGACCCTCTATCCCTTGATGTTGAAGGTCTCCCTCGCGGCACCGTAGTTCAAACTGACGAAATTAGTTCCATCATGACTGATGCACTTGCGGACGCGTACCCGGACCTAGAGCTAGACGGTCTTACTGTTTTCTCTCTCGCAGAAAACTTGGCTTACGCATTTGCAGATCGAATTATTTTTACGAACACAAACCAGAAAACCACGATGCTCGAGCATGTGGGATCTGAAACGCTAGCTGAGCGAGTGAAACGAATCGGAGAAGTAAGCAACCACCCAACGCTTCCTCGTAGTTACTACGAAATGGAAAGCTCCCCTCTGGAACCAGATCCTTCCAAACTTAATTTAGGGTATTTTGGCGAGTTTTACTCCTCCCGTTCTATTCGAGAGGTGACTGCAGCAATGCGTACATTGCCCCCGCAAATTGCACAGAAGGTTCATCTTCACGTCTTTACTAACTACATTCCGGCGTCTGAGGGAAACCGACGCCCAAGAAACTTCTCAAAGAGGCAGTTTGACGAACTGGTTCAGCGAGCCTACGACGGCGTCGGTGCAAAAGGCGTTGAAAGCCAAGTTACTTTCAACGCTTCTCTCCCCTACCTCAAGTTTTTGGCCACAACGGAGAAGCTTGACTACCTCATTGTTAATGATGCTGTCTCCGGCGACCACCACTCCGTTAACCCGTACCTCCCATCGAAGTGGAGCGACTATGCAGGTTCAAGCGCTAAGTCCTGGGGATTTGTGGAAGACGGTTCAATCCTCTCGCAAAAACCTGTCGATGTGAAGACTCCGGTTGGCGACGCATACGAAGCACGCGAGGTGCTTTGGAATATGGTCCTGCAGAAATTCCCTGAGCTAGACGAGGAGGTTTAGGTCAATGCGCTCACCTTCAGGAAACGTTGCGGCGCTACTCGAACGCTTGGGGCGTTCTTCTACCCCTGCAGTGGCTCAAGCCGCAAACGGCATTACGCTTGCTGAACTCCTTGGTCTGAACACCTACACTGCCGGCGGCCAGATACTGTTTATCGGTTCGCCCGAGCTTAGAGCTCACCTCGCCTCACATGGTTTTGATCCCATATGGGCTGTTCCGGGTGCAGCCGTAGAACAAGCCCGTTCCCGCGATGTCGAATGCCTTGTCATCGATAACACCGCGTTTGACTGCGGCCCTTGGTTCAAGGCGGACTCGGGGTCACGTCAGTACCTAGCGCAGGAGGTGTTCGATACGGGAAGGCAGATCCGAGCCCGCGGCGGAATCGTTTTTTACCTGCCCCGCGCACAACGGCCTCTTGGAGTCGATGAGTCCTTCATCCGCTCAACCTCTACTGTCAATTTGGGTCAGGTTCCAGAGGAAGACCTCGAGGAGGATGCTCCACAATCGAAGTTGTGGAGCATCCTCGAACGGTTTCTTGAAAGCAAGAATGGGAGGAACTTGGCGTGAGAACCCACCTAAGAATGCTCTTTTGTCCTGATCTCGGCCTTCTCCAGGACACACTCCACCACCAGTGGGTAATCTCTTTTGCGACCTATATTCTCGAGTCGAACCTTGAGCTCACCGTACTGCTCAACCAAAACAACGACGAGCTCACACAAGGTCTTCTTTCGGTCGGAGCAAGTGTGCTTACCCCAACCGATGAAATGGAGAATGCCTCAGAAACTGGTTGCGTCCCCCCGCGATACCATGCCCGTTCCGTCCTTCGAGAAGCTTTGGACGATCAAGAGATCCAATATGATGTCGTCTTAACGCAGGGAATCAGCCTGAGCCGATACGTAGCAGGCGGAAAGTCAATTCAACCTGCACATTGGGCGTTAGTGGAGGACGATCCTCTCTCACCAGTCAACCCCAAAAACCTGAAGTTGGATTCCATCCAAACGGTTGCTGTTGGATCCCGGCTTCTACTCTTCGCCAGTTCGGAATCTCGTGCTTACGTCGAGAGCCGAGTCCCCGCTGCTACGTCGAAGACTCGTCTGATCCAACCTATCTCGCTCAAAATCCGACCGTCGGGGCAGTCCGCTGATCAGGTATTTGTCCTCGACTTCAACCGTTATGGCCCGAAGTGGGCTACACATAGCTTCGATAGCCTCATCCGCAAGGCAACGCTGGCGAAACGGCCGCCCCAATTCGTGGTGATCGACAGCGACCTCGGCAGGGACGATTGGACGAACCCTCTGGAGGTTTACCCCGGAGTTCGTTTAATTAACAGCACTACCTACTCTGCCGGCGACCACGCTGCAGTTCATGTAGTCCCCCTGGGCGCTACTGTTGACGAGGTTCGTCTGCATTCCAGTATATTGCGTCCGGATGATGCTCTTCTCCAGCTTGCATCCCACGAAGTATCTGCAGAAAACCTAAGCGCACCTACAGAACAGCCCTCCGTAGAAAACCCACCACCGTTCAAGGTCTCGTTCGAGCCCGATTTGCCGGATTACAATCGAACGCCTGTTTTAAGGCACCATCCGGTACGTGTGCTTCTCGCTGGTGCGGACTTTAAGTTCGCTGGCGACCTAGTCGATTCGTTGATTCAGCGAGCAGACATCTCGCTTAACGTCGACTTGTTCGAGGCCAATGCGAAGCCCCAGCCAAAGAAAAGTAAGCCCCTACTGCAGTCTGCTGAGGTCATTATCGCCGAGTTCGCCTCTAAAAATGCTATTTGGTACTCGCAGAATGTTCGTCCTGACCAAAAACTGATCGTCCACCTCCACGGATATGAGCTTTTACAAGACTGGATCACTGAACTCAACGTGGACAATTGCGCCGCAATTGTGTTCGCTTCAGAGTTCTACCGCCAGAAAGCGATCGAAATGCGAGGGTGGCCTGAAGAGAAACTGGTGGTCGTTCCGAACAGCGTAAACTTTGGTGACCTCGACCGTCGGAAGTCCGCTGACTCCAGATTCAATATCGGTCTAGTAGGCATTGTCCCGATTCTCAAGCGCCCAGATCGAGCACTTGACCTTTTTGAGCGACTTGTTGCAAAAGATAAGCGCTTCACGCTTCATATTCGAGGTCACGCCCCGTGGAACTACGGCTGGGAGTGGAAAAAGTCAGCGCACCAAGATTCGTATCGCGAGTTCTATCGCCGCATCGGTTCTAATCCGGCTTTGCGCGAACGCATAGTGTTCGAGCCATTTTCTCCGGATATCGCGAACTGGTTGCAAGACATCGGCTGGTTGCTTTCTCCTTCTACTCGAGAGACGTTCCACCTTTCCGCCATCGAAGGGGCCGCAAGTGGCGCTGTGCCAATTGCTTGGAGACGCGAAGGCTCCGACGAGATTATCGGAGAACAGTTCAATTTCGATTCCACCGAGGCAGCCGCTAATTTCATCGCGAACTGCAGGAATGATGCTGACTTCACCGATCTATCTGAAGCCGCACAGCGCCATGCACATAGTTACAGCACAACTGAGGTGCGCGCGAAGTGGCTGGAGCTCATTTTCTCATTAGCTGGCTCCGAAGGTTCACCGCAGGTTTTCAACACTGAAGCTGACCGCGTTCTAGGAACAGTGACGGATGCGTGGCACGATGGTGATCCCGAAACGGCAATCTCCGTGTTAGACGAACACATCCCGCTGACGCGTGATCTCCGTGCCCCCTTGAAAGACGCAGAGATGTTCTTCCGTGGCATCGCTGCTGCTGACGAAAAACGATTCACTCAGTTTCTACCTGCTCAGATACCGGCAAACAACAAAGGCCCGATAGCGATCATTCGTCCTAGTGGTGCGACCTTCGATGAAGCCGAGCTGTCGAGCTCTATCGAAACCTTTGTTGGAGTAACTCCGCCCGCATACATTCGTGATAGCGGTTACACCCCAGTAGCCGACTCGATCGTCGCCTTGGACGCTCCCAACGACCTGAACATCCGCGTTGATGGATACACACGGGTTGATCGTTGGTTTGAAATGGTGAAGGCACAACTTACCCCTGTTGCTCTTACCCACGCTGAGCTCGCGGTTCAAGGACCTTGGTGGATTGCGCTCCCCGCTCTCCAGGCTGCAGACCAGGTAGGAATTCCAAGCACGTGGTTCATCGACGATGAGCAGACCCTCGAATGGATCGCTGCGGCATCACGCGGTGAGCTGAGGACGCACTTTGCTGCTCAGATTGCATGGAACTGCTTCCAGGCCACCGACGCGAGAGTCGCGTTGGCTAACGTTACGCTACCTGGCCACTTCGAGGTTGGGCAGTTGGATGGCTTTGTCGGCGAAAACTCATTCAACATTCCCCTTTGGGATCCAGCTCGCCCGCACGCAGCAAACTACGGCAACGGACCTTTACAGCGAACCAACGCACCATCGATCATTCAACGCCCGCTGAGAGATACGCGCATAGCCTTGGTTGCAGACCGCTCCTTGAGTAAAGAGTGGAGCAGGCACGCACAGGTGGTGGACCTTTCACCTAGTTCCTTTGCCGAGCAACTCGATGCTTCATTCGATATCGCCGTTATTCACCCTGGGGCTAATCGTTCGGGAGCGTGGAAGAAACAGATCGAACAGGATAATGAGTCTGTACAGTGCGACGCCACCAAGCTCTTCGATCGCGCGCGCTTACTTGGAGCAACTACGTGTTTCATATGGGAATCCTCGGAACCACTTCCACGGCAGATGTGGTCGGTCGCACGCAAAGCAGATGCAATAGCTGTTACGCATCCTGAAACCCTGCATAGATTCCTTCAGATCAATCCCTCAGCAGTAAGAGCGATTGCTCGCTGGGACACCCGTCTACCGATAGAGAATCGTCTCCGGTTAGCTTTCCGTGGGATCTACCAACCCGTGGAGCTCGATATGAACCGCTTACACCTGGAAACTCAAGCGGCTCCTATCACGAACGAGACAAAAACCGCGTCTGATGATTACACGGGGATGAGTCTTCCTGATCTCGAGCGCATCGCTGTTTTTACGGATCAACCCGAAGCGATATGGAACAATCAAACATTGCCACGATCGCTTTTCGATATCGTACCGGTGTCCGAACTTCCTAATAGGGGCCACCAGATGGCTGACTACTTCGTAGTGTTTGATGGTACTGAGATACCCGACGCCAACTATTTGCTTTCTCTGTGGCTTGACGCCGAGAACGATACTGTGGTGGTCCCCGAAGGGACTGAACCTCCCCAATTTGGATCAGAGGACGGGGAGCTCGCTGCTAAGTGTCTCTACCCAATGACCGGCGAAACATCGCAGTTCCGGGTGAGACGTGCAGCCGCCCTCTAGGCGCGGTTAACTACGCCGTCGCAAACTACTGCTGGCTCCTCATTGGATTCGCTGAGAAACCAGTGAGGAGCCTTTTCATTCGAATGCAGATCACTGCGCGAGAATTAGTGTAAACAACTTTCGCAGCGCATACCCCAGCAAATTCCATACAGCTAGACCAGCTGTGCGGAATCAAAACTGGCCACAAGTAGCTCGCTGTTATCGACAACTTTTCGACCTTCACACGATGACTAATCGAAGTGACAACACCCCAACAATGGGGTCATGGAAGACCTCGTGTCAGATGCGGGTTTTTGGTACCGGTGTTCCGGAGAC
>NZ_KV789320.1:0-5583 GCF_001807545.1 Corynebacterium sp. HMSC08F01 | reverse complement strand
TGCCAGCGTCGTGACCAGCTGCAGCACGATCACCAGCGCGATCTTGCCGCTGTACCGCTTGCCAAAGCGCGCGGTGAGGCGGATGAGATCCATCTAGTCTCCTGAATTCACAAAAACGGTCTTACCTCGCAGCTCGATCACGCTGCGTGCCAACCACGGCAGTGACCAGAGCCAAAAGTGCCAGAACCATAGTTGGGAAAGCGAATCGTCTCTCGGGCTCAAAGTCCACCCACTTTCCAAGCGAAACGTGAGGCAACCACTTCGAAGCATGTTCGGACAGCATTGAAGCTAACAGGGGTTCTGCAACGACGAAATAAGCTACGAGTGCAACCAAAACGACGACCCACCGTCTTAGCAGTGTTGCTGCCGCAAATGCGATCACGGCAACGGTGGCGTAGAGAATGGATCCGCCCAGGATGACGGTACCAAGGGGCGCTTCGGGGGTGAGGCTTGGTACTTCGGCTTGCCTCAAACCTGCCGTCAACCCAGCGATCGATAATGCGGTTAGGATTGCTCCGGTTATTAACGACAAAAGTACCAGAGATAGCGCCCGAACGGCGAAGATCGTTCTCAAACGCCGCGCCGCGACCGCAATATTGAGCAGAGCGCCCGATGAGAGCTCGCTTCCAGCGAAAAGAACGCCGTGGAGTGAAGCCGCAAGTGGCGCTAGTAGATAGATCGAGGTTGCGGCGAGATCCAGCTTCTCCGGATCTTCTGAGTCGGGCCCGAGTGCTGCCGTGGTGTCGATCGAGACCGCACCGGCATCTGAGGAGGCCCCGCTTGATGCCATGACTGCGGCGTATGACAACAGTGCGGTTAGTAACGACGCAACTACGAGTAGAGCAAAGACTCCCGGATGAAGCAACCACCTTCTGGTTTCGACTTTGACCACCGTCTTACGGTCTGCCGTGTGCATGAAACTGATCCTCCAAAGTGTGCTTCTTCGTCTCCAGATTCAAGACCGGAATGGAGTGCTCCTCCATTAGGGTCCGTAGGGTTTCGACATTCTGATCGTCCACCTCCAGCACGCCAGGGTTGTGTGAGCCAGTTCGGACAAGTCGATGATCAATGATGGAACTGATCGCCTCACTCAGTTCCGGCGGATAATGTACTAAGAAAGATTTCGCTTCCCCCACGTAGCTAGCGAGCTCACCAGCAAAAATCATTCTTCCGCGTTCCAGGTGGATGATGTGGGAGCAAAGGGTTTGAATTTCATTGAGGTCGTGGCTTGAGATTAAGACAGTGCGTTCGTCAGTTGGTAACTGCTCTATGAGGTTTCGCATAAGCAGGCGCCCCTGGGGATCTAAACCGTTCATTGGTTCGTCAAGAATGGTAAGGAGTGAACCATTAATCAAAGCGGCACCAATTTGCACCCGTTGACGGTTTCCAAGCGATAGCGTCCGAACTTTTCTCGACGAATACTCACCCAACGACAGGGATTTAATTACGTCCTTGACTTCCTCGTCCGTTCGCCCAGTCAGTTGACCAAGGTATGTCAAAGTTCGTTTGACTGACCAGCGCGGCCAAAGCGCCATTGCGTCGATTGCAGCTCCAGTCCCGCTCCCTATAGTTTCGCTGGAGGCGAGGTTTTTCCCGAAGAACTCGATTTCCCCGTGGGAAGGGCGTTCGACTCCGGCAATAAGGCGTAGAAGTGTGGACTTTCCGCTACCGTTCGACCCCACAAGACCCACTACTGTCCCTGCGGGGACCTCTACATTGATGTCATCGAGTGCGAGAGTCGAACCATACCTCTTGCTAAGATTAGAAAGTTTTACAGCGACTTGAGGTGTTTTCATCTAAGTACCATTCGTAGGCAAGTAGCCCCGCTTGTAAGTGGGGCTACTTCGTAGGTGGTTAGGGCGCAGCTTTAGCTAGTTGCCGTAGCTGGCGCAGACGTAGAAACCGATGCTGATGCAGCCTCCCATTCGCGGATCAAGTTCCGGTCGAACCTTGAGCAGGGGACCCTCAGCCTCACGACCATCCTCGGGTAGCTCGAATTCGCGCGTTGTGAATCGCAGTCCGTCAGGAACTGGCACTCCGCGCTCTCGCAAAGTCTCGAGATTGGCGGTCTTTGCAGTAAGCTCCTTCCTTTCCGCATGGGTGGGGAGCTGAGCGACATCGTTGATGTAGCCGATGAACCCATCAGAAGCGATAACTTCGATGAAGTCATCGATTTGCTTCGTGATCGTTTCCTTGTTGATGCGAAGCTCTACCTCAGCGATCTCGCTGTCGATCTTGTTGAACGTGGTATTTACGGACATGGTGAATCCTTTCTGGTATTGCAATGATTTGCTTGGGGGTGAACGAAGGGAGTCATCCGATGTTGGCGAACGAGCGAATTTTCTCGAGCCAGGACTTATTGTCGTTAGTTCCACTGACGAGTCTGAAGTTCACTAGAAGCGAGATTCTGTCTCCGTTAGTGAGATAGAGGTTCAGGGGCTTACCAAGATCCCTAACGAATCCGAGAGAGGGAAATCCGCCTCGGCTACCGCCCGCTGTGAAGCGTCCATACTCGGGTGTGAACTCGACGTCAACATCCTGGATATCAGTGGGCCGCAGAGTCAGCCAGTCACCAAGGACCAATTCCTGCTCGTTGAGAAAGATTTCGCCTTGGTGCGGAAAAAGAGCCGCCTGATTCGCAAGCCCGAACAGTCGTCGACCAGCATCATTCGACTCGAGCTCAGTTTTAGTTGCGCCGTGAAAACTGGCTCTATCCGTGAATTTCTTAGTCGCTTCCACAGGTGCACCTCTTAAGCCAGTGCCGTCTCACTGTCGAACGTGTAGGTCACTTTCCTGACCCCGTCTGACAAGAGTTTCGCCACGCAAAACAGAGTGGGTCGGCCGTCGCCAAACCGTGAACGTTGGATCTTCAGGCCCTCGGGCACATGGATACCTCGATCTTCTAACTCATCTTCGTCGAGGATCGTGCCTCGAACGAACTCGTCTCGTTCCTGAACCGGTAGCGCATACAGTTCTTGCAGCATCGCGACAAACTCGTCCCTGGTCACAAAATCTCTGATCTCGAGAAGCCCCTGTTTTGCTTCCTGTCGGACCATCTCCTGGCTCAATGGGGGCATTGGAGCGTCTTCCTCGATTACCGGGTAGTCGATCCGCTCCATTTCGAACGGGGCAACGTTTTCCTTGTCCAATGTGTACTCCTTTCTATTTCCGATGACTTCAGTGGGGAGGGCGACCGTTTGACCGCCATCCTCAGTTTGAATTACCGGGTCCGATCCGGGTATCAGCCAACTGGACATTTAAATTTGGCCAAGTAGCTATGAATCCTTAGTTGCCCGAGGGTGTGTTGACGAGCTAGAATTGCGCAATGTTCCGCCTGTTTTTTGCTGGTCAAGGATTTTGTGACTAAACGGGGTGTCACTTTGGAGCGCGTAGTCTCAGATTCGGGTGACGATCCCTTTGGAGGTCAGACGTGGAGCGACCTCATCTACCCTGCGTCAATCTGCTTGATCGGTTTCGTCTCACTGAGCGGAGCTAGCGAGCAAAGTCGGGTGGCGTTAATAGCGCTAATCGCATTGATGATCGCGCTGCAATTTCAACGCAAACGATATCCTTTTCTGGTTCTTTTTCCGCCAGCAGTTTGTGCTCTTTTTGTAACTAACGTCTTCTTTCTTCCGACCGTGTTCAACTTGGCACTGCGTAAGCGAGGATGGGGCAGTTTCGCGGCTGTGGTCGCTGCTTTCGTCCTCTGCCGAGTCGGGTGGTCGGATAAGGAAACGATCGTCACTGTTCAGGCGGGTGAGAGGGAAACCAATGATCCAACTATTGCCTGGCTGGTTGAAGGCACGGTTCTCGTCATTGCGCCGTTCCTGGCTGGGCTGGTTATTTCCTACAATAGAAATCTGGTTGAGTCGTACCGGGTGATTGCGCAGCATAAAGAGCTGGAGCGGCAAAGGGTGGCTACAGAGGCCGTCCTCAGGGAGCGAGCCCGGATCGCCAACGAAGCGCACGATCATGTTGGCCATAAGTTAGCGCTGTTGTCACTGCAAGCGGGTGGCCTCGAGGTCAACGCCGAAGCTGGCCCCGACGTGATCAAGGAGAACGCCCAATTGATACGAGAGACCGCGGTAGAGACGTTAGCGGACCTCAGAGTTCTTATTGACCGCTTGGACGATGCGTCGGCTTTCCAGGCCCCCGAAGATTTAGCTGCGATCGTGGCTGAAAATCGGAGAAGCGGGGCCGACATTACGCTAAACACTAGATCGCTTCGCCAGTTGGATGCAATGCCACAGGAAATGCGCCAGCTCGTCTCGCAAGTAGTTCAAGAGGCTCTAGCCAATGCCAGCGTTCATGCTCCACAAAGCCCGATTTCTATTGAACTGAGTGGCAGCGAAGGAGGCGAATTACAAATCTATATCCAGAACTCCGTGCGTGAGGTTGAATCGGGAGATCTAGTTAAGAAGCGCCGTGGGACGGGTTTGAAACGGGTAGAACGGCGAGTAAGCAAGTTCGGTGGCGTTGTGCGGTTTGGAGAGCGGTCCGGTCGCTTTGAACTACACGTTATAGTCCCTTGGCCCAAATCGGTGATCGCATAGGGAGACCATCGGATGATACGTGTGTACCTAGTGGATGATGATCCGATGGTTCGCCGGGGCTTGAAGTTCATACTCCAAGCGACCGACGATATCGAAGTTGTCGGCGAAGCAGGAAGCGGTGCTGAGGCTATTGATCAGCTTCCGAGTCTGCGTCCCGACGTGGTTGTTCTGGACGTCCGGATGCCAAACGTTGGAGGCCTTCAAGTTGCCGAATCGATTCTCAAGGCTGGGCATAGCCAAGCAATATTGATGATGACTGCATTCGATAATGAATCGACCGTCATGGAGGTCCTTGAGGCCGGTGCTATCGGGTTCCTATTGAAAGACGCGCCTCCTGAATCCGTAATCCAAGCAATTAGGGACACCTCCGCTGGCAAGGTCACTCTTTCCCCTCGTCATACTCGCATCCTGCTTGACGCGTACACCCGGGACGGCCAGGTTAATCGGCGGGTTGAAGCTCAACAGGCCCTAGCGGGCCTTAGCAAAAGGGAAACGGAAATAGCGATCTTAGTTGCACAGAGCTTAACTAATCAGGAGATCGCGAGAGCGATGTTGTTATCAACCGCTACGGTCAAAACCCACTTGACGAAGATTTTTGATGAACTCGGAATCGGTAACCGCGTTCAACTGGCACTCTTGGTGAGGGAAGCTGAGCTTATCTGAAGTGCGGCCCTATCCACATTCCTCGGCCTCTGGACTTCTGCTACTTTGTGCAGATCCCCCAGGTTGGGTTATCGTAGCTGACCTCGGGTTTGAGATCCGAAAACCGATCCTGAGAAGGGCGCAGCTAGTAGCAGAATTCCCGACGCGGGCTGGGATGCCTATTACCCGAATCGTGATCGCAGAAGCTGACATGTCGATTTTCACCGTAAAAATCGACATGAAGGCAACGAAATGTCTGTTGATTCGAAATGACGTCGCCCCGACCACGAGTTGTCGATCTAGAAGGTGCCGTCTTGATTAACCCTCGCACTTGTGCGTGGAGTGACCCAGCATGTCTTCCCACTCGACGATCTTCTTGCGCTCACGC
>NZ_KV789319.1:0-20760 GCF_001807545.1 Corynebacterium sp. HMSC08F01 | reverse complement strand
AGCGTTACACCACACTAAGGGACGCAACCCGCTGTGCGAGGACTTTCGCATTCAAGGTTGGTGTTTCTGCAAGTAATTGACGCACTTGCTGTTCGAACGGATCGAAACTTGTCGTTGTTGCCTTCCGCGAGGAGTACGTCGGTGGCTTCGACGATGCCAGCGCTCGTTCGACGGTCTTTTCGCGCAGCCGACTTCGGCCGCGATCTTACGAATCGATAGTCCCTGCCCACGCAGGTGGCGAATTTGTGCCCATTGGTCCAAAGAAATCACCCATCCAATCTTTTTCGGATGGGCTACTTTTCGAAAAGCGCTGACACGATTGGCCGAGCACGGAATTGCAGCGTCAACCGGGACCGTTGGGGACTCCTACGACAATGCCTTGGCTGAAAACGTCAATGGTTCCTACAAAAATGAACTGATTCATCGACGAGCGTGGGCAGACGTGGTGGACGTTGAGATTGCGACGTTTGAATGGGTCAATTGGTGGAACGAGATACGGCTTCACCAAAGTCTCGGCTATCGCACGCCAGCTGAGGTTGAGGCAGAGTTTTGGGAAACCAACCCGGCCCAAGAAATAATGGAAATCAAGGCAAATGCCTAAGAACAAAACCCGGGGCACTGTTGCGGCCGTGTATCTGGTAGCAGTGGCGTGACTTTCCGGTAGCGCTTCAGTGGGTATCGGGTAGCAGCACAGTATTGCGCCTTGTCACGGTCGCGGAACGTAACCTCAGCACGTTCCCCGTACTTCTAGTAGGGATGCAAGGGACAGCCCCTGACCAATACCTCCGTTCTGGTGTGGGGCTATTGGTGTGATTCTCTGTCTACGGGGTGTTGGATTGTTGTTCGGAATATTTCGACACACTGAAGGTCGACGGCGCAAATCACGGTCGCAAAGTGCGCTACCGGATACTCACTCAGGCGCTACCAGATACTCACCACACCGCTACCATTTCCTTCTTCTTAACAGCACTTCAAATGGCGGGCAATGCTATTCCTACCGGCAGTTTTGTGCGTTATTCGAAGAGCGCTCACAAGGCCGAATAGTTTGTGGGTGGCGGAACTTTGCCATTGTCGCACGACAGCAAGATTTGTCTACGCGGGGGTGGTTCAAGGTTGGGCAAGTATCCGTTTGTCGAATAACCGTCTACTGGCCAGGTCGAAACAATTTGCCGTTCTGGTTACTGATGGCGGCTAAGCGGTTATAGATCGCTTTGAGTCGCTTCTTTGCCGGATACGCCTGCCCAAAATCGATATAGGCGTGGCTATCGGGTGTGCCTTGTAACATTGAGTCATCCCATACCGAAAGAGCGGATTGCTCGTCATCGTGTAGCTCACCCTCCTCGGTAGGCAAAGGAATGTTCTCGATTTCACGCACAGTCATCCTCGCAACCGCAGGAGGCGGGTTGAATGGCTTTCCTTCGCTTTCTTTCCTCGCTCGGAGGATCGCTGATTTTTGCTCTAGCGCCTCGCTTGGTTTGATTTTTCTTTCCTGGTTGACAGACAGTTGATCTTTGTCGTTTTTGGTGAGTCTGAAAGCTTGCTCCGTCACCATCCCGTTGTCGAAGAACTGGGCGTTGATGACCCGTAGCATTATTTGCTCAGACTCAGTTATCCGCTGTGGTTGAGTCACTCGACAATCCTCTCTACCCATTCCGTGACGAGGTCTGAGGGGTGCTTGCCGAGGGTTTCTACATCTTGGTCGATGGCATTCATTGAGATTGTGTTGGACTTGTGGAAATAAAATCTGCCTTCCGGTTCTACCTCAACAGAGAAATGCTGGTTGCCACTCACCCAGGAGAAGACGATTGCACCATCGACCGATGGGGACACTGTCTGTGGTAGGTTGCCCGCGTTTACAGCGGCTTTGACGATTGCTTGGGAATTTTCTAGCTGCCCCTGGGTGAAACTGTCACCTTCTTCGCCGTCAAGCCAGCCTGGTTGTAGCTCCCCGATTTCTTTGAGTCGGTCTTGCAGGCGGTTGTACTCAGCAGTCAGTTGATCCGTATGAATGCTGTCAACTGAAATGAAGACGTGCGACTTTGAGTTATTGGTGAATTCAACTTGTCCTTTAACTTCGACCCAAGCCCATGTCTGTTCGTTTTGGCCATCAATATCGAGTTCGAAGCCGAGGTCATATGAAGCGGTTGCTGAAACGCGGGATGCCGCATCTACGAAGTTGAAAGTGCCGTTGGATACGTTTGTGCTTCGTACAAGTCCGCTGTACGTGACATGTTTGAACTGCGGTTTACCAAGCTGGTGAAGTATGTATTCACGGGCGGAGGTCGTGTAGGTCGGTTTGGTACTCCAGTCACTGACTCTGCCATGTCCGACTTGAAGTTTCTCGTCGTCGCGAAGAGTGGACCCTAGGTTTCGGATTGCTGGCAAGGGTAGAGCGTAAACACTGTCGGGTAGTGGTCCGTGCTCAGACGCGAGGTGGAGGATTTCCTCTAACTCTACTACGGCCTGGCGAAAATCGTCCGTGAATCCATCAGGAGTGACATCAAATAGCGTTGGGTCTTGTGGGACATTTAGCCTTCTCTGGAGGAGAGGAGTGGCTGAACCTTCATCGATGGTGTTAATTCGAAGCTCGTAGGCCTTCCTAAAGTTGTTTGGCAGTTTGGAGCTCTCGGGGTGCTTTGCTCGCCAGCGAAGTTCAATGAGTTGGTAGAGAAGCTCGTCTAACGCTGCTACTTCTTTTGCGTTTGAGGCGGGCATTCCGAAATCTTCAAAGCGGTCGCCGTCAAGGTGCAGAGAGGCGACTGTTTCGATGTTCGGATCAGCGTGAGTCACAATTGCTCAGTATATGCGGTCGGGTGAGCTGTTCCAGATTCTCCCGTCTAATCAAACGGAACAAGCTCTGGGCCGTTTTACGTGGAGAGCACATTTAGAAACTCGGGGTAATTTAATTAAGAACAGTGGCGACAGTTGATAGAGTTTCAGATGCATCAGGAAACTTTAAAAACGGGACCCGATGCCCTGCCTCTTGAACAAATACGGTCGGTGATTATTTAGATGAGTAAACCGCATAGCTGCGCATTTTTTAACAACAAAGGCGGAGTAGGTAAGACAACGGCGCTTGCAAATTTGGGTCATCAGCTTGGTGTCGAAAATGAAGTGGTCGCAGTTGACCTTGACCCACAGTGCAATCTCACGCAACATTTCCTTCAAGATGACCAGTGGGATCAAATCTATTCTGACCTTCGGAATTCTAGCGGCGGTACGGTTTGGTCATACCTTGAGCCTCTGAGCAAAAGAAGGCCGTTGCCAGAAACTTCAAAATACTCGATTCAGTTCGCCGAAAATGAACGGTTTAATTTCAGACTGTTTGCGGGCCACCCATTTGTTGCGCAGATGGATGACCATTTGGCAGCCGAATGGCCACACACTATGCTGGCATCCCCAGGTGCGATCGATACAACCTTTTGGTGCGCCAGATTGGTTGATCAGATTCAAGCGAATGTTCCTGATGTGGACTACATACTCTTTGATCTTGGTCCGAGTCTTGGTCCCACAAATCGATCTGTAATTTTGGCGGCAGACTCATTCCTTGCTCCCGTTTCCCCTGACTTGTTTAGTCTGTATTCCTTTGCAAACTTGGAATCTTGGTTTGCTGCCCTGACTGAGGCGATGGAAGGTGTAAAGAAAACAGTTAATGTGAAACCGGACCTCGAAGGGGAGTGGTGGGCTGAACGCTTACGGCAAGGGCTGCGAGTGCAATTTTTAGGTTACATCAGCCAAGAGTATGTGACGAGATCGACCAAGGGAGAGCGACGAGCAACTAAATCATTTGAGGTTTTTAATGCGCAGATTCCAGATAGAGCTCGTGCAGTAGTGGAATCCCTGCATATTAATGATGGACTGCTGGCGGGCGAAGTTAAAAGGGAACCAGCTATTGGGATCATGCCTCACATGTTTTCGATGGTCGCAAAATCGCATTCCGTACACGCGCCCATTCGTGAGCTATCTGGCCAAGATGGACTTGCAGGTTCGCAATTTAAGCAAAGGGACAAATATGCGTCTGATATAGCGATTCTTACGGCGGAATGGAAGCGACGGATGGCTTTAGCTGATGAGTAACACGAAAGTTTTTGAGGAATTTGAAGAAATTCTTAGCAAACCCTCTGTTCCACTGGGTGTTTTTGTCGGTTCTGGCGTCTCTAGTGCATGCAGCTCGCCTTCAGGCGCGAAGCCACCCGGTTGGGAGTCTTTGGTAAAGTTTCTGGAGGGTGACTTAGGGATACCCGAATCTAGAGGGATGAATTTTCCTATTCGGCTAGAGGAAGTTCTTTTCGATTTAAGGGACGACGCTACACGGTCAGCAGAAATCGTAGAAGCAATACGAGGCTTAGTTAATGGAAGCACCGATGATTTGGTACAGCCGAACCAGGTGCATGAGGCACTTGTCGACTTGAACCCCAATACCATCATTACAACGAATTTTGACGATCTGATTGAAAGGGCTCTTCTCTCAGATCGAAAGGAAAGCCAAGGCTATAATGTCTGGGCATACTCAGGCCGCTTGCTCCGAAAAGCTACTCAAATGGAAGAAGAGTATCCGCATTGGCGGGATATTTCCTTGGGGGATTTGCTTAAGAGCGGAATCCCATTGATAGCGAAGATTCATGGAAGTCTAGGGCATGATAATCGAGATGGGGTGAGCGCTGAGGACAGTTTGGCTGGGCTAGTTCTATCAGAATCCGATTATCGTGCTGCGTACGATAGGTCCGAGGTTAGCCCATTTCTTCGATCCATATTCTCGACCCATCAAGTTCTTTTCATTGGCTATTCGCTAAACGATGACGAGATCCGTCGGGTGTTATCCGATTTGAATACCATCCGCAGTTCCAACGTGCCACATATTTTTTTCCAGCGGGATGAGACCGTTGTCAGCAAGAAGCTCGTTGAGTATTATCGGGCACATTATGGCATTGCAGTAGTGACTTTGGATGACTGGGAAAAACTAGCGCGAACGCTTCGAACGATGGCTGTGATTCGTGACGGCGGAGTGGGGAGTCTTTTATCCTGACTTCGTCTAAGTAGGTGGTATCCGCCGGACCTATTGGTGGTATTGGCGGGCTAGAATTTATATGTAAATCCGGAAACAATGATTTCCATATCCTAGTCTCCGCATTAGCTGAAGGCCAAGATATCGCGCTGTGGCGTGCTGGTAGCGGCTTGGTTGGATGCTCTGGAAGCCTTAAAGTGATTAGGGCGTCGCTCTCAAGCGTATCTGCATTCTTTTGGGCCGTATTATAGGCGCTGCTCCGGGCAGTCTCAGGGGCCAAATCTAGAGTGTGGGCGAGCATGTCTTCCTCACGGACGGCCTTCCTCTGCTCTAATGTCAGCGGGCAGGGGATGACACTCAATCGGCTTCCAAAAGAGCCACATCTAACCCCCGCGACACGCCGATAGCAGACACACTTTTTGAGCCTTAACCCGCCTTAACCCCTCTCTGATTTTCAGCATTAAACGTCAAAACGCCCCACATGCGGAGAGCGGGGCGTTTTGCTGCTCCTCCAACTGGGCTCGAACCAGTGACCCTTCGATTAACAGTCGAATGCTCTGCCAACTGAGCTATGGAGGAATATTTTGTTGTGTTGCTCATTGCTGTGCAACGAGATGTAACAATAGCGTGGATTGTTATAGGTGCAAAATCGCCTGGTCAATGCGGGTAATTGTGCGTTAGTGTGGCGGTTATGATTATTCCTATTGGTGGGGTTCGTCCACACGCACTTGCCGGTGGCCTTATTGGGTTGGGCGTGGTGTTCATGTTCACAGCGCAACGCTTTGAGGATTGGCGTGCGCTGACGTTCTTGGGCCTGGCGCTGATCATCCCGTCGGTGGTGTGGCTTGTGGCGGATCGGTGGTTTCGCCGGCCGCGTGGGGTTGTGTGGTGGCTGTTGCTTGCTGCGTCGGTTGCACTTGGGGTGTGGGGAATTGCGCTATTTCCCGCGACATAGGCGGTGATGGTGAGTAGGGTGGGCGACATGAAGAAACCGATGCTTGCTCTCGGCGTCGCTGCCGCCGTATCCACCTCTGCTGTTGTTGCTCCGTATGCGTTTGCGGAAAGTAGTGCGTCGCAAGGCGATAGCGCTGTTGCTCGGGGAGAAGGTACGGCGGGGGATGAGGGGTCGTCGTTAAGCAATGGCGCCATTGTGGGCATCTCGCTGGGTGTCCTGGCGGCCGTTGGTATTGGTGGGGCAGTTGCGGTGCAGCAGGGGTGGCTGGAACTGCCGGAGCCGCTGAATGCTCAGGTGCTTGGTGGGCTTGCGGCGATCGCGTCGGCGCTGTCGGTGCCTGCGCTTGCGCCGAAGCAGAATGCGAAGCCGGCGGGGAACTCGTGCTCGCCAAGCGCGTTTGACGCGGTTGTGCCCGAGTGGCCGGCAGGCTTCGGTACGACCGTGAACTTCTGCGACGGCAAGTGGGCCGTTGCGGGTGCGAAGGGTACGGACTGGATCCTGTTCTTCAAGAACACGGACGGCAAGTGGGCCAAGATTCCGGCGGATGGCACGAAGCGGACGGGCATGACGCAGGCGTGCTACAACGGCATCAAACTGCGTCAGCAGGGTGCGCCGGAGGCGTTCATGCGCGAGGTGCCGGTGTGTACACCGGCGGAGATTGGGGCGTAGGGGTTAGGGGCTCTCAGCACTCGAGTGGTAGATTGCCCACGCGCTGCGGGACAACGTCTTCTTTCGAAGGTAGGCAACCGTGCAGGAATTTGAAGATCGGAATGCAGAAATACTTAAGGGCATTTCTGCCGCCGCCATTAATGATGCTTATGTCTTGCGGTCGCGATGTTTTGAGTTGGATAAGAATCTGAACCTCAAGTCTGCTCGAATGGCCGAGGAAGCGACAACTCTCAACTTTATCCGCAGGTTGGTGACGGCAAATAGATTTGTAAATGGCTTTAATGCTGGTGCAATTCTTCATTCGCGACAGTTGGAGAGTTTTCATTCAAAGGCGGACCTTGAGCTAGTTATCAAATTTTCTCCAAATTCCTGGCTTAATCTAGTGTTACAAGCCAAATCCCTTCAGTGGCGAAGCGGAACTTGGCGCTACGAATATTGGAACGCCACCAAAAACGCAGAGTTAATTTATTGGTGTAAAACACAGTCACGAGTACGCGGTCGCAAACTCACCCCTGGCATGCTCTTATATAACGAAGATGTCCCCGTATTTCGCAATACAGTGCATAGAAATCCTTTTGGGGCTTGTGATTTGACTAAACGATATACAGCTCCAGTTACCTGTTGGTCTTCGTGCTGCCTTTTGGGATATCCACATCTTGCTCCTGAGGTAACCCCTGCAGGTATTTCTTTGTGTCTGGACGAAAACATGATGACAACTCTGGCGAAACCCACGCCCATCGATTTGGTGTCTTCCCATTTTCCTCTCGAGCACCTCGCGCATTTCGTTCAGAGTAGTGCTGGTTCAGGGACGGCGAGAAAGGTGCGGTTAAACCCGAGAATCGAGAAGCTTCTGAGTGCGGATGCGCCAGTTTGGGCGCGCAAGATTCTTGAGAGGGGAGAGCCTGAAGTGGGGGAGTTTAAACGTGAAGTTGGCGAGGGCGTGGTTTCTACGGGCTATGTTGCGATTGATCTTTCCCAGAGGTGAATTGTGTCTTCAAAGTTCTGTTCTTTCTGCGGTCGAATACTTCTAGGCCGCTGAGTCCGTAGCCGTGATAATCACAACCTCTGGTGATTTTGGGCTGTGTAGTGGCACTACTGTTGCAACCGCGTAGCTGATCGCGGTCGCATGGCTTTCCGGTAGCGTTTCAGTGAGTGCTGGGTAGCAGTGCTAAATCGCGCCTTTGTGAGGGCACAAAGCGTTACTTCAGCGTGTGATGTGATTCTCAGAGGTTCGCTGACAGAACACACTTATGTGTGTTTGTTTCATGTGGTGGTCGAGTCTACCTTCGGATCAGCTAATTTCACATAAGATGCAAGAAAAGTGTGTCAAATGGAATTGTGTTGGGGACTGCTGTGTTGCTCGATTTAACTATCGGAAATTTTCGCTCGGTTTATGCGCCTGCGTCGATAAATATGGTCGCCACCCGGGAGCAGGTCCATCGCGAGCGCTGCCCTGAGCTGAAACGTCGTTACGGCAAACGGGTGAATCCAGTAGCGGCGCTGTTTGGTGCAAACGCTGCCGGTAAATCAACGTTTGTACGTGCGCTGATCGTCCTGCGACACATCGTTACAGATCCGCCACGCCCTTCGGAGTCGATGCCGTATGACCCTTTCAAACTCAAGCCCGAGGCGGATGCGGAGCCAACGAGTTTCGAGATTCTGTTTTCTGTGGACGATGTTATCTACGAGTACATCCTCCGCTATGACGCACACCGTGTCGTCGCGGAGCGGTTAACACAGTACCGCTCGCGCGACGAAGTAGATATCTTCGAGCGCAGTGGCGATGAGTTTTATTTCCCGCTCCTGGATAAGAAGGAGTCAGTGTATCCGACTGAGGTCGTTCAGGCCCGCGCGCTTTTGGCATCAGTGCCGGAAAAAGTGCCGCTAGCCTCGTTCGCGAGCGAAGCGAACCTCTCTCGTTTCCCGCAGGAACTTCGGTTGGGTCTGTTTGATGTTGTGCTTGTGTTCTTGCAGACAGTACTGGTTATCCCGGCAGGTGTGATTGACAGATCCAGCACGATGTCCTTCTCCGAAGGTTGGAAAGAAGTGATCACGCAGATTGATGCGGGAATCACCGGTGTGCAGGCTGAGCCGGTGCCGTTGTCGTCGATAGGCATGAGCGCCGAGCGTGGGAAAGAGATTGACCAACTCTTACGCCAGTATCCGGATAACCCAATCGATGTTGAGCTGCCTGCTGGTCGCTTCACCGTACGCCTGGAAGACGGGGAGATGAGTGCTGAACGCATTTCCCTGATGCACTCGTCGGGTCCAGGGCAAAGCCGAGCTTTGAAATGGCGAGACGAGTCTGATGGCACGCAATCCGCAGCGCGTCTGTTGGGCTTTTTCTCAAAGCTGGCATCTGCTGGTACGGAGGCGGTTCTCGTCGTGGATGAGTTGGACCGGAATTTTCATACTGAGCTTTCGCGCGCACTCATCGGCGGCTTTCTTGCAAACTCGAATGAAGACAGTCGGGTGCAGCTGCTTTTTACCACGCATGACCTTCTGCTCATGGACCCAGAGTTTCTTCGGCGCGATGAAATCTGGGTGATCGAAAAGGACCGCTTTGGCCAGACACAAGCCAGCGTGCTTTCGGACTTCAAGGGGCCACGAAAGGTAACCGACCTGAGGAAGAGTTACCTGAACGGTCGCTTCGGCGGAGTGCCGTTGATCAAACCGCTGGAGTTCCCGGATGAATAGTAGGAATGTTCGGTCCGCTCGGCGGAATAAGTTCCGGGGGAAGGCCGCATCTGCAAACAGTCGCTCGCTCAAGGCAGTGTTCTTAATCGTCACCGAGGGCGTGACCGAAAAGAACTACTTTGAGATGGATTGCTTTCGGGACAAATCGGTCAAAGTTGAAGTGCGACAAGGCGATAAGCCCGATCCTCCTGCGCTGCTAAGAACGGCAGACGACTGGTTGGCCCAACTTAAGCGGTCTAAGGACTTGCAGCCAGGTGACCAAGCCTGGGTGGTGCTTGACGAGGACGCTGCCACACCAGAGCAGCTCGGCGAGGTATTCCGATGGGCAGCCGAGCGAAAGGACAGAGGCGTGGCGTTCAGCGTTCCCGCCTTTGAGGTGTGGCTGCTTCTTCACTACGCCGAAGCAAAGGGGGTGCGCTCGCAGAAAGAGGTCGAAGCGGCGCTGAAAACGTATTGGCCAACATTCACTAAAACCGCGAAGCCGAAATTCACGATGGAGCAGATACAGCAAGCGGTATCACGGGCAAGCCGCAAAGTAGGCACTGAGTACGCATCGATCGAGGAGTTTGATGAGCAGGTTGGTCGTCATGCATCCGTCACCACGGTGCACCTGCTTGTGCAGCTCCTTTTGGCGTCGCTTTACGGGAGGTAGGCGCGAGGCATCGGCCGGCTACGCGCGCCTGAAGCCGTCCCAGAACGCTTGCCACATTGTGGTGGGGCGGGGCCGCATCTGCTCGTCGAGGGCATCGCGCACCGCTTGGCGGGGGTCGGTGGCTCGCTCGTAGGCGGGTTCATTTTGCAACGGGTGAGGTTCGCGCTTGTGGTTGCTACGAGCATCCCAGCTTCTATCTGCCACTGAGAATCACCTCTTACTCATGGTCTGAGGGGAAACGGTGGCGGGTGCATGGATCGTTGTGTAGTTCATCGCACTACGCGAAGTGTTGGGCGGGCCGGGGCGCTGGTTGCCGAGGCAGCGCTCGAGACCGTGTGGGGGTGGGCGCTGAGCATGAGGGCGTGCAGGTCCTGTGGCGGCAGCTGTGTTTCGTCAGCGATGCTCGCGATGCTGGCGCCACTTTCGGGGGAAAGCACGTAATCGAAGACGCGGGAGCGTTCGTATTGCAGTGTGCTGCCCGGCTCGTCGGTGCGGAAACCGCGCGCGGAGAGGGTCGTCAGGTGGAAGTGATATTCCCGCTCGCTGAGCTTGCCGTGGTGGTGCGCGGCGCGAAGCATGGCCATGGCTGACACTTTCAAGGCGGTTCTGAGTCGGAGGATGTCATCGAGGCTCGGGTGCAGCCGGAGGTGCGCGTGAACTATGCCGGGCGGGATGAGGAAGTCGGCAGCGAACTGATTGGCCTCATCCTCTTCGCGCGCTCCGCTACGTGGCTCGTCGCTGCTGTGGAGCAGCAGGTGGCCCAACTCGTGCGCGAGATCGAAGCGGGCACCTTCGGGCGTGCGGCGCCGAGCGAGGAAAATAAACGGCTGCTCGCCATCCCACATGGAAAATGCATCCACCGCAGAGGCTGCCGGTGGAAGGCCCATGACGGCGATGCCGAACGACTCGGCGAGCTGAACCGAGTTTGGAACTGGTCTATCGCCCAGCTGCCAGATCGTACGCGCGTGGCGGGCTGCCTCCGCAGGCGTAAATCCGGACAGATCCGGGAGGTTGGGTTCTGGAAAGTTGAAGTTGCTGCGAAGCCACGCCAAGAGCGTGGAGGCGTTTGCCCCGGATGCGACTGCAACGCTTTTCTGCCGCTGTGTTGCGCGGCTGCCGGCTCGAAAGAGTGTGGAGTTCATCGATGGGACCTCGAGTTCCTCGGAGAGGAAGTAGCCGTCGGTAAAGCCGAGTGCTGATTCAAGGCGCTTGAGGAGTGGCTCTGTGCGGGAAGGCGGTGGCCCTTCGTTCTCCCAGCGAGAAAGGGTTGCTGGGGCAACGTCGAGATCTGCAGCCAGCTCCGCTTTTGTGAGGCCTCGGCGCAGTCGCGCGACCGTAATCCGGGACGGCGAGATGCGAGCGGGGTTAGTCTCCGCTCGCTCGCGAGATTGTGAAATCAATGTCATCGTCCTCAGTCCCGAAAAGATCTGGCTGTGCCATAGCGAAATCCGGATGAATAGGCTTGAACTCTGTACTACCGGTAGGTCGCTCGTCGCAAAGCAAAAGCGCTGGGCATAACACCCAGCGCTTAATGTCGTGCGGTACTGACTATACCTCGTAGCCCATCGGGGAGCCGGGGCCGAGCGGGATGCCGGCGAAGTACCAGATCATGAAGAAGATGAACCAGCCTGCCAGCATGCACAGCGAGTATGGCAGGGCGAGCGACATCAGGGTGCCCACGCCGGCCTTCTTGTAGTACTTCTGCAGGAACGTCAGGGCGAGTGCGAAGTAGGGCGACATTGGGGTGATGATGTTCGACGGGGAGTCACCGATACGGAACAGCATCTGGGTGACCTCGGGGGAGACGTTGACGTACATCATCATCGGCACCACCACCGGCGCCATCAGCGCCCACTGGGCAGAGCCGGAGGTGATGAACAGGTTGATCAGTGCCACCATCACCACAAACGCCAGGAACAGCACCGCGTTCGGCAGATCCCACGCTTGCAGCAGCTCCGCGCCCTTGATCGCGGTCCAGGGGCCCAGGTTGGACCACTGGAAGTACGCCAGGAACTGGGCGACGGCGAAGAACAGCACCAAGATCGGCAGCATGGACTCCAGGCCCTTGGCCATAAACTTCGGCAGGTCCGCGGCTTCCTTGATGGTGCCTACGATCAGGCCGTAGACCAGGCCGGTGACAAAGAAGATCAGGGTGATCGGCACGGCAATCGCGCGGATTAGCGGCGACTCCATGAAGCCCTCCTCCGGACGCGCGAACGGGGAGGCCGGGACCAGCAGCAGGACGAAGTAGGCGACGAGCGCGAGCACCAGGGTCACGCCGGCCCACGCGAGGCCCTTGCGCTCCAGTGGGGTCAGCGAGAGGTCATCGTCGTCGGTCAGGTGGGAATCGTCCGGCTGGGCGGAGTCGTTGATTTGGAGTTCGTCTTCGTCGATGTGGTCGTCGTCGATAAGCGCTTGCGCCTTCTTCTCCACATAAAACTCCGTCACCGCAGTGATCACCAGCGCCAGCACAATGGCGGACGGGATGACGAAGAAGATGTTGGCAAGAGGGGAGACCTCATAGTTGGCGTCGACAAGTTGTGCCGCCGAGGTGGAAATGCCGGCGAGCAGCAAGTCCGTAATGTTCAGGATCAGCGAGGAGTTAAAGCCTGCCGACGACGCCGCGAACGCCACCATCGCACCCACCACCGGCGAGCGCCCAACCGCATGAAAGGCCATCGCGCCCAGCGGAATGATGATCACGTAAATCGCATCGGAGGCGATCGAACCAGTCACGCCCGCAAGCGCGACCATGAACGTCAGCATCTTGCCGCTGACCCGATCCACCATCGCGCGCACCATCGCCGCCAGCAAACCGGTCTGCTCCGCCACGGCGACACCAAGCATCACCGCCAGGATCACACCGAGTGGCGGGAACGCGATGAAGTTCTCCACCGCATCCGTGACCATGCGCGAGATGTTCTCGCCGGTCAGCAGGCTTTCTACATGGATCTCTTCGCCGGAAGCGGGGTCGATGGCGGACAAGCCCGCCTTGCTGGCAATCCATGAGGAGACGACAACAACGCCACTCAAAATGACAAACAGCCAGAACGGGTCCGGCAGCTTGTTGCCTATTCGCTCGATCCAGCCGAGGAAGCCGGTCATGCCGTCGTGCTGGTTCTGTTTGTCTTGTTTTTGTTCGCGCTGCTTGTCGGCGCGGGTTTCGTCGATACGCGTGGAACCGGTCATCGTTATCTCTTCCGTGCGGTGGCCAGATACATCCTTCAGCCGCGTACGCCCAAAGGTTCCAACGAGTGTACAAACCATCCGAATATGGGGTGCAATTAAGATCACCAGATGTGAGTACCGCCCAAGAATTACACCTCTCGCCGCGCCAGCCCCGCCGCGGTGGCGTCGTTGTGACCTCCGTCATTACCTCAGTCATCGCCGTGTTGGCCGTGGCAGGGTTGCTGCTTGTCATGCTGCGCCCAGCCGTAATCGGGATGGGGGAGACGCGGGTGGACTCCACCACCATCGGGGCGTCGTTCGAAGACATCGCCGAACTCTCCGTGGAGGAATACGTCTTCTCCGACGTAGGCAAGTTCGACCAGAAAGGCCTCGAGGTCCTCGGACTGCGCGTGCCGTTTACGGGCCGCAACTTCCTTGTTACTTACGACGGCCGCGTCACCGCCGGCATCCGCGACACATCCGCCATCGACGTTACGGTCGGCTCTGGCGCTATTGATGTGGTGCTGCCGCCCGTGGAAGTACTCAGCGCCCACATCAACGCCGACAGCGTGCAGGTCTACGACCAGTCGATGAACCCCATTAACCAAATTCGTGTCGACGACGTCACCACCTTCATCGCCGGCCAAGAGGACACCGCGCGCGACAAGGCCGTGTCGCAGGGGCTTCTCGACCGCGCGCGGGAGCGCACCGAACACCTCGTACGCAGCCACATCGCCGCACTTGTGAAGGGCACCGAACAGGAGGATTTTGACGTGCGGATTTCCTGGGCGCAGTAGTCGATCGTGGTCTAGAGTTTCTGGCTATGCGTAAGTCTTTGGCGTCTGCGGCAGTTTGCTCGCTGGTTGTTGTTTCTGCTGCTGTTGGTGCCGCTACGGTGCCGGTTGCCGTTGCAGCGACGGGCGACCCTGGTAAATGCTCGATCGAGTACAACGCCGACCAGGTCCCGGCGCTCGCGGCGGGTGTGCTTGGCGACGACCTCATCTTCTTCAACGGCTCCCGCACCGACGCACTTGCCCTGTGGGAGAAGAAGCAGTCCGAGCTGCGTGCTGGCATCGGCGAGAACGGTTGGGGCACGCTCACCCAAATCGACGACGCTAAACTTTGGGAACCCGGCGTTACCCACACCTCAAGCGCGCTGGTCCTCGACGACCTGAAGCACTCCTCGAAGGGGTTGACCGTCACCGCCGACAGTCCGTTTAGCCACTCGGAGGCCGCCTACCTTGCCAACGCCGCCTCGTACACCGCGCAGCGCTACGCGGATTGCGGCAAGGATGTGAATAGGGTCGTGCCGGTGGCGCCGTCGTCGATAAGCCTGGGCCTCGCCCCGAACCACATCGCACTGATTGTCGTGGCGCTGCTCGGCGTACTCGGTGCCGTCGGTGCCGGCGCGGCGGGCATGATCCCCGGCGTCACGCTGCCTGCGCTGCCGTTTTAGGTTGGATAGCCGAAAGGGTTGACTGACGAACCCAAAACGGTATACTCGCTCACATAGTTCCCCGCTATCTACGGATTGGCGGGGTTTTTAAATTCCGGGGGGATCAGATGATTAACGCGTCACCGTCGCTCATGCCAAAGCGGAGGGGGAGCAGCACTTTAAATGCTGTCGTACTTATCGACTATCAGAATGTGCACATCACAGGCTGGGAAGTCTTTTCACGCGATGACGGCGTCGGGCTTCATGAAGCGTTGCTCGACCCAGCAGCCTTTGCCAAGAGACTTATTGCAGCTCGAAACGCGGCCAACTCCACTACGCCCCCTGCGACACTTGATTCGGTGAAAGTCTTTCGAGGTTTACCAAGTTCGATTCATGATCCCGATGCCTATCGGCGAAACCAGGATCAGAAACGGAATTGGGAATCGGATGGAGTCGAGGTGACCCTACGTCCGCTCAAATATCGGTACCAGCGCGATGGCCGAGGTAAGCCGATCATGGATGTCAATGGAAAGAAGACGTTGGCGGGACCACCTGAAGAGAAAGGTGTCGATCTGATGGTGGGACTCGCTACATTGCTAGCTGCTCAGCGTCCAGATATTGATCTAGTAATTTTGGCGTCGCACGATAGTGACATGGGTCCGGTTGTAGATACCGTGCACGATTTGCACGTAGCCGACCCAAAGGCAGTCGCGCGGATTGAAACAGCCAGTTGGTTCGTTCCCCGCAACGACTCTGATCCTGGATTTCAGTCGAAGATCCAGCCGGGCTTGGATGCGCAGAAGAAACGTCGGCATGTGTGGAACACGCGGATGGGAGAAGTCGACCACACCGCGAGTCTGGATGTCCGGCCGTATCGATGACTCGCCACGTAGGGTGGGGCCATGCAGCTCGAGAAGTTTTTCCAGGATTGGCCGGTTGACAATGTGGCGGGCGCGCTCGTCGGTAAGCAAGAGGCGTCGTTCGGCGACACCACGCGCATCTTCGAACTGGCCAGCGTGACCAAACTCCTCTCCGCGTACGCCGTGCTCCTCGCGGTTGAGGAAGGAGCTTTTTCGCTTGACGACGACGCCCGCCCCGAAAACGCCACCATCCGCCACCTCCTCTCGCACGCAGCTGGCGTCGGCTTCGACTCCCGCGAACCGCAAAAGGCACCGGGGGAGCGCCGCATCTACTCGTCCGCCGGTTACGAAATCCTCGCCGACATCGTCGAGGAAACCACCGGCATCACGTTTGCCGACTACGCCCGCGAAGGCGTCTTCGAACCACTTGGGATGACCGACACCGAGATCTACGGCTCGGCGGGCCACGGCGGGCGCTCCACCGTCGCGGACCTTTCGCGCTTTGCCGCCGAGCTGCTCGAGCCGCGGTTGCTTGATCCCTCGACGGTGCGCGAGGCGTTTACGAATCAGTTCGGTGACCTGCGCGGCGTCGTCCCCGGCTACGGCATGCAAAAGCCCTGCCCGTGGGGCCTCGGCTTTGAGATCAAGGGGGAGAAGTCCCCGCACTGGACCGGCAACGGCATGCCCGCCGACACCGTCGGCCACTTCGGCATGGCCGGCACCTACCTGTGGGTCGCCGGCGACCAGGCCTGCGTGGTGCTCACGGACCGCGACTTCGGCGACTGGGCCAAACCCCTCTGGCAGGAAACCAACACGGCGCTCTGGGACGCGCTGGCGTAGGGCGCCTGCGCGCGTGCGGCGCGGGTGCGGCGCGGCGGATTTGTTCATGTGCAGGGCTCGATATGCGTAACTGCAGGTGAGGGCGTTTTCGGAAAAATCGGGCGATTCGAGCCGAAACGCTGTGACCAGGGATTACGCATATCGAGCCCTGCATATGAACGGAAAGAGGGGTAGGTGGGGCGTGCCGGGGCGCGGGTACGAGGGGCGGGCGCGTGGCGGGACGGGTACAGGCGCGGCGGGCAAGGGGCGCGGGGCCGGGTGGGTGGTCGTCGTTAAGCGATGCGTGGCGTGTGGGAGCAAGAGGGCCGTGCGCGGAAACGGAGCTTAGGAACAAACCCGAACTCGATTCGAGAATATTATTTACTGATTTGCACAATTTTCATCCGAATGTGGCTAGTCTCGCTTCACAAGTCATTGAGTCGAGTGAACGGAGTCACACATGGAGAATCAGTCAACGCTTCGCATCGCGACCGATGTGGGCGGAACCTTTACTGACTTGGTGGCGTTTTCGATAGACGCTGAGTCCGGGGAACAACGTACCTTCACCGCGAAGTCGGATACCACTCCACCTCGTTTCGAGCAGGGCGTGCTCAACGTCATCGAGAAATCCGGTGTAGATCTGAAGACAGCGACGACGCTTGCACACGGAAGTACGGTGGTCATCAACGCGCTTACGGAGCGTAAGGGTGCGAAAACTGCGCTTATCACCACGGAAGGCTTCCGTGACGTCCTCGAGATCGCAAGGGGCAACAGACCGGATTTCTTCAACCTCCACTACTCGAAGCCAGAAGTTTTCGTACCTCGAAAGCACCGTTTCGAAGTGCCTGGCCGATTGACTCCGGCGGGGGAAGAGCGCGTGCCGCTTGATCTTTCGGTACTTCCAGAGATCGTGGAAAAGCTGGAGCGAGACGGTATTGAAGCGGTCGCAATCTGTTTCCTTCACTCCTACGCAGACCCCCGGCACGAGATTGCTGCTGCGGAGGAACTCAAGCGCCTCTGGCCGACGGGAACCGTCGTGGCATCGCACCAGATCACGCGTGAGTGGCGTGAGTACGAGCGTTCGTCGACAGCCGTTTTGTCGGCATTCGTGCAGCCGACAGCCGAGAAGTACTTGACTCGCCTTGAAGAGGGGCTTGAGTCTGCAGGTTTCGACGGCAACCTTTACGTCATGCAGTCCAACGGCGGTGTGGACAAGATCAGCCATACTAAGGAAATCCCGATCACCATGGTGGAATCCGGCCCAGCAAGTGGTTTCCTCGGCGCGGCGGCGCTCGGATCCCTTGTCGGAGAACCGAATATCCTCGCGTTGGACATTGGCGGGACCACCGCGAAGTGCTCGCTGATCAAAGACGGCCTTGTGACTGTAAAGACCGATTATTGGATTGAACGCTCCAGAACCTCCGCAGGGTATCCGATTATGGTCCCGGTTATCGATCTCGTCGAGATCGGTAATGGTGGCGGGTCGATCGGGTGGGTAGACGAGTTTAAGAAGCTCCATGTCGGCCCGCAGTCCGCAGGATCGACACCCGGTCCTGCAGCGTACGGCCGTGGTGGAGAAAACGCTACAACGACTGATGCGAACCTCGCGCTCGGAAGAATCAATCCGAACTACTTCGTCGGTGGCGAACTCACCGCTGACATGGAAGCAGTGGACAAGAGTCTGACGTCGTTGGCAGAGCAACTCGATCTTACGAATGAGGAAGTAGCACGTGGAATCGTGCGAATCGCCAACAACAACATGATCAATGCGCTCAAGCTTGTTTCACTTAATCGCGGCCATGATCCACGTGACTTCACACTTGTGGCGTTCGGTGGCGGTGGTGCGATGCACGCTTGCGATCTGGCTCGAGAACTCGGTATGGGGAAGGTAATCGTTCCAACTGCTGCAGAGGTATTCAGTGCTTGGGGCATGTTGATGGGAGATCTTCGTCGTGACCTCTTTATGACGAACCTGTTCTCGCTGAACGCAGACCAGGCCTCGAAGGTTGATGCTCTCGTGTCTGCCGCAGAATCCGAAATGCGTGAAGAGTTTGAGCAGGACGGTGTCGATCGTGCTTCAGTTTCGTTCCTCAGGTTTGCGGAGATGCGGTACGCAAACCAGGAGCACTCAGTTGAGGTTGAAATCAGCAGCGGATCGATTGATGCAGAAGCAATTGAGCGGCTCATTCAAGACTTCCACGCGGAGTACGAGAAGGAATACACGTATCGACTTGATGCACCGGTCGAGTTCGTCGGGTTGCACCTCATCGCAATGGCGGATGTCGGCAAGCTTGCCCCGCGAGAGCTGTCTACCACCGGTGCAGCAATTGTCGACGCGTCCAAGGGCAAACGCGACGTCGACTTCCTTGAACACGGCACATGCACGACCGACATTTACAACGCTGACCTACTAGAGCCCGGCATGCAGTTTGCAGGACCAGCAATCGTCGAATTCCGTGGAACCACTGCTGTAGTTCCGCCACGTTGCTTGGTCGAAGTGGATAACTACGGAAATCTTCACGTCGAAATCGAGCAGGAGGAGAACACCAATGCCTAAGACCGACCCGTTCACCCTGGAAATCATTCAGAGCAGCCTGCAAGCTATCGCTGACGAAATGTTCGTCGCGATGCAGAAAACCGCTATGAGCCCGATCATCTATGAAGTGCTCGACATGGGCACCGGAATCACTGATCGATCTGGTCAACTGGCATCGTCAGGCGCCGGGATCCCCGCATTCATTGGAGTGCTGGATAAGGCGATCCAGCGAATCTTGGAAATCAACGGTGAAGATGACCTGCAAGAGGGCGACATCTTTGTGACGAACGACCCCTTCTATGGCGGAGTCACGCACCTAAACGACGTCGTCCTTGCAATGCCTGTGTTCGCGGAAGGTCGTCTCATCGCATGGACCGCCAACATTGCGCACTGGCCAGACCTGTCGGGAATGACTCCTGGCGGCGTCTCTGCAGTCGCCACCGAGATTTTCCAAGAAGGAATCCGTCTCCCGGCCGTCAAGCTCTTCTCCGCTGGAGAGCCAATTACGCCACTGCTGAAAGTGATCGAGGTTAATTCGCGTCTCCCAGAGACCCTGCTGGGAGATCTGTGGTCGGCAGTCGCAGCGGTGCGAATTGGCGCAAACCGTATTGAAACCCTTGCGTTGAAGTACGGGGTGGACACGTTCGAGGTCGCGCTCGATGAGTTCATGGAGCACGGCGAGCGAATTGCGCGAAAGGGACTGTCCGAACTTCCTAAGGGCAGGTTTGAGCTTGAGGAAGAACAGGACAGCGGTGAGGTTTACCGCGTTGCAATCGAGATTACCGACGATCGTTTCGTCGTTGACCTGCGGGATAACCCAGATCAGGATTCTGGTCCGAACAATTGCAACGTCGATGGTTGCATGGTTGCCACCCAGATGATCTTCAAATCGCTCACTGACCCTTACGGGCCAGCAAATGCAGGCAGCTTCCGCCCTATCGAACTGCTGACAACTCCGGGAACCGTTTTCGATGCGCAGGAACCTGCTGCATTCTCCATCTATTACGAGGTGGAGGTTCGGCTTTTCGACCTCATCTGGCGTTGCCTCGCCCCAGCCGTAGAAGGGCAGCTGCCCGCGGGACACTTCGCCAGCATCTGTGGCACGTTCATCGGTGGCGTGCACCCAGACACTGGCAAACACTTCACAATCGTTGAGCCCCAAATTGGTGGATGGGGTGGCAGTGCGAAAGCCGATGGTAACTCCGCGATCTTCTCCGGATTCCACGGTGAGACGTACAACTGCCCTGCAGAAATCGCGGAGCTGCGTTACGGGCTGTACGTGAATCAGCTCCGCCTTAACGATGCGCCTGGTGGCGAAGGCCAATTCAGAGGAGGAAAGGGCATCGTTCTGGACTACGAAGTGCGTGGAGATAACTGCTTCGTGACTGCTGCCTACACCCGGTCGATCAACAAGCCTTGGGCTCTGAACGGCGGGCACGAAGGGTCAAGCAACCTAATTGAGATCATTCGGGCAAATGGTGAACGGATCCGTGGCGCTGTCGTTTCAAACGAAGTAGTCAACCAGGGGGATGTCATCCGAATTCGCACAGGCAATGGCGCCGGTTACGGCGACCCACGGAAACGTGAGCATTCCGCCGTCGAAGAAGACATTGCAAACGGTTTCATCTCGGCGGAGGATGCAGCGGAAATCTACGGGTACACCGCTGCCGAAGCACAAGGCTAGGTGCGAATAATGACTACGAAAGATGAAGGAACTGCCTTCTCAAACGACAATCCATTGAGCCCGGTTCCGTTAGAACAACGGCAGAAGTGGATCACCCCGGCCATCATTTTCGGTGGTTTGGAATTTACGATTCCAGTCTTAATGGTTGGCGCAACTCTGGCTGCTTCTTTCAGCCTGGGATCAGTTATTTGGATCGTTCTGCTGGCTCTGCTTCTCTTCCAATGGCCAGGCAATGCGATTAGTGGGTACATTGGGGTGTCATGATTCCGGTGGACGGTGA
>NZ_KV789318.1:0-36654 GCF_001807545.1 Corynebacterium sp. HMSC08F01 | reverse complement strand
GAGCAAGCTCGGCAGCGTCGCATCATCTAGTGTGTCCCGTATGACTTTCATCGAGCTGCATACTGGGCCCTGGCGCGCCAGTACCTGCTTACTGGGGCTCAGCGGCCCGCATGACGCGCCAGTTGGCTTGGCCAGCCTGACCTGGCGCCATAACGGCTCGCTGCGTACCGGCGACGATTTGGACCGCCCTCAAGGGCAGATGTTCATCGAGGCAGATGCGTTGCCCGCCCGCCAGCAAATCGCCGAACCTGAGGCGTTTCCGCTGCGTACCGTGACCACTCGAACCGCCGGCGAGGCGTACGTGTTCATCGGTGAAATGTTCGGCCGCAAAGGAGAAATTGAGACGCTCACGCCGTGTGTCGCAGCGCAGATGACGCTTGCCACGGACGCTGAACTTGCGATGACGCTCAACCCTGACTTCGAGTACGCCATCATTGCCTGCGACGGCGATATCGAGGTCAACCGCTCCTCGGTGGTCTCTCACTCCCACATGCTCATTGGTCCGGGTGAGCGCACGCTCGGTTTGGAGAACCGTTCCGAGCATTTCACCCACGTGCTGGTGTTGGGTGGTCTTCCCGAGTAACACGAACCGGGGAGATCTTGCCCACATATAGGCCACTTACCGTGCAGACATGCGGTAACAGCGCAATAATCGGATAGTGCTATATATTCTGATTGCTGTCTTGGCCGTCGCTGCCGTCGGCTACTTCATTTACAAAAAAGTCCACGCCGCCTCCGCCATTTTCGCAGTCGGTGTGCTGCTGCTCATGATCGCCGCCGCAACCGGCCGCATCGACTACGCCTCAACCGAGTTCGAATCTTCCGGCAACGCCTTCTACGACGAGTTGCTCATCATCGAGGCCCTGTTCAAGTCCCGTTTCGCCGGCACCGGCATGGCAATTATGGTGCTGTTCGGTTTCGTCGGCTACATGCGCCACATCGGCGCCGACGCGAAAACCGTGGTGGCGCTCTCCAGCCCGCTGCGTCGCTTCAACGGCTCCTACTGGCTCGTACCCATCGGCTACTTGGTGGCGACGCTGCTGTCGTTCGTGGTGCCCTCTGCCAGTGCGTTGGCGCTGTTGCTCGTGGCCACGCTCATGCCGGCGTTGATCGCTGCGGGTCTCACACCGCTGACGGTGGGTGCGATCGTCGCTACGGCCTCCACTATTGCCCCGTCCCCGCTGGAGGCGGGCCTGATTCAGGCCGCTGACCTGACCGGCATGACGGTCACCGAGTTCACCTTTGGCAACGTGGCTAAGGCCACCATCCCGGGCCTGATCGTCATCGCGTTTGTGCACATGTGGTGGCAGCACCGCTGCGACAAGAAGGACCTGGTCAAAGCCGGTGCCGCCGCAGGCGAGGCTGACCTGGAGGCCGCGAAGCACGAAGAGTCCGACCGCCGCATCCACGAAGCCATGGAGCGCGCCGAGGGCCTGCCGGGCTTCTACGCCATCTTGCCGCTGATGCCGCTGCTGCTGATCATCGTCTCCGCAATCCTGAACCGCCTGGACATCGTCGGTTTCGAGGCCGGCATTCTCCCCGTGACCGTCGTGTCGCTCATGCTGACCATGATCATCGAGGCGATCCGTCTGCGCGACGTGAACTACGCCGCGGATTCCCTCCAGGACTTCTTCAAGGGCCTCGGCGAGGGCGCCGCAGGCGTGGTGTCGCTGATCGTCGCCGCCGCCATCCTGGTGGAAGGCATCACCCAGATGGGCGTTATCGAGGGCCTGACCAGTCTCGCCCAGGCGTCCTCGGGTGCTGCGATCCTGATGGTGCTGGTGTTCGTCATCGCCACCTCTGTCATGGCAATGCTCACCGGCTCCGGCGTGGCCCCGTACTTCGCGTTCTCCGAAATGGTGCCGGGCATCGCCGCAGACTCCGCCGTGTCCGCCCCGCAGATGCTCACCTCCATTTGGGCCGCCTCCAACACCATGCGCCAGGCTTCCCCGGTCAACGCTGCGGTGCTCATCGTCGCTGGCGCACTGAACGTGAACCCGGTTGACGTGGTGCGCCGCACCCTCGTGCCGTTGGCAGCGGGCATGGTCACGTCGGTGGTGTGCGCGCTGTTGTTCGTCGTGTAGCAAAAGTCCGTATTGTTTCCGGTATGACTGTCTCAGTGCTGATCACCGTCGAAGACTCTTCGCCGGAAATCTCACGTTGCTTCAACGTTGACCCCGACATGACGCTCGGCGCGCTCGCCGAGGTCATCGACGCATCCCTCGGGTTCTCCGGCGCGTCCTCGCACCTGTTCGTGGGCAAGCACGGCACGCAACGTGAGGTATACGCCGAAAGCCCCGGTGCGGGTGAGCAGCACGAAGACACCATCACGGTCGCTGAGATGGAGCCGATGACCTACATTTACGACGCGGCGGCCGACTGGTCCATCCACGTCGAAGTCCTCGGCCCCTCCCACATCGATGCGCCAACGCCGATGCTTGTCGACGCCGCCGGCCCCGACGTCATCGAAGCCTGCAACGGCCCCGCCATGATGACCGAGTTCCGCCGCCAGGCCCGCCTGCTCGCCGCCGGTATCGAACCCGACGTGGACACCGTCACCTTGCTGTTTAGCTTCCTGCCGGTCATGCCGCCGGAGCGCATGCTGGACCGGCTGACCTTCGCCGACCCGGTCACGGTCGCCTCCCGCATGGCCAACGTCGCCGAGGAGCAGTTTTTCGACGAGATGGCCGCCGCCGAATCCGAGGGTCTAGGCCTGGCGGAGCGCTTTGACAACTTCATCAACTCCCAGCCCGGCCTGCGCGAAATCCTGGACGTGGACCCCCACCCGGAGCGCAACCCGGCGATGATCTCGGCAGTGACCGACTTCTTCAACTCCGTCCTCGGCGAAGGCACCGATTTCCCCGAACTCGCCGAACTGGCCAGCCTGCCCGGCTTCGCTGGATTGCCAGGGCTCGAAGGGCTTCTCGACGACACCGATGACCTCGAAGCCCCCAACTCCCTGACCTTGGTGTTCGGCGACCTGATCAGCCTGTTCATCGCCAGCGTGCCCTACAACGTGGGCGAGCTAACCCCCGAGGTATCCCGCGAGATCCGCGACATCACAGCGCTGCCGTTCCCGGGTACCGTCGTCGATTTTCTTCTCGACGCCGGCCTGTTAAAGAAGCGCCACGAAATCCTCACCCCCACCAAAGCGGGCCTGACCTTCCTCAGCAGCGACGACGCCGTCGCCGCCAACGCCGACAACCTGCGCCGCTTCTTCGAATCCGTCATGGGCGCAGACCTGTGGCGCGCCACCGTCGACTGGTTCATCGGCGAGCCCCAGCCCAACCCCGACATCGACGACTACATCCCGTGGCTTTACGGCTTCTGCGTCGTCGAAGAGTACGAACCGGGCCGCTCCGGGCTTTCCGACGAAGGCCGCGCCATGATGCACCTCCACCGCGCCTACTACGAAGGCTAGGTCTAGACCCCGCCCGGTTGGCCCCGCCCGGTTAACTCAGGCGAGCACCAGGTAGAGCCCCACCACGGCAATGCCCAGCATCATCGCGGTGAGAATGGCGATGGGGGCGGTGTTCGGGGCGCTGCGCTCGTCGGCAAGAGCAAATGCGTCGCGCCTGTACAGCCGGCGGTTCAGCAGCCCGATCGCCACCGCGCCAAGCGACAACGCGCACACCGCAAACATGATCAGTTCCGGGTAAGCGTCCGCCCAGCGCAGCAGCGTCGCCGCGCACACCAGCATCGCCAGCCCGGTGCGCGTCCAGCTCATCGCGGTGCGCTCCGGCTGCAGGCCGGGGTCCGCAACGACGATGCTCACAGCAGGCTCACCCCGACCACCACTGCGGCGACGAACACACCGATGCCCAAAATCGGCACGATCGCCGGCGCCGGGATTGGTTTGCCGTGGCGCAAGGCGCGTTCGATCCGTACCCAACGCACCGCAGCACCTGCAGAAATAGCCATTGAGATCACGATGATGGTGGCGGCGGCGATGGAGCGCACGGTGTCGTCGATACGCGGAAGCTCAAACGCCTCCAACGCAATCCCGCCCGCCAAAAACGCGAGCGCAGTACGCGTCCACGCGAGGAACGTGCGCTCGTTAGCCAAGGTGAAACGCGGATCCGGCTCGTTGCCATCCGGAAACACCCGTCGGGTAAACCAACCACGCTCACTCATGCGCTCAACCCTAGCGCCGCATACACCGTCAGGAGAACCACCCCAACCGCAGCGATCACCCACAACACAGTATTGCTTTGCGACGACACCCTCGCCCACACCGCCCCCAACAACGCACCCGCCGCGTTGCAGATGACATCGTCCGTATCGCTATACCCCCACCCACCCAGATACTGCGCCGTCTCGATGCCCAGGCTGAACAGCGTGCCTGCCGCGAGCGCCCTCACGATCGAGCCCCGATACGCCACGAACCCCACCGGAATGAACAGCGCAATGTTGCCAAACAAGTTCAGCCACGGACCCCACCACCCCCGCGCATACGTGAACGTCTGCAACGGATTCAGCCGGATCTGACTGATCTGGTGCGACTCCGCCGCCCACACTCCCGGGATCGACACGAACGCCTTACCCACCGTAAACGCAAGCACGACAACGACAGTCACCACTGCCGCGGCGACCGTTGCCGGTGTACTTCTGGTCGTATTCACCCGCCCCACGGTAGACGCATGTTAGGCTGGCGACCATGAATAGCACCTTGCTGGTTACTGACAATGGCCCCGAGATCGTAGAAACCCGCGATGAATACGCCGGCGAAGGCGACACGCTGATCAACGTCTCGCACTCGTCGCTGAACTACAAAGACGCAATGGCACTGTCCGGCAACCGCGGTGTCCTGCGCGAACTGCCGCGCGTCCCCGGCATCGACGCGGTGGGCACCCTCGAAGACGGCACGCTGGTCACGGTGAACGGCCGCGGGCTGGGGGAGCGCCGTCACGGCGGCTACACCCCGCGCGTGCGTATCGACGACACCCACATCACCCGCGTCCCATCCCGCTTCACCGCCGACGATGCCGCCGCCATCGGCACCGCCGGCTACACCGCGGCACTCTCCGTCGCGGCGTTCGAGCGCGCCTCCTACTCCGTGGACGGCCCCATCCTGGTCACCGGGGCGACCGGCGGCGTCGGTTCCATCGCCGTGTCGCTGCTCGCGGAGCGCGGCCACGAGGTCTGGGCGCTCACCGGGCGTATCGACGAACACAGCACCTGGCTGCGCGAACTCGGCGCCACCGAAATCCTCGACCGCGCCGACTTCACCGGCAAAGGCAAACCACTGCAGAAGGCGCGCCTCGGCGGCGTGATCGACACCGTCGGCTCCGACATCCTGGCCAATGCGCTCACCCAACTGCGCTGGGGCGGCGTCGCCACCGCATGCGGCATGGCCGCTGGCAACGACCTGCCCGCATCCGTCCTGCCGTTCATCCTGCGCGGTGTCCAACTGGTCGGTGTGAACTCCGTCGACACCCCCAACGACCTTCGCGACGAAGCCTGGGCACTCCTCGACACCTCCCTCAACACAAACGCCATCCGCACCGAAACAATCGGATTGGATGGCGTCATCGAAGCCGGCCAGGCCCTGTTGGAGGGCCGGGGCGGTGGAAGGGTCGTCGTTAAGCTGTAGGCTCCTGCGGCACCGGACCAGCCGAAATCTGCCGGTAGGCGTACGCCAACGCGAGCATCGTCGCCGGCAGGGTCACAATCAAACCAAGACCAAACGGGATCGCACCAATGAGGTTGATCAAACCAGCCAACACCGCGAAGCCCAACAGACGGCCATAATTACGCGCACCCGCCTTGAAACCGCCGGTGAACGCCTGGCCAAACGTGCCATTGTTGTCACCCGCGAACCACGGCTGCAGCATAAACAGCGGGCTGATCAGCAGCATCACCACCAAACCAATGCCGAATGCCGCCATCACCGGGCCCATCACCGCAAAGAACGTCTCCGGGTCATCCATGATCGCCTCCGGGTTCTCCGGGATCATCGTCGGATCGATCGCCGAAAACGCACCAATGCCCAGCGCCGTCAGCAGCACCGTCATGCCAAGCATGGCGATGACCGACAACAACACCGACATGCCCAGCGTCTTACCAAACGTCGGCGACTTCACATCCCCGAAGTTCAGGTTGCGCGCCAGCGTCGCCTGCAACGCCGCACCAATCATCCACGGGCCGAACACCGTCGTGCCGCCCACCTGAATCCAGGTGCCCACCGTCGGCACAAACCGCACCGCCACGCTCAGCAGCAGGTACACCACGCCAAGCGGCAACCACAGCTTCGGGTTGCCAAACACGGTCTTGAAGCCCCAGCCGATCGCCTCCAAAATGTTCAGCTTGCCAGTGCCCTTCACATGCGACCAGCCGTTATTCGCCGGGTCGTTAATCGGGTGCGGGCTCACACCATCGCCCGGAACGTTGTCCGTCAACTGCTGGCCATGGAACCGCAACGCCGTGTTGCCCGCCATCGACGCCGCCGAATTGACCTCAAACGCGCTGTAGTCGCTGTAGCCGTTTTGGTAGTTGCCGGCTTGGTCGGCGTAGTTGCCGGCGTCGGCGGGGTCGGCGTAACTGTCGTAGCTCGGGTAACCCCCGTCGTTCTCCGGGTGGCTTCCTTGCGGATGCTGCGGATACGGCTCGAAGCCGTCATTGTTCGGAGTGGACATTGATGTATTCCTTCATCGGATAGGTATCAGTTTTGCCCAGCCGAGTTTAACAACCCTGCGCGGTGGGACGCCGGGCCGGAACGTTGGCGCTGCCCGGGCCGCCTCCTGACAAACTTTGCAAAATCTGTCAGGAACGTTTTCTGACCTGCACGTTTACCGACGCCTGACAGATTCCGCCGTGATCTGTCAGCCGGACGGGGCGGTGGGGGGCGGTGGGGCCGGGCCCGCGGGTCGGGGTGAGGCGGCCGGGCCCGCGGGTCGGGGTGAGGCGGCGGGGCGCCCGGGGTGAGGCAGGCCGGGCATTTTGGGCATCACCGGCAAAATAGTTCCCGGGCGGGGAACTTTCTTCGTCCGGCGGGAGAAGAAAATTCACTACGCCCAGGACAGATCGGGCAGGGCACAAAAAAGTTCCCCGGTTCGACCGAATCCGGGGAACTTTTTTGGGAAGGGTATGAGAAAGGGTAGGGCAGCAGAACCCGAGCAGAACCCCTACTTGACCACGAGGTTGACCATGCGGCCAGGGATCGCGATCACCTTGACTACGGTCTTGCCGTCCACCAAGGCGGCGACGCGGTCGTCGGCAAGGGCGGCGGCTTCGAGGTCGTCCTTAGAGGCGTCGGTGGCCACGTCGATGCGGGCCTTGACTTTGCCGTTGATTTGGACGGGGACCTCGACGGTGTCGTCGGTAAGCCATTGCTCGGCGAACTCCGGGAACGGCTCGAACGTGATGGTCTCGGGGTGGCCGAGCAGGGACCAGAGTTCTTCGGCGATGTGCGGGGCCAGCGGCGAGACCATCTGGACCAGCGGCTCGACGGCGTCGCGAGGCGCACCCGACGGGTAGGTCTTGGTCAGGTAGTTGACGTACTCGATGAGTTTCGCGGCGACGGTGTTGTCGCGAAGGTGGGCGTAGTCGTCGCGTACGCCGGCGATGGTGCGGTGGAGGGCTTTGAGGTCGTCTTCCGTCAACGAAGCGTCCACCACGGTGACCTCGCCGGTGGCCTCATCCACGACCAGGCGCCAGAGGCGCTGCAGGAAGCGTTGTGCGCCGACGACGTCCTTGGTCGCCCACGGGCGGGAGGTGTCGAGCGGGCCCATGGACATTTCGTAAACGCGCAGGGTGTCAGCGCCGTAGTCCTCGACAACCTCGTCGGGTGCGACGGAGTTCTTCAGAGACTTGCCCATCTTGCCGTATTCGCGGTTGACCTCTTCGCCCTGGTAGAAGAACTTGCCGTCCTTCTCCTCGACCTCGGCCGCGGGGACGTAGACGCCGCGGGAGTCGGTGTAGGCGTAGGCCTGGATGTAACCCTGGTTGAACAGGCGGCGGTAGGGCTCCTTGGAGGTGACAAAGCCGAGGTCGTAAAGCACCTTGTGCCAGAAGCGCGCGTAGAGCAGGTGCAGCACGGCGTGTTCGACGCCGCCGACGTACAGGTCAACGCCGCCGGGGTCGTTGGCGCCGTGCTCCTCGGGGCGCGGGCCGGTCCAGTAGCGCTCGTTCTCAATGTCCACCAGCGCATCCGTGTTGGTCGGGTCGATGTAGCGCAGTTGGTACCAGGAGGAGCCGGCCCACTGTGGCATGACGTTGGTGTCGCGCCAGTACTTCTGCTTGCCGTGGCCCAGGTCCAGTTCGACCTCGACCCAGTCGGTGGCCTTGGCCAGCGGCGGGGCGGGTTCGGAGTCGGCGTCTTCGGGGTCGAAGGCGACGGGGTTGTAGTCCTCTACCTGCGGCAATTCGACGGGCAGCATGTCCTCGGGCAGGCCGTGCGCCTGGCCGTTTTCGTCGTACACGATGGGGAATGGCTCGCCCCAGTAGCGCTGGCGGGCGAACAGCCAGTCGCGCAGTTTGTACTGGATTTTCTCGGAGCCCTTTTGCTTATCGACGACCCACCCCAGGGCCGCTTCAATCGCCTCTTCCTTGCCCATACCGTTGAGGTCCAGGCCGGATTCGTTGGCGGAGTTGATGTGGGTGGCGTCGCCGGTGAAGGCGGCTTCGGACACGTCGCCGTCGAGAACAGGCGTAATCGGCAGGCCGAAGACGGTGGCGAACTCGTAGTCGCGCTCGTCGTGGGCCGGGACCGCCATGATGGCGCCGGTGCCGTAGCCGGTGAGCACGTAGTCGGCGATGAAGATCGGGACCTGCTCGCCGTTGACCGGGTTGACCGCGTAGGTGCCCAGGAACACGCCGGTCTTTTCCTTGTTTTCCTGGCGTTCCACATCAGACTTGGCGGCGATGGAGCGCAGGTACGCGTCGACGGCTTCGCGCGGGGTGGCTTCGCCGTTGGTCCAGCGGGTGTCGACGTCGGTGGGGTAGGAGTCGGCCACGAGGTCGTCGACAAGCGAATGCTCGGGCGCGAGCACCACGTAGGACGCTCCGAACAGGGTGTCGGGGCGGGTGGTGAAGACGGTGATGTCGCCGGCGGGCGATTCGAACACGACCTCTGCGCCGCGGGACCGGCCGATCCAGTTGCGCTGCATGCTCTTGACCTTTTCCGGCCATTCGAGCAGGTCAAGGTCGTCGAGCAGACGGTCGGAGTAGTCCGTGATGCGCATCATCCACTGGCGCAGGCGCTTACGGAAGACCGGGTAGTTGCCGCGCTCGGAACGGCCCTCGGCGGTGACTTCCTCATTCGCCAGCACGGTGCCCAGGCCCGGGCACCAGTTGACCATGGAGTCGGAGAGGTAGACGAGGCGGAACTCGTCGATAGCCTTGTGCTTCTCCTCGGTGGTCAGGTCGCGGAAGTTGCGGCCGTCCTTGGTCTGGCGAGCGCCGGACATGAGGTCGCGCACGAGGTCCTCGATCGGGCGGGCCTTCTGCTGCTCCTCGTCGAACCAGGCGTTGTAGATCTGCAGGAAGATCCACTGCGTCCAGCGATAAAACTCCGGGTCCGTGGTGGCAACGGAGCGGCGCGGGTCGTGGCCGAGGCCCAACATGGCCAGCTGGCGGCGCATGTTGGCAATGTTCGCCTCAGTGGTCGTGCGCGGGTGGGTGCCGGTCTGGATGGCGTACTGCTCTGCCGGCAGACCAAACGCGTCATAACCCAGTGTGTGCAGCACGTTCTTGCCCAGCATGCGGTTGTAGCGCGCGTACACATCCGTGGCGATGTAACTCAGCGGGTGGCCGACGTGCAGCCCCGCACCCGATGGGTAGGGGAACATGTCCTGAACGTTGAGTTTGTCCTTGGGCAGCTCGGTCTGGCTTTGCGGAGCAAGATCACCAACCGGGTTCGGTGCGTAAAACGTGTGGTTGTCACGCCAGTACGCCTGCCACTTCTTCTCGATCTCATTGGCCAGCTCGGCCGTATAGCGGTGCGGGGTCGCCTCAGTCATGGTTATGCAGTGTAGTGAACAGGCATTGCTTATCTGCGACCTCCGCCCCGAACGCCATTTCCCCAGGGAATTGTTTTCGGGGTCGTTTTTGGGATGTGAAAGATATAGAAAAGATATAGCGGGCTTTTGGACGAGCCGTTTTGCCAGTTGCCGCAGGTCAGCGAATTGTTTCGATATCTTTCTATATCTTTCGGAATTGTTTTCTGCGCGTATTTACGCGCGAATCCAGCGGGTGCCGCGGCCACGAGGGGGACCTTCCGGATCAATCCTTGCCCTACCGAGGCTTCGAAGGTGTCGCAGGATTCTGCCCGCCTCTGCAACGCTGACGCCAGTTTGATCGGCGATGTCGGCGGACCGGAGGGTTTCGCCGTCGAGAAGCTTTGCTTCGATCCATTCCTGAATGCTTACCGTTGCCAGTTCACCGGCCTGGCCCAAGTTGAGAAGTTTCCGAGCCTCGCCGCTGAGTGTCCATTCGTTTGCGTCGGCTACGGAATCGAGGAGGCCGCGGTCCACGAGGTCGTCCATGAGCTCCCTGACCTCAAGCGATGTGAGCTGGGTTTTCTGCACTGCGGTCGTTGCCGTGATGAGTGCTGCGGAGTTGAGGTGCCACAACACAATCAAGGACGCCACACTATCGACGACAACCTCCCCGTAACGCTTCGACAGCCGCCTCAGCCCCTTGATGAAGTCCACGTCCGGTTTTTGTGCAGCCAGAATCACTTGGACGCTCACATCGGTTGCGATAACCTCCGGCTCACTGCGTCCGGTTCGGAGCATGGTCGCCCACATACGGTCAAAACCACGAGAGCTTTCTTCCGCCAACCCCAGCGTGCGCATTGTCGCCATCAGCCGGTTGTTCCGCGGAACCGAGGACGTAGATAGGAGTTTGTCCCGGGTCACACCTGGCGGGAGTGGGCCAGGGGAGGTGACTTTAAGCGTTCGATTGGACTGCTCGACAACCACCGGGCCGGGCAGTCGCCAGTCGCGGTGAATGAATGCATTCGCAACAACTTCATCAACCGCTTGTTCCGGAAAACGGCTGATGGCAACTTCTTCACCGTCGTCAAACTGGACCCGTTCAATCTCAGTGTCACCGTTTTCGGTGATCAGTCGGCGAAGGCGGGGCAGTGCCAGCAGGACCGGGTCTGAAATCAACGTCGCCCGGGGTTCCTCACCCGGCAACGTCCGCCAAAGGTGGCGCACAACCACGTCCGTTGGCCCTGGACTGGCCAGGAGAATTCCGCCGGCACGTTTAAGTTTGCCGTCGTCACGCAAAAGCCCAAGTTCCCGCAACAGTCCCGTTGTGGTCTGAGGGACGGCAGCATCGAGGCCGCGTGTCCTGCGGTGTTGGCGGAGCATCCTGCGTGCCTCGTCAACTACCGCTAACGGCAAGTCGTCTATCGAGATATCGGCTGGTCCGTTTGAGTAGTCCGGGTTGCGACGTGCCGCGTCGATAGCGCGTCGCTCCTCTTCCGTGATCTCCTTGCAGGAGAATTGGCCGTCTGCGGTGCGTTTCTTCGCGGCGCCGTCGCTACGCGTGTACAACGCCCGCGCTTCAGGGACGTGAATAACAACGAGCCTTGCGCCCCACGCATCCAACGTCGTGACCTGGACGTTCATGTTGGGATTGGTCTTGACGAAGATCCGGTGAGTGATCTTTTCTTCATCCAGTTTGGTACCCGTAAACGCTTCCCTCCCGGGAACCTTGTCGGCGACACCCACCACGATGTACCCCATGGCTGCTTCCCCGTTCGCCATGCAGACGGCCTCATCCACCAACTTGTCGACGAACCGCTCCCTCTCCGCCTGTCCTCCCCCTCGAGCAGCGGGGTCCTCCTTGAACTCCAAGATGAGCGACTCCTGCGAGTCCGCCGTTGCCCCGTCATTGATCGCCTGAAGCGCATCACGCACGTTTGGGAGAAGATCATCCCAGGCAGATTCTGTAACCATGGTGCGATTGTACATTTCCCCAGGGAATTGTTTTCTCGCCCGTTTTTAGGGTTTGAAAGATATAGAAAAGATATAGCGGGCTTGCGGGCGGGCATCTACCGAAGTTTCCCCAGGTCCGAGAATTGTTCCGATATCTTTCTATATCTTTCGGAATTGTTTCCTGCGCATTTATTCGCCCCAAAATGTCCCTACATTACAAATTAATAACGACAACTGGCTATATTGATAGCTGTTCATAACTCCCCTCTAAGACTTGGAGCTCCCGTGAAGAAGATCGCCGCAGCCACCCTGGCAGCAACCATGACCCTTTCCCTCGGCACTGTTCAGGCCAACGCCGCAACCAACGAGATGCGCGGCACGGGCGACGACCGCGTCTGCGTTCTGACCCTCGATGGCCAGAAGAACAAGATCGAGGTCGCACCGGCCAAGGTTGACGAAAAGGTCAAGGACATCCTCCCGGACAATACGAACGGCCTGGTGCGCACCAGCGCTGACCTCGGCCAGGCTTTTGGCTCCTCCGACCAGGAGCTCATCAACGGCGCTAACAACCTCGAGGCTATCGACGCCTGCAAGAAGGGCGTGGACTACAAGACCGCCGATATGACCGCGGGCAAGAAGGCTGCCATCATCGGCTCCACCGTGCTCGCTGTGATCTTGGCAATCGCTGGTCTGGCATCGCCGTTCGTCGGCCCGATGATCCAGCAGTTCCTCCCGCGCTAATCTTTGCGACGACACCAAGCGGCCGTTCCTCACCGAACGGCCGCTTTTTCGTTGCCCGGCGCCGATAGTTGGTGGGCCCCCAGTTGTCCGCAATGCGGAGTCCGCAACGCCCGTGACACCTACGGTGCCTGCAGTGCCCCGAACAGGGGTGACGAAATTCCCTTTCGGCGACCGTAATTGTCACCCGCCACACATGGGAATATCTTCATAAGTGGAATCTGTTTTTCCCCTGTCCAAGAATTGGAGTTTCTCTGTGAAGAAGATCGCCGCAGCCACCCTGGCAGCAACCATGGCCCTTTCCCTCGGCGCTGTTGACGCCAACGCTGCGTCCAACACGATGACCAAGGTCCAGGGCCGCAACGCCTGCAACATGACCTTTGACAAGCCGTCCAACATCGAATACACGAACGGTCTCAAGGACCCGGTCAAGGTTAAGAAGCTCCTGGACTCGGATAAGGCCAATAACCTTATCGACTCCGCCCAGACCTCCTCCAAGATTGGCGAGGCTTTCGGCTCCTCCGACGAGACCTCCGTCAATGACGCAAATAACCTCGCTGCACTCCGCGCTTGCGCCCAGGGCGAGACTTTCAAGTCCCAGCCGATCACTGACAGCGAGAAGGCCGGCATCATCGCAGGCACCGTCATCTCCGCTCTGGTCCTGATCGGTGGCGTTCTCGCCCCGGTCGTCGGCCCGATGATCCAGCAGTTCCTGCCGTTCTAATTTCGCCTTAGAACACCAAAGCCGCTCCGGCTACGACCGGAGCGGCTTTTTTCGTTGGCACATACCAACGGTTGGCGCGAGCCCAATTGTCCGCAATGCGGAGTCCGCAACCCCCGTGCGGACCCTGCGCGCGTCACATAAACATCTGCCAGATGGCGACGCCCATGATGATCACGCCGAGGACGAACACGAAGATCGTTTCGGGTTTGTTGGCAAAGCGGTGGAAGGCCTTGGCGTTGCGGAAGAGCAGCATGGGCACGATGTACACCAGGAAGGTGATGAATACGCCGCCGACGACGGAGATCAGGTCCAGGATGGACGGGTTGACCACGGCTGCAGCAACGGTGGTGACGAACACGAAGACGTAGATGCCCCAGCGCATGGCCTTGGGGCTGACGCGGTTTGCAAACTCCGGGGCGACGGCGCGCACGAGGTAGGTGGTGCCTTCCTCGGCACCCATGACGTGGCCGAAGTAGGACGACGCGATCGCACACAGGGCGACGATGGGGGAGAGCACCGCCAGGAACGGCGCGTGGGTTTCGTTGGCCAGGTAGGACAGGACCGGGATGTTCGCTTCGCGGGCGGCGTCCATGCCGTCGGCACCAAGTGCGAGGCTGCAGGACCAGACGAAGAACATGGTGAAGCCGACGAGCATGATCGCGGAGATGGCTTCGATCTTGGAGACGAGCTTTTCGGTGGCCTTCTCGTCGCCATCGAAACGCTTCTGCGCGTCGAGGGCCGCCTGGGAGATCGCCGGCATGTGGCTAAAGGAGAACACGAAGACCGGCAGGATCAGCAGCAGCGCCTGCCAGGTTGGGGTGTCGGACTGGTAGGAGCGGAAGCTGGCCAGGTCCCACTGGGGGATGAGGTAGATGGACACGGCCGCGAGCGCGATGATCAGCGGGTAGACCAGGATGTTGGCAAACGCCAGGGTCGCCTTCTTGCCCATGGCGTAGGCGCCGGTGAGCACACCCACGCACAGCGCCGCCAGGACCCAACGCGGCAGCTGCGGTCCGCCGAGTTGGTTGACCAGGAAGCTGTCCATCGTGTTGGTGATACTCACGCCGTAGATCAACACGATGGGGTAGATGGACAGCCAGTACATCAGGCCCGTCATCAGGCCACGGGTGCGGCCGGACAGGGCGGTAACCACCTGCAGGACGTCGAGGCCCTTCACCGGGGAGGCCGACACGATGCGCGAGTAGGTGCGGTGCGACATGAACACCATCGGCAGCGCCAGCAGCGAGATGAAGATGAGGGGGAGGATGCCGAACGATCCGGCGTCGATAGGCAGGAACAGAATGCCCGCACCGACTGCGGTACCGAACAGGGTGATCGCCCAGGACAGGGTGCTGCCGTCGGGCGCGTCAGCGGCACGTTCGGCCTTGATTTGCCGCATGTCCGCATCTGTCAGATGGTCTAAGTTAAATTCACGCGCTGGTGTGGTCAATGTCGCCTTCCTCGCTAGGGGGTGTCATACGCCACACGGATCATAGACCACGCCCTTGCTTATCGACGAAAACGCCCGCGGCCCCAAACCTCGGGGACGCGGGCGTACATGCCGTTTACCGCTTATGCACGGGGGAGGACTGCCAGCGGGGACACGTCGATGTGCGTGGCAAGGCCACGGTCCTCATCGCGGAACCACGCGCGAATCTGGTCGAACAGGTTCATCATGCGGGTTCACCTCCTTTCAAAGCGTGAAGGTTGTTCACCTTCCGTTCATCTTGAGGCAACCCTAGGCCGGGCCAAATAGTTTGTCAACACCAACGATTGGCCCTTGCGAATAATCCCTGCATACACACTAAAAATTAATGTGACGCATGTGACTAGAGGAACGGATACGGGTCCCATCCGGTGAAGTACTCAATGCGCTCGCGAGCGATCAACAGAATCGCTGCCACCACCGCCACCAGCACCACAGCCAGAAACACCCAGCCGATCACCCGGCGCGCACCCACGGGTGCCGTGCCGTCCTCCTCAGGCGACAGGAAGTGGATGCTCAACGAGAACAACGCCGGCAGGCCAGCGCCGAGCAGCAAGCCGGTGCCGAGCACCATCAACAGAGACTTCAGAATTTCAAGCATGACCTATACCTCTTTACTGGTGGTCCAGGCCGCGGGTCGTATCCACGATATGGGCGGGTTCGCCGCGGTGGGGGGTGGTGGGTTCGTCGATAAGCGAATCGCTCTCCCAGTCATCGTTGACATTGTCGCGGTGCACCGGCTCGCGCTGCGCCACGATGAACATGTAACCGCCGCCGAGCACCAACAGCACAGTCAGCATGATGCCGCCCCACACGAGGTCGCCGCCAAAGTCCGAGACCCAACGGGCCGCCCACCAGGTGACAAACGCGACGAACGCGGCGATCGGCAGGGTGGTGATCCACGCGATGGCCATGCGGCCGGCAACGCCCCAGCGCACCTCGCCCTTCGGGCCCGTCAGGCCGGAGCCCATGATGGAACCGGTGGCGACGTGGGTCGTCGACAAGGCCATGCCCAAGTGCGACGACGTCAGAATGATCGCCGCCGACGACGTCTCCGCAGCCATACCCTGCGGCGGGTGAATCTCCCCCAGACCCTTGCCCAGGGTGCGGATCACGCGGAAACCACCCGAGTAGGTGCCAATCGCGATGGCGAGCGCACAGGACGCCTGGATCCAAAACGGCATCGTGTGATCCGAATCAAACTGACCCGCGGCCACCATAGCCAGGAAGATCACACCCATCGTCTTCTGAGCATCCGACGTACCGTGCGCCAACGCCACCAGCGACGCCGTACCAATCTGGCCCCAACGGAAGTAATTGTCGCGGTGCTCCTTCTCCGCATTCGACGTCAGGCGGTACACCAGCCAGGTGCCAATCATTGCGACGAGACCAGCCACGAACGGCGCAAACAACGCCGGCAGGATGATCTTGTGCAGCACGCCGCCCCACACGACGCCCTGCCAGCCAATCGCCGCGATCGCCGCGCCAATCAGGCCGCCGAACAGCGCGTGTGACGACGACGACGGGATGCCGTACAGCCACGTAAACAAATTCCACAGAATGGCGCCCGTCAGGCCCGCGAACACGACCAGCAGGAGCCGCTCCGACTCAACCGTGTCGCTGAGGTCAAACACGTCTAGCTTCACAATGCCGTTGGCTACGGTCTTTGCCACCGCCACCGACAAGAACGCGCCGATGAGGTTCAAAATGCCAGCCAACGCCACAGCCGTCTTCGGCTTCAACGCGCCAGTAGCAATCGACGTCGCCATCGCATTCGCGGTGTCATGGAAGCCGTTCGTGAAATCAAAAAACAGCGCCACAACAATAATTAGGACGAGGAGGATAGTGATGCTCACATCCTGGCATTATGCGCCCTAATTAGCACTTAAGAAACTCACGGTCGCGCCATTAACCTCCTGTTCACCAAGCCCTTTGGTGCTACTTTGCTTTACCTGGGGGTTTCCGGCCTACGGCACCTAGCGTTCACCTTCTGGGGGTAGTTAGCCGGCCACAATGTTCCACACAGTGACACCCATGATCACCAACCCCACCACGAGCACAAAGATCGTGTCCGGGCGACGCGCGTAGTGCTTAAACGCCACCGCCTTATGGAACAGCAACACCGGCATGATGTAGACCAAGAACGCAACGAAAATACCGCCGACCACCGAAATCATGTCCAGAATCGACGGGTTCGCCACCGCCACCAACACCGCAGTGACAAAGACGAAGATGTTGACGGACCAGCGCAGGGTGGTCGTCGATACGCGAGACGCAAAGCCCGGCGCGACCACGCGCACGAGATAGCCGGTGCCCTCCTCCGTACCCAGGAGGTGACCGAAGTACGACGTGACAATCGCAGCGATGGCAATGATCGGGCTCATCCACGCCATGAACGGCGTATCCGTCTCATTGGCCAGATACGACAGCACCGGCACATTCTGCTCGCGCGCCGCATCCATACCCTCCGCGCCGAGGGCCAACGCGCACGACCACACGAAAAACATGGTGAACGCCACCAGCATCAGCGCCGTGACCAACTCCACCTTGGACACCTCACGCTCGACGGCCTCCACATCACCGTCCTTCTTCTTCTGCACATCCAACGCAAACTGGCTCAACGCCGCCATGTGGCTGAACGAAAACACCAACACCGGCAGAATCAGCAGCAGGCCCTGCCACACCGGAACATCCGACTCGTAGCCACGGAAACTGGCAAAGTCCCACCGCGGAATCAGATACAACGACACCGTCGCAAGCGCAATGATCAGCGGATACACCAGTGCATTCGCGATCCACAGCGTGATTTTCTTGCCCAACGCGTAGGCACCCGTCATGATGCCGACGGAGATCGTCGCTAAGAGCCAGCGACTCATGTGCTCCCCGCCGAACTGGTTGACGATGAAACTGTCCAGCGTGTTCGTAATCGAAATGCCATAAATCAACCCCGTGGGATAAACCCCCAGCCAATACAGCACCGCCGATGCGAACCCCCGCTTGCGGCCCGTCAGCGCCGTGATCACCTGCAGCACATCCAGGCCCTTCACCGGCGACGCCGAAACAATGCGCGCATACGTCCGATGCGAGAAAAACACCATCGGAGCAATCAGCAACGTAGCGACGACCAACGGCCAGAACCCGAAACTCCCCGCATTAATCGGCAAGAACAGGATGCCCGCACCCACGCCGGTACCGAAGAGCGTGATCACCCAACGCATAAACGAACCGTCTGGTTCGTCGCCCTCACGCTGCTCCTTGATCTGGTCGATATCCGCGTCGGTGAGGTTCTCCGCGTCGAACTCGTCACGCGCGAGTTCCAGGTGTTCATCGCTGTACTGCTCCGGCAGCTCCGGTTTTGTCATAAAGAATTACGGTACAGACGTTGTCTGCGTCCGGCACGCTGCGTGTTTTTGTGCGGTGGGGTTGTCGGTGGTTCGTGCGGAACGCCAAGGTTTCGGTGGCCTCGCCGAACCGCCCGTTTCCGTTCATATGCAGGGCTCGATATGCGTAAGTGCCGGTCAGAGCGTTTTCCGAAATTTCGGCCGTTTTCCCCGGAAACCCCGTGACCAGGGGTTACGCATATCGAGACCTGCATATGAAGCCTGGAGGGGCCGGTAGCGGAGCAAGCGCGTCGGCCAGCGCTAGATTCGGCGGCCGGCGTGGTCGGCGAACTCGTCGAGAAGTTCGAGCACGTCGGGGGAGCGCCACCCGCGTTGGCGCTTATCTAACTGCGCGGACACGGCGATCCCGTCGGCTTCCAGGCGCTCGAGTGCGTTGCGGGCGGTCTCCGCTGACACGCTGAACTCTGCGGACACGGCGGCGGTTGTCAGTACGGGGCGCTGCACGAGGAGGTCGAGGACGCGCCATGCGAGGGCACCGGCACGTGCGGTGAGCAGGCCGTTCCACTCGTTGCGGATCTGCGTGAGCTCTTCTGCCAACCGCGCTCCGCGCCGTGCGGCTTCGATCGATGCCCGGGCGAACAGTTGGACGATGCCATCGACATCACCAGCGCGGTACGCGTCCAGTGCTGCGAAATATCGTGTGGTGTCGGTGAGGAGGCTGGCAGAGATGGGCAGTGCGGTGGTCGTCGCTAAGCAACGGCTCCGCATTAACACGTGGACGAGCGCTCGCCCTGTGCGGCCGTTGCCGTCGGCGAACGGGTGGATCGTTTCAAACTGCGCGTGCGCAATCGCCGCCTGCGCCAGCGCCGGCATGTCGTCGCGCTGCATGAACGCGCCGAGGTCCTTCATCAACGCCTCGAGGTGGCGGTGGTGCGGCGGAACAAACAGAGCGCCGGCGGGGGAGTGGTCGCTACCGCCGATCCAAACCTGCTGGTCACGCAGCCGCCCTGCGATGTTCGGCGAAGACTGCCCCAGCAGAATCCGGTGCATCTCCACGATCCCCTGGACGTCCGCCCGCGCGTTCTCCACCGCCGCCGCCATCTGCCGTGTGTTGGCCACGATGAGGTTCGCGTTGGCGCTGCCTCGTCCAGTCACCTCGGCTTCCAGCACTTTCCTTGCCGACGACGTCAGATTCTCAATCCGACTCGACGCCACCGACTCGCTCCGCAACAACAACGGCGTAAACGGTACGACCCGGTGTGCCTCGGTGGTGTCGAAACGAACCGTCTCAATCGTTGCTGCGTCCAGGATCGTCTGCGTCTCCTGCGACAGTGCAACGCGTTCGTTGGCAATGCGTGGCACCACGGCCGCTGCGTATTGACGCGGCGCATTCCGAATCGCCCGCCGCGAGTACCCAGCAGGCGACGGTGTCCACGGCAGCGTCTCGCTATCAACTTTGGGCCAAGTCATGATTTTGAAACTACCACCAAACTTTTGGCCTTAAGTTTGGCAGTTTGCGCGGACCGCCAAGGTTTCGGTGGCCTTACCGACGCGCCCGTTTCCGTTCATATGCAGGGCTCGATATGCGTAAGTGCCGGTCAGAGCGTTTTCCGAAATTTCGGCCGTTTTCCCCGGAAACCCCGTGACCAGGGGTTACGCATATCGAGACCTGCATATGAAGCTGGGAGGGGCAGCGTGAGAGCCGGTACGCTCGGCCCCATGACTCAGTCAACCCGCAGCGCATCGCTTCACGACGACACCACCGCCGACCGCCTCACCCAATCCGCCATCGCCGGCACCCTGATCGCGGTACCCGACTACGTCCGTTCCACCCCAGGACGCATCTTCGCGTGGACGGCGATCCTCGGCGCGTACGCGGCGGCGGTGGCGAAGTTCGACACCGTCTACGAGGACACCGACCACGACGTCACCGCCAAGGTGGAGGAGAAGCCCGACACCACGAACCCGAAGGTCACGTGGGGGCTGCTCGCCGGTGGGATCGCGCTGAATGCGCTGGGCCTGCGCCTGCACGTTGTCGTCCAGACGAAGCTCGCCCGCGCACTCGAGCGTCGCGGGGTTAAGAAGCCGCACACGTTGCTCGGCGCCGCGCTCGCAGCGGTGATGTTCGCGGCGCTGGAGGCCGACGCGCGGGTCAGGCAGGGGTAGGGGTTCGCGCTGGCGATGACCGACGGTGAGGGCAGGGACGCCCCAACGTCAGCTCCATAACTTCCGCCGCCGGTCTAACACCCTCGTGAGGTCTCTCGCCCGCCGCGGATCGAAATCTGTCGCAGCGACTATTCGCTCCGCCGCGCCATCGGTTACGCGCAAGGCTTGAGCCATGACGCGCTCGGCTGCGCGCTCCGTTAAGCCTATTTCCGCACAGAATGCCCGGAATATCTTGCCACTGATGTTGTCTTTTCGCCCTTGCACTGACAGTGCCATCGTGGAATCCCCGTAGGGAATCGTTGACGGGATGTCGTAGATGGGAGACATCGCAGCCCCGTGATCTCCCCAGATCAGCGACATGTTCTTTGCATGAAGGTCACCGTTTCCAGTCAGCCACGCAAGTGCGACTTGGAAGGCGATTGATCGGGCAGTCAGGCTTGGCGACGAGCTCACCGCTTTCATCGCCTCCGCCACTTCCTCCATCGCCGGGGTGTACTTTGCGCTCGGGTATAGACCCATGATCTGCGCGGCATCTTCGACGTGGAGCCGTGTGCCGTTTGACCGGTCGAAGCGGGTGATGAGGAGGCCGGGGCGGCTGGAGTCGTCGATAAGCAACTGCGTCTCAGCGAGTGGATACTTGGCCGCGGCTGCAATGGCAAAGCACTCGGCCTCATTCTCTACAAGCTTCGGGTACTCGGGCGGCGAGATTTTGAGAATGTAATCGGTGCCGTGGCCGCGAACCGGAGCCGCAATAGTGCGTGCTGATGCCTTGTCTTGCACACCGGGAACCGCAATGGGGTCCGCGATGCCTGCGTCAGTGATAGCGGCGGAGAAATCGAGCGGGCCGGACAAATCAATCGCGGCAGAGGCGTGCGTAAGCGGCTGACCGTGCGGAACGATGCTGACATCGCCGACCGTATCGGTACCGACAGCAAGAAGGAGGGAAAGCTCATCGTCAAGTGATGCTTTGACCGTGCGCTTCAACGTAGAGAGGCGTCTCCCCTCCGGCAGAAGGTTGGCAAAAAATGGCGGGAGTGCACCTGCCGAGTTGACGTAGGGCGCGCCACTGATCGGCAGCGTTGAGGCCACAGCCTTCGTGGCGCCCTCCACGTAGTCGAACTCCGTGCGGCCATCGGCATGGGTGGTGAAGTGGCCGACCAGTTCCTCGCCCACGTACACGTCTGCTGCAACAACCGGGGACGTCACAGCAGATCACCCTTATGCACAACAGGTTCGAGGTCGTAACCGAGAACCGCAAGCACCTCGATCACCTTGCCGATCTCCGCCGTCGGCTTGCCATGCTCCAGTTCCCGGAGGAACCGGTCCGACACGTCCGCAAGCTCCGCGACCTCCAGTTGGGTCAGCCTCCGCTCCTTGCGCTGAGCGCGCACAAAACTGCCGAGCGCCTCAATGTCCACGCGCCACGCCTCCTCGCCGATCGTATTACGGAACGTTCGCACCGAATCTGTTCCAATAGGTCGTGAGTTTAGCGCAAAACAGTGCATTTCGGTGCGTTCGATCCGAATTGGAGGCACGCGCCCTCAATTTTGCGATATTTCCCATCAGATCGGCACGTTCGTTCCGTCGCAGGTGAGCTCGCTGGGTGGTCGCGGTCGCACACGCACAGCCATCCGCCTATCTACGCACCGGCTTAGCCCAGCGGCGCGTAGCCAAAGTCACCGCGCTGCACCTGACTGCGGGCATTCGGGTCGAAGGTTGCGCACAGGGCTGCCGCCACGTAGCGCACACCGCCTGCCGGCGAAGAGGAGCCGACGCGCTCGGCGCAGTTCTCCAGGGCTGGCAGGCCGATACTCTCCCCGGGCGAAGTCATGGAGAAGAAAGACGCGGCCATCATGGTGTTGCCATCGGCGCGCACGTATTCCGAAGAGCCCTTAATAGCTTGCCAAGCAATCGCCCCGACGGGATCGGTGCGGAACTGGTCCCGCTCAGTAGGGGTCAGCTCGGCGTTAGCAGCAGGCGCGGACAGTGTTGTGATGAGTAGTGCTGCTGTTGCAGCAAGGAGAGGAAGCTTTTTCATAGGAACACTCTATCTCCCGCGCCACAGTTTTCCTCGGCATTGCCGACCCCGGCTTAACTGATGGCGCTGCGCAACTGTCGAATCTCGGCAGGCCCCACACGGCGCAATGCGGAGTCCGCAAGGGTTGACCCATCGGCGACCTCCGTCACCTCAATCTGAGTCAGCTTGATTTTCGGATTACTCTCAACCACATGGGTTCCCCGAAAACGCTGCAGCTTTTCATGATGGACGGCACTGCCACCGGGCCGATCAAGGCCTCGATTAGAAATTGGGTCGGCCGGGTCTATTCAATCCCGCGCACCGAACTCAATTCGGAAGAGCTCCGAGGGCGTCCGGAGCTGAACCACCCCGCGGTGTATTTCCTGGTTGGCACGAACCCGGAGACGGACAAGCCGCGGATCTACATCGGCCAAACCGCGCCCCGCCAGAACGGCGTCGCATTCGCTAGGGCCGCCGAGCATTCACGTAGCGCGGACAAAGACTTTTTCAACCGCATCATCTACGTGGTTGTGGTTGACGATTCCTGGGGCGCCACCGAGATCACCTTCCTGGAAAACGCGTTCCACCAGCGCGCCATTAAAGCGGACCGTTATGAGGTCGCCAACGGCAACACCCCGTCCGCTGGCAGTGTCAGCGAAGAGACCCAAGCAGAGCTGGACGAGTTCATCGAGAACACCAACCTCATCATCAGCGCTCTGGGCATTTCCGCGTTCCAGCCGAAAGCAACTTCATCGAAAGCTCGCACCCCGACCAACACGGCTGCAGCCCCGGTGCGCCCAAGCGACGACGAAGAACCGATCTTCGAGCTCACCGTTCTCAGCCAAGGCGTTCAAGGCTTGGGCCAGCGCACCGCTTCCGGTTTCCTCGTCCTGGAGGGATCCACGTTGCGGCCGGAGCTGCGTCCCAGCGCCCCGCGAGGGGTCCACGCTACCCGGGAGCGCTACGCGGACCAGATCCAGGACAACACGCTGACCTCAGACTTGGAGTTCACCAGCCCGTCCGCCGCAGCGGCGTTCCTGGTGGGCGGTGCAGCAAACGGCAGAACGATGTGGCACCTGCAGGATGAACCGTCCACCACGCTCGCAGCCTGGGAAGACCGCGAGGGGGACGAAGCCGACCAGCAGGCAGTAAGTGAGGTTGAGTAATTAAGCGACCACTTGCTGAATCCTGCGTGCTCCAAGGCCTCATTTTGGTAGCTCTGGTGGCGCAACCGGAAACGGCCTTAAAGCCTCGTAGACGTAGCAATCCCACCGAGCGCCCGTAGGAACTTTTACGCCGCCTGTTTCTCTAAAGGCAATCACTGTTCGACCTTCTTGTTCGATATCTCTGTCAAACAGTTCTTGGAATGCTGGTGCCTGGCGGGCCGTCTCTATAGAGAGCCTCTTCGCAACTGAACCGGCCTCGTGAACGAGATATGCTCCGCATGGTCTGCCGTCTTCGTATACAAGGTGAGCAGCACTCTCCTCCGCGCGAACAGGTGCTCCAAACAAGTCCGGGAATTTCCTGAACGTCGTCAAGTAATCGCTCCACCTCCGAAACCGCTTCATTCGGTCACTAGCGCTCTGCAAAGACGGCTCAAGACTATGGAATTGTTCCCATTTTCCTCGGTTTTTGAGCCCCTGTTCGCCGAGAAAGGCCAACGTTGTTCGTGGGAATCGTTCTCGGGCTTCGAACAACCTGTTCGCAAAAAATTCATTCAATGCCTCAACCGCAGTTTGAGCATTCCGGATCATGCTTGCATCGACAGCAGCCCCTCCGTGAATGACACCGTTACGAATAGTGGCTACATACCGGTACCAGTTGGAAACCGCATTTTCCTCTCGCAACTTCTCTTTTCGCCACGATTGTCCGGTAAGAACGGGATACAGCTCGTGCATCATCAAAGCGGTTACCGATTTTTGCTGCTTTCGTCCAGACTTTCCTTTGAGGAAATGCTCGGCAGCTTCGTGTGGCGATAGCCCCTGTTCCCAAAAGAGGTGCTGGAGTAACTCATCTATAAGGGTCTCGCACGCAGAAGCGTAAAGAATACAAGCAACGTTGTAGTCCCCGGATCGTCTTTCATACCGTTCAGCTTCGAAATACAGTTCCGTGTACCTGATAAAGGGTCCGGGAACATCAAGATTTACTAATGCAGCATCGATCCATTGGCCAACTGCATCCGGCTGAGGCAAGTGTTCTTCCGCGCAATCGAAGTTCTGGTTCACCACGAACAAACCGGTGGGCTCCACCGTGGGCAATGGTATTTCGAGACGCTCCAGTTCCCATGGTTCTTTTTCCCCCTGTGCGAATGGGATAGAACTAGGAAGGGCCTCCCTCCTGACCTGCGCTACCGGGGCCCCAATCGCTATTGCTAGAGCACTTAGCCACTGGTTAAGCATCAAAATTCCAAAATCGAAGGCCGCTGTAATGTCCCGGCTATCGACTTCACCCTGAGCAACCTGTCCAGTTTCTTGCGAAAAGTCCCGACTAACGATTATTTCGAAAACGGTGAAAGCCTGGTCACCAGAGCTTACGAAAGAGTGATCCTCTGTGACACGTCTAGGATGAAGTCGACGGTTCATTGCATTACTGCAGGCTTGAAAAGCTGAATGCGCTATCGCAGGGGCATTTACTTGGTGGGGGACCAGGCACACGCTATCGGCGCTAAAAGTTTCAGTGCCAGCACGATCGGTATATGTCATGCTTGGCCTTCTTATATATGGATGCCGATCCCTAATCGGTAATGGCTCCGGTGCTGGAATGAAGAAATGCCATGAAGTCATGGAAACCCCCTAACCCTCCGGCAACAGCTCCGAGCGCTCGCCAACCGTGGTCACCACCAGCGCGTCGCGAGCGCGCGAGGCTGCCACGTACAGCAGCGAACGCTCGCGCTGCAGAGCGGCGCGGGCGTCTTCCTCGGATAGGTTCTTCAGCCGGAAGCGCAGCGGCATGATCTCCTTGCCCACTCCCATGAGAATCACGTGGGTGAACTCCATGCCTTTGGCGCCGTGCATGGTCATCACGGAAACCTGCTCATGGGAGGCCAACTCGGCGTTTTTGGTCTGGACGGCGTCGATGCCGTGGTCGGCAAGACCGGAGACGACGCGGGAGAGCTGCCCGCGGGTGCGGCACATCACGCCGACGCGGACTTCCTTGCGCGGCCCGTCTTCACCTGCACGCTCGGCTTCCTCCAGCCAGCCGTTGATCAACGCAGCCGCAACAGAGAACTCCTCGTCCTCCGACGCCGCGGTCACAATCATCGGCGCCGGGCCGGTTCGCGCGGAGCGGTACCCGCCAACAGAGTCGACCTCGCCCTCGCCGTCCAAGAACTCCATGTCGCCACCGACCAGGATGCGCAACGCGTAGTCCAGGTTCTCTTTGGTGGTGCGGTAGTTCAACGTTAAACGCCGGGAAGCGCGGCCGCGAGTAGAAATGCCAAAGTGCGACAAGGTCAGCGGGTTGCCGTAGATGCGCTGGTGGGAGTCTTCGGCGAGGAAGATGTCGTTCTCACCCTCCGCCACGCACGCGCGCAGGAAGCGCCAGTGGCCGGCGTTGAAGTCCTGCGCCTCGTCCACAACCACGTGGTCGAACAAGGACCCGCCGCCGCGCTCGTAGCGCACGTTCAAAATCTCGGCGCCCACGGCGGACATGGTGGGCCAGAACAGCTGGCCGTCGATGGCCTGGGTCTGCATCAGCGACTCCAGCACGGCCCACACCTGCTTGCGCTGCTTGCGGTTCAAAGGCGTGCCGCGCCCGGTGCGCGCGACCTTCAGGTACTCCGCCAACGTCGTAATCCCGCCCGCGAGCACCACAGTCTCGTACTCGGCCTGCAGGAACGCCTCGTTGGCAATCTCGCGGGGCATGGATTCGTCGGTGGCCTCCAGCGCCCCCTCCCACACCTGGCGCGCGGCCATCTCCGTGTACGGACGCACGCGCGGGGCGGCGACGCCGAGGACTCGCCGGGTTGCCTCCGAAACCTCCTCGGGCGTGCCCAGGGAGACCACCTTGCGCACCACGGCGTCGATGTTGTCCACCCACACGCCGTCCTCGCCGGGCTCGCCGGCCTCGAGGTACACCGGATTCAGCGCGTTGAGCTGGGACTTCAACCCCTGCGCCAGACCCTTCGTAAACGTGGTCAGCAGCACGCGCGGCCCCGCCCCAGCAACGCGGCCCATAGCCAGATTGTTCGCGCGGTGCACCGCTACCACCGTCTTGCCGGTGCCGGCGCCGCCGAACACGCGCGCGGAGCCCTTGTACGAGTTCTCCGCCATGCGGCGCTGCTCCGGGTGGATGTACACGCGCCACTGCTCAAAGCTGCCGGACTCGATCACGCTGCGCAGAGACTCAGTCTCCACGTCGTCCACGTACGCGAATTCCAGCTCCGCAGCCGCCTGCCGCAGACCAGCCAGCAAACGGGCGTCCTCGGACTCCGCCGCCTCCGTCGCCGAGACCTTCCGCAGGCCCAGCGACTCGCGCGTCTCCTCAACCGAATACCCCGCCACCAGCGCCAACACAGCCTCGTGCTCCCACTTCGGCCGCGGCGCCAACAGCGCGTCCAACCCGTCCTCGGATTCGAGCGCCAACACCTGCTCGGTCAGCGCCGGGTCAATGCCCAGCTCCTCCCACAACTTCTCGGGCGTCAGCTCACCCAACACCTCGCGGGGTGCGGGCGATTGCTTCTCGACGAGCTCCGCCTCCACCCCCTTCTCCTTCGCAACCGCCTTCGCCTGCTCGGCCGCCAACTCGTGCGCAGCCTGCGCGGCCGCCTCGGCCTTGGCGCGCGAATCAACATCCGCCGCCGCATCCCCCGCAGCAGGCTCCTTGGTCAGCGTCGTAATGCCGTTGATCGGGTTCACGTCCAGACGCAGCCGCGCCGGGTCCAGCCGTTCAGCTTTGAGGTTGCCTTCGTCGTGCGAGTCCACGTCCACAAGCACGAAGTGGTGCGTGTCCTGGTCGCGGATCTCAAAAAGCACCGCGCGGAACTGGTCGTTGATGCGGCCGGTGCGCACGCGCTTGTCCACGGCGTTCGTGAGCGTCTTGATCTTCAACGACGGGTTCGTCGGGTCGGCAGACAGCTTCTGCAGGAAGTTCATCGTCGGCTTCATCAGTGCGCCGTCGAGGTCCAACCCGCTGTACAGGCTAAACGTCACCATGGTGTTACTCCTTACCCAGCAGCGCGGCCGGGATCGTCTCTGCCGAGAGTGTATCGGGGTACAGCAGCGTCCAGCCTTGCTCGCGAAGCTTGGCTTCGGCACCCGCGTAGGAGGCGTCCTGCTCGATCAACAGCGCGATGCGCAGCTCGGTCCAGGACACGGCGGTCGGGATGGATCCGATTTCCTCGCCGATCTCCTCGGTCGGCGCCGCGCCCGCGTCCACGAGGGTGCGCAACGCGGCGGCCACGTCGGCTTCGTCCTCGAACTCTTCGATCGCCTCGGCCCACAGCCCACTGACTGCGGCCTCGACGGCACTTTGCTTCTCGACGTCCTCCGGTTTCCCAACGCCCACAGCATCCCCGTCGCCAACGTCGACCGTGACGGTGTTGTTGGCCAGCCACACGATGTTGGCGAAGCGCAGGAAGTCGCGCCAGTTGTCTTCGGTGATGGAGCCGGGCGTCAGGGCGTCGACGAACAACCGCTGCAGCATCATCTCTTCGCCTACCTTGGCGGCGTCGAAGTGGATCTCGTTGCGGAACGTCAGACGCGCCCCACCCGGGATGCGCGAGGGCACCACGGAGGTACTGAGCATCTGTAGCAGTGCTTTGTCCATCAGCGCGTACGAGGACCGTTCCGGCTCCGCCAGGTAGGTCAGCAGCTGCGTGATGGGGGAGGCCTTCAAAAACGCGATCTCGTTGTTGCCGATGCCCTCCATGGCGCGCGTGCGCTTCTCCGCTTTTTCGCTGACCCACGCTGGTGCGGCCTCGACGAACGTCGTCTCCTGGGCAAACCAGTCCAGGCCGGCGTCGGTGACGTTCCACGGCAGGATCTGCTTGTCGCCGAAGTGCAGGCTGTTGCGCTTGTGTATGTCGGTGGGGAAGCGGTAGTGCTGCGCGCTGAAGTGGAACGCTGCACCGTCGGTATAGACGGCCACCGAGCGCAGCAGCGGATTGCGGCGGTGCTGGAACAAGAAGTCCGGGCGCGTGTAGCCGTAGTCCACCTGCTCGCGCATTCTCCACTCCTCGCCGGAGGCGAACGTGATGTGCCACTCCACACCGCCGGCGTTGGGGATGTCCTTGACCGTGGCATTGCGGGCCTCAAGCGCGTCGCGCATCATCTCGCGGAAACGGACCTCCAGGTTGGAGGACTGGTCCAGCTGCGGGGCCTCCGTTTGCGGGGACCACTGCACCGACAGCGGATCCAGGTCCTGGGCGGGGTGGTCCTGGTTGCTCAGGATCGCGCGCAGGGCGCGCTCGGCGGCGGCGCGGGACGTGACCTCGACGTGCTGGAAGTTCGTGTACGGCAGCAGGCACTCCGGGCACGCGAGGCGCTCGTCAGCAGCGCAGTCGCAATCCCGCACCTTGGTGAAGGCGCGCTCGAGGAGCCTGCGCACGTCTTCAGGTTCGGCGAACTGCGAGAGATACCCGGTGCCGCCCGGCACGTTGTCGTGCATGAGCAGGGCCTCGACCGTCTTGCCGGTGGCGTCCGGAACACGCACCGTGACCACGTTGAGGTGGTCCGGGTCGCCGCCGAGGACCTCCTTGAAGCCCAGCTTGATCGCGGCGGTCAGGCTCGGGATGGTCGCCTTGTCGCCGGCGGTGAGTTGTACCGGCACGTGCAGCAGCACGCCCTGGGTCTGCAGCGTGCGTCCCAACGCGACCGTGACGGACTCTTCCTCACGAGCGTTGCGCTTCGGGCACCACGGCCTGTGGTCCCACTTCGAGTTCGCGCCCTTCTGCGAGTCCAGATGACCGCAGTAGTTGCACACGGTGAACAGGGGAGCGTCAATCTCTTTGCCCGCCAGCATCTTCTTCGTGGCCGGGCCGCGGCCGAGGTTGAACCAGCTTAAGTTCACGTACCGCAGGTACTCCGCGCCGAAGCCCTGGGAGAGGAACCACTTGCCGCCGTGGCCGCCATCCGGCACGGAGAAGCTCAGCGCAGTGTGGAAGAACATGGTGAAGCGGTCTTCGTGGGAGCCGTCGATGGTCGCTCGCGCACGGTCCACCTCGGCGGAGACGCGGCGCATGCGCACCGTCTCCACAATCTGGCCCTTGTCCGCGAACGCGCCCGCACCACAGACCGGGCACGCACCCGGCGCGGTGCCGGTGACCACTTTCTCGCCGTAGGAGCACTCCGGGCAGAGGCGCCACTGCTCCACGTCCGCGCCACCTGCGCCGAGCTCGACAGCGTCCACCGTGGCGGCGATACCGCGGGCGTAGAACGTGTTGCCCGGCGCGAGCTCCGTCAGAGCCGACGACACGCCGCGGGAAAGCTCAAAGGTCTCCGGGTCGATCTGCATCGACGACGGGTTGAGCTGGGAGACCACCACCGCCAGCTCCACGGAGTCATCCAACAGCGTGAAGTTGGGCAACAGCCCGTAGCGCTCCATGGAGCTGATCCAGAACTCGTCGAGCAGGATCTCGTTGTAGTCGCGCCCGGCGCGCCGCCATGCCGCCTTGGTGCTGCGCTTTTCCCGCTCCAGCTCCGGGTCTGCGTTCTCGGTGCCCGCGTTCGGGTCGACCTTGGCCTCGAGCTCCTTCAACCGGTCCGCGAGTGTGTCCCAGCGCGCCTGCAGCTCGGACTTTTCGGCCTCCCACAGCAGGCGGGTGCGCTCGAGCTCGCCGAGCAGCGAGTCCGGCCCCTGACCGCACGCCCACTCGCGCACGCCATCCACGGTTGCGGCGTCCACGTGGCCGTCCTCAACCGTGGCCAAAAAGGCGTCTACGCGCTCATCCACCCCGGCCGCGATCTCCTCGCCGAGCACCTGCACTAGTGACGTCTTACGGCTGCTGAACACGTCCTGCGCGTGCGCGACCTGCAACCCGTTCGCGGCGAACGCCATGGTGTCCACCAGGTACGCGGTGGTCTGCCTGCGCAGGATCTCGGTGGCGGAGAGGAACGCCGCCGGCGGCACCACGGCACCCGCGATCACAGAGAGCGGCTGGTTCAGCTTCGGCAGCATCGTGCCGCGGCCCTGCACGAACGCGAGCACCAGCGAGTTGCCGGTCAGGCGCCCGGCGCGGCCCACGCGCTGCACGTACGAGGACACGGACGTCGGCAGCGAGGCGAGCATGACCGTGGACAGGTCGCCGATGTCAATACCCATCTCCAGCGTCGGCGTTGCTACCAGCACGTTCGGCGCGTTCGGCGCCTCTTCGTCGGTACCGCGGAACGCCCGCTCCAGCGCCAACCGCTCCTCTTTGGGGATCAGGCCGGTGTGCTCGCGCGCCACCACCGCGCGCGGGGTGGTGGAGGTGTACAGCCGCGAGTAGTAGTTCTGCTCAATGCCTTCCGCCTCCAGCTCGCCGAGGCAACCGGGCGTCGGGCACGGCAGCCCGGCGAGCAGGGAGCGGGTTTGCTTGTCGACGCCCAACGGTCCCCGGCACACCCCACAGTGCAACATCTCGGCTGCGTCTTCGTGGCGCACCACCACGCTCTCCGGCGCAAGCGCGTAGATAGTGCCGCCGGAGTTCGTGGACACCGCCTGCACCGCTCCCTCCCGGGCGAGCACCTTGAACACGTTGGTCAGCACGTTCGTGGCGTCGTGGGTGGAGATCCCTAGCACCTTCGACGTCCACCGCGCGTACCGGCCGCGCGGGCTGCCCAGGGGAGTGATGCCGCGGTCCTTATCGTCCAACGCCGCGCCCGAGCGCGGGAACTCCGGCGCTCCGCCCTTTGGGAAGCTCGGCATACCGTGCGCCTTGGCAAAGCGGTTGTGCAGGCGCCACGAGTTCGCGTCGTCCTGCAGGTAGGTCTTCAACATCGGCGAGTACACGCCGCCGCGGTCACGCACCTGCTCCAGCAGGCCCCGCAGCCAGCGCAGACGCAGCTCCGGCGAGCCGGCGTCCGCGACCTCGAACAGGCCCTCGTTCACGTGCTGCAGCGCCTCCTCGGCCGCCGCCAGCAGGACTTCATCATCCACCTGGACCGACGGCACCAGCGCACCCGTGGACACCAACGAGCGCGGCAGGTGCGCACGCTGCCCGAACTCGAGCGCCGCATCAAGCTCTAGGCGGTGCAGTGCCGCAGTGGTGGCCTCTCGACGGGCCGCGGTATCAGCGTCCTTCGCCCAAAACGGCGTAAACGTGGTGGTCTCCGCCACCTCCGGCGGCAGCAGCTCAAAGCGCGCACGCGCCGAGTCTGCGGCCTCGTCCGCGCGCCCCAGAATCCGCAGCGGCAGCTGTGCGAGCGACACCTCGTCGTCGCCGACGACGCTGCGCATCAGCGTACGGACGCCAAACGCGCGCGCCCTGGACTGCACGAAGCCCGCGCGGTGCGCCGCGTCCTGCACGGAGTCCGCGAACACCAGCGTCTTCTTCTCGTTCTGCTCCAGCGACGGCATGCCGAACAGGTTGGACAGCCCCACCGACAAAAGCGTGGCCACGCGCGAGCCGATGTAGCGGATGGAATCCGCCTCGCCACACGACGGGCACGTCTGCTCGCGCGCGAGCTCCTCTGCGTTAAGCCCCGTGTACGTGAGCACCGGCACGGAGCTGCCCTCAGCGAGCTCTTCTTCGCTGGGCTCGGTGCGAGACAGCGTGCGAGATTTGGTGTGGAACCACATCAGCACACGGTTACCGTCCTCGTCGCCCAGCTGGGTCAGCTCCTGGTGCTGCCTCACCGCCTCGCGGTGCTCAGCGGTCGCATCAATCAGTGGACGCACAAGCTCAGGCTTATCGACGCTCGCCTTCCGGATCTCCGACCCATTCAGCACCACCGCATCCGTACCCGGCTCGAGTGCCGTCATCCACCCGGCGCGACCGCACGAGCGGCAGTACGTGGCCGGCAGCCACACGCCGGTGTTGTCGCCGCCGAGCTGGCCGTCGTCCGCGAACCGGAACGTCTCGCCGTCCTCGGTTGGCGTGACGGCGCGCTCGATGCGGGAGACCTCTCGCACCCACAGGTGTGTTTCCACACCGGGCAGGCGCTTGCCTCCAAAGCCGAACTCCTCACCGGCGAGCGCGCGGATCTGCGCCACGGCGGTAAGCAGGTGGGTGACAAACTCCCGCGCGGTGGTCTCACCCAGGGTGCGCACCACGATCGGGTCGAACATGGCCTCCGGCAGCGACTTGCCGCCCTCACCCTCACGGCGGATCAGGGACTTCGCCGGGTTCGCCTGCTCCAGCAGCTTCTCGGTCAGCGGGTGCACCGCGTACGCGGCGATGGTTGTCTTCAAATCCGCGCCGGCGTCCACGCCCCACAGCTGCGTGCGGAACACGTCCAGCACGACCTCGGCGTGGTCGCGGCCGGAGTTGTCGCTCGCAATCGCGTCCACGATGCCGCGCAGCTGGTCAATGTCGGGGGAGAGGGGAGCGGCGTGCGTACCGAACGTCTGCGCAATCTCTTCCGTCCACTCCGTGTACGTCAGCGTCTTTTCGCCCACCAGCGCATCCGGGGTGAACGTCTCGCCGAAGATGGTCTCGGCGAAGTCGAGCACCTTCTGCGTGTCGTCCTTGCCGCCGAGCGTTGCCGACGTCGCCACGGGCGTCACCCGCCCCAGTGGGTTCGACGCGTACTCGCCAGCGAATCCGTCCGGTTGGTGCTGCTTGAGCATGAGCCCTAATCGACGGAGCAGCAGCGCCACGTCCGTGCCCTGCGCACCGTCGTAGGTGTGGAACTCATCCAGCACCAGGTACTGCAGCGAGGTTGCCGAGCGCTTCCAGATCTCCCGGTTATCCTCGCGCAGCAACAGCTGGTCCAGCATCTTGTAGTTGGTCAGCAGGATGTCCGGCGGATCCTGGCGGATCTGGTCACGGTCGTTGATCAACGAATCCTTGGTGACCTTCTTGACGCTCCCCGTCGCCTCACCCGTGAAGATCCCGGCCGTGACACCGGCAAGCGCCGGCTCGTTGGTGATCAGCTTGGCCAGACGGTCCGCCTGGTCGTTCGCCAGCGCGTTCATCGGGTACAGCAGCAGCGCCTTGGTGCCGCGCTGTCCCTCAGCTCGAGCCCGCGCCGCGTGATCCAGCACCGGGTACAGGAAGGATTCCGTCTTACCGGAGCCGGTACCCGTGATCACCAGCGTCGGCTGCGGACGCCGCGCCCCCTGCTCATCCCTACTGCGCAGCCTGCGGAACGCTTCCGCCTGGTGGTGGTATGGCGTAAACCACTCCGGCATCCAATCCAGAATCCCGTCCCACCCGATGGCGCGCGCGTACGGCAGACGAGTACGCACGTACGGCCCGTGGAACATACCCCGCTCCGTGTCCTCCAAGAACGCCTTCAGCGCGTTGGACGTCTCCGGGTTCGCAAGCGAAAACGCAGTGGCCAGATACTCGGATACACCGCCGAGGACGTGCTCTGATGCGTGAACGGGGATGAGGGTAGACACAAATCCAACAGTATTCGATCTGCTTTAGTCAGTCCGAGACGTGATCCGTTTGCTCTGAACGCCGATCAGGAAGTTGGCGCTCCTTCGATGGGACTTACTTTAGTGCTTCAAGGAGCGGCCTCGACATGATTAGCAATTCAGATTCTCGCCTTTTGCCGCCCGCTGAGTAAGCAACCTCAATATGCTCTGGATTAGTGTCTGCGTATAGTTCCCGAATAAGAGGATCATCATCGTAGGTCGCGAACCAATAAGGAAAAACGCTGTCTTTTAAGGCGTTTCGCAAAACTTCATGATCCTCGGGCTGGAAATAGTTCATATACAGTCCCTCAGCCTTACGCACGTACGGGGGGTCTGCGTAAACCAAGCTTGATCGAGGTGAAGCCGCTGCCACCTCGACACCAGACAACAACTTCTCGCCATCCAAATTGGTCACTCTAATCCTTTTTGCCTGACTACCAATCTCGCGAATCAACGAAACCAAAGCCGGCTTATTGAAGCGACAATCCATCTTGTACTTGCCGTTTTGTTCGCGCCCACCTATCACCCCTCCGCGAATTACCCCAGATCTGTTGGTCCTACTCATATAAAAGTAAGCGGCACCCAATTCGAAGCTGTAACCGGAAGAATGGTCGGATGCCGTAACAATCTCACGCTGAGTCTCCCATTCCGTAATCGTAATTGGGACTTGCTCGATCCATTCAATGAGACGATTTGGCTCATTGACCACTGCGGACCAAAAGGAAAATATCCCCGAGTCCAGATCATTAACCCATACGCGTTCAACACTTTTCTTTAGTAGAAGATCCATCGCAATTCCTGCGCCGCCACAGAATGGTTCCACATACTCTTCAAACTCAATTGTCGAGCGCGTCAGTAGATCTCTAACGAAAGGGCGCAATTGCGATTTGCCGCCCGGATACCGTAAAGGGGTTCTTGTGATAGGCATCTGCGGTCACGTAAATCGGGAAACGATTTGATAATTTTTCCTGAAGGCTTCTTCAAACTCGCCAAGTTCAATATTCGCGTTTAAAAGCCAAAACCTAACAAGTGCTTCTTGAACCTCGGATGGTTTCATATCAAACCACCACTTATACTGTTTCTTCTGTGAAAGGTTTTTGGGCATCTTATCACAGTTCATGAGGGTGTAGTAGTTTACCTGGTACGCGCGGAGCGCCTCTAGTTTATAAACTTCGCAGAACTCACCCTCTTTGTTGAAGTAATTAAATAGCATCTCTTCCACTGGTCTGTCTCCCGGCAGGAACAATATGCTCCGGTCCTCTGCGCGCTGCAGCTCATTTTTTGGATGCCTGAAAACCGATTTAGACAATTTCTCAGTTATTAGGTTTTCTGGCTCAGCACTTACATCTGGGTCGAGCACGATTAACGCTCCGCTTAACTCAGCCGAAAACTCATTGGCCATCATCAGAATCGAAGACCAACCGAGATTTCCTTCTGGTAGACGCACTTGCAGGTCACTAAAACGTTCCTGTTGAATACAACGGAAAACTAAACGCGCTACGTCATCTTCCATGAATACCCGCGGGTAAGCGGATGCAGCTCCAGGCGCCAGGATCTGGTTATTCATATCCGCTTCAATTGCCGCCATCGACGGGTTAGTCACAACTTCCAGTTCAGACCCTGTTCTTCGGAAGTAAGCTATCTTAACTGTGTCGTTCTTGGGATGCGTCACTTCTGATATTCGCTCTAAAAGCGAAAGGGAATGAGTGGTGCAGACAACTTGAAAACCTACTTCTTTAGCAGTTTCATAAAGAAAATCGAAGAGCCGAGTTTGCGCAACTGGGTGGAGCGTTGCCTCAATTTCATCAATGAGGAGCAAACCCCCTCTAAATCTATCGCCAAGCGATTCCTTAAGGTTTTTGAAGCTGAGCGCAGCTAAAATTATTTGACCGAGATTATCTTGCCCAGCAGAGTTGGAAACGGCTCCATAACTCGAAGTTGTTACACCCGATCCCTTCTTACGGGCAGCGCTGGCTGAGGTGATTAGACCTACGTTCTTAACATCCTGGCCGATATTGAGAATCTTGCGATACTTTTCGCTATAGACTTTGTATGTTTCTTCATTTAAGTTTGTCTTAATAGCTGAATAGTCTTCAGTTTCACCCACTGGAAATAGCCTAGAAAGACCCAAGTAGTAAGTGGGCCAATCAAGTTTGGCTTCACTCGGAATTGGACGTTCTTTCTTCTGAGGGATAAGGCGGAAGCGACTTCGCGGGTCCAGCCGAAGATCGAGCTTCTTCCCATTCTTGATTGTTGGATTATTAGCACTGTGAATCGACGATCTGAAACTCAGATATCCGCTGGGAGGAATGTTGTCCACCATTCCGGAACTATCATCGGCGAATTGTACGATTGCTTTCCCGCCCGAGTCGTCATAGCCGACGTCGTACTTCAGAATTTCTGATAGTTCTGTCCTGAAGGGATCTCCGTTGAGATGGGAGGCATGCTTTTTATGGAGGTTTCCAACATTTCCTAAAACGGCTAATACAGTTGACTTGCCTGTACCGTTCAGCCCGGCTATTGCGGTAAAAACATTGCCAAGCTCAACTTTCACATCGTTTTCGGTCGGGAACGCACGAATACCCTTGATCTGAACATTCTCGATGTGCATGAATTCTCCTAGTCCGAACGAATCTAGGAGAATAATACTTATAAAAGCTGGTCGGGCCAGCACTCAGTATGGCGTTTCTTACCATCCTTCCTTCTCGAAGCTGCGACTCAATATCGGTCGCTTCTCTCAGTTCCTTAGTGGGGCCGGAAACTGCTGTGTTTTGTCAAGTTGTTTTAGGCCG
>NZ_KV789317.1:0-14460 GCF_001807545.1 Corynebacterium sp. HMSC08F01 | reverse complement strand
CGTTACACCACACTAAGGGACGCAACCCAACTTTTTTCGTGTTGACAGGAACAGACTCAACTTCTCGTGCGTTACACATAGTGCGAAACAAAATTTAGGCACGAAAGGATGATGCGATATGGCATCGAAGTACACACAGAAAACGCAGGAGGCTTTGCAGCAGGCGCAGATGCGTGCGTCGGCTGCGGGGAACCCGGATATGCGCCCGGCTCATGTGCTTGAGGCGTTGCTGAAGCAGGACGGCGGCATTGCTGCCCCGGTGCTCAAGGCCACGGGTGTGGATCCGGAGACGGTGGCGCGCGAGGCTGGCGAGCTGATTAGTGGTTACCCGAGCGCGGAGGGCCAGGGCATGGCCAACCCGGGGATTAATAGGGATCTGCAGACGGCGCTGAGTGTTGCGCAGGATCTTGCAAGTGAACTTGGGGACGAGTACGTTTCCGCCGATGTTCTCCTCGCCGCGGTTGCGAAGGGTAAGGACGATGCGGCTGAGTTGCTGCAGAAGCGTGGCGCAACGTTTGAGGCGCTCAAGGAGGCGTTCCCGTCGGTTCGTGGTGGCAAGAAGGTCACCTCGGAGAATCCGGAGGATCAGTTCCAGGCGCTGCAGAAGTACTCGACGGACCTGACTGCTCGTGCGCGTGAGGGCAAGATTGACCCGGTGATCGGCCGTGATTCGGAGATTCGCCGTGTGGTTCAGGTGCTTTCCCGTCGTACGAAGAACAATCCGGTGCTGATCGGTGAGCCGGGCGTCGGTAAGACTGCGATCGTTGAGGGGCTTGCGCGTCGCATTGTGGCGGGCGACGTCCCGGAGAGCCTGAAGGGCAAGACCCTGATTTCGTTGGATCTTGGCTCGATGGTTGCGGGTGCGAAGTACCGCGGCGAGTTCGAGGAGCGTCTGAAGGCTGTGCTCGATGAGATTAAGGAGTCGAACGGCCAGATCATTACGTTTATCGACGAGCTGCACACCATCGTCGGCGCCGGCGCCACCGGTGATTCCGCGATGGATGCCGGCAACATGATTAAGCCGTTGCTGGCTCGCGGTGAGCTGCGTCTGGTCGGTGCGACGACGTTGGATGAGTACCGTCAGTACATCGAGAAGGACGCCGCCCTGGAGCGTCGCTTCCAGCAGGTTTACGTTGGGGAGCCGACGGTCGAGGACACGATCGGTATTCTGCGTGGCCTGAAGGAGCGCTACGAGGTGCACCACGGTGTGCGCATCCAGGACTCGGCGCTGGTGTCGGCGGCGGAGCTTTCCAACCGCTACATCACGAACCGGTTCTTGCCGGATAAGGCAATCGATCTTGTCGACGAAGCCGGCTCCCGCCTCCGTATGCAAATCGATTCTTCCCCGCAGGAGATTGATGAGCTGGAGCGTATTGTTCGACGTCTAGAAATCGAGGAGATCGCGCTGCAGAAGGAGTCCGACGCGGCGTCGAAGCAGCGCCTCGAGCACTTGCGCGAGGAACTCGCTGACCAGCGTGAACGTCTCGGTGAGATGAAGGCTCGTTGGGAGAACGAGAAGGCTGAGGTGAACAAGGTCCAGTCTGCGAAGGAGGAGCTCGAGCGCCTGCGCAACGAGTCCGAGATCGCGGAGCGTGACGGCGACTACGCCAAGGTCTCCGAGCTGCGCTACGGGCGCATCCCTGAACTGGAAGCGGAGGTGGCCAAGGCGGAGTCCGAGGCCAGCAACAAGACGATGCTGGAGGAGGAAGTCACGCCGGACATCATCGCCGATGTCGTCTCTTCCTGGACGGGCATTCCAGCCGGCAAGATGATGCAGGGCGAGACCGAGAAGCTGCTCAACATGGAATCTGTGCTGGGTGAGCGTGTCGTCGGCCAGAAAGAAGCCGTTGTCGCGGTGTCGGACGCGGTGCGTCGCTCCCGTGCGGGCGTGGCGGATCCGAACCGTCCGATCGGCTCGTTCCTCTTCCTCGGCCCGACGGGTGTGGGTAAGACGGAGTTGGCCAAGTCGCTTTCGGAGTTCCTTTTCGACGACGAAACCGCAATGATCCGCATCGACATGTCCGAATACGGTGAGAAGCACTCGGTTGCGCGCCTGGTCGGTGCCCCTCCGGGATATGTCGGCTACGACGCTGGCGGCCAGCTCACTGAGGCTGTTCGTCGTCGCCCGTACTCGCTCGTGCTTTTCGACGAGGTAGAGAAGGCCCACCCCGACGTCTTCGACGTGCTTCTCCAAGTGCTGGACGAGGGGCGCCTCACCGACGGCCAGGGCCGCACCGTCGACTTCCGCAACACGGTGGTGATCCTGACCTCCAACCTGGGCGCCGGTGGCGACCGCGACCAGATCATGGAGGCTGTGAAGCGCCACTTCAAGCCGGAGTTCATCAACCGTCTCGACGATGTTGTGGTGTTCGATCCGCTGAGCAAGGACCAGTTGGTCGGCATCGTCGACATTCAGCTGGAGGGCCTGGCCGAGCGTCTCGCCGCCCGCCGCCTGGTGCTGGAGGTGTCGGATTCGGCGAAGTCCTGGCTCGCAGATCGCGGCTACGACCCGGCCTACGGCGCTCGTCCGCTGCGTCGCCTGATCCAGCAGGCCATCGGTGACCGTCTGGCGAAGAAGTTGTTGGCCGGTGACATCCGCGACGGTGACACCGTCCATGTCGATGTTGCCGACGGCGGCGAGTTCCTCGACGTCACTGCTGGCGTCAGCGCCGCTTAGTTCGGTGCTGTCGCTGTAAGCCCAGGTCGGGTGGAGAAAATCCGCCCGGCCTTTTCTTCTACCGGCCCCATTTTCCTAAACATTTGTCGCTTAATGAAAACGTGTTTCACTTCACTCGACGTACTCCGGTGTGATCCGTATCATTCATGGCGACCGTCCCCTTTAGGAAAGGAGCACCACATGTCCACCCCAACTTCTATGCGCGCAGCAGTTGCCGAACAGTTCGGTCCAACCGTCAATGTCAAGGAAATCGACCTTCCCAAGCCGGGCCCGTTCCAGGCACTGGTGAAGCTCTCCGCCAGCGGCATCTGCCACACCGACCTCCACGCAGTGGAAGGTGACTGGCCGGTGAAGCCGGCTCCGCCGTTCGTGCCTGGTCACGAGGGCGTCGGTGAGGTCATCGAGTTGGGTCCGGGTGAGCATTCGGTCAAGGTTGGCGACATGGTCGGCAACGCTTGGCTCTGGTCCGCATGTGGTGAGTGCGAGTTCTGCCGCACCGGCCGTGAGACGTACTGCAAGCAGGCAGAATACGGCGGCTACACGGTGAATGGTTCCTTCGGCGAGTACATGCTCGTGGATACGCGCTACGCCCCGCGCATCCCGGAAGGCGCCGACCCGGTCGAGGTCGCACCGATCCTCTGCGCTGGCGTCACCGTGTACAAGGGCCTGAAGGAAGCACAGACCAAGCCGGGCCAGTTCATGGTCATCTCCGGCATCGGTGGCCTCGGCCACCTCGCGGTGCAGTACGGCGTGGCTATGGGCATGCGCGTGATTGCGGTGGACATTGCCGACGACAAGCTCGAACTGGCTAAGGAACTCGGCGCTGAGTTCACCGTCAACGCTGCTAACACCGACCCGGGTGAGGCTGTGCAGGAGTTCACCGACGGCGGCGCGCACGGCGTGCTGGTCACGGCGGTGCACCCGGCTGCTTTCGGCCAGGCCATCGCGATGTGCCGCTCCAACGGCACGATCGTCTTCAACGGTCTGCCTCCGGGGGAGTTCCCGGCACCGATCTTCGACATCGTGCTGCGTGGCATCACCATCCGCGGCTCGCTGGTCGGCACCCGTCAGGACATGGCGGAGGCGCTCGACTTCTACGCCCGCGGCGAGGTGAAGCCGCATGTCACGGCGTGCGAGCTCGACGACGTGAACAAGGTGTTTGAGGACATGCGCAACGGCAAGATCGCTGGCCGTATGTCCATCAAGTACTAGGCGTTTGGCGTCTGTGGTTTAGCCTGCAGCCTGCAGCCCAAAGCCCGCAGTCAGTACGGTTTTTCCGGCTGGCTCCGGGCTTTGTCGTGTTCGGGTCCGCACCTTGACATGCCCGCTCTGTTCTAGACACATCGTCGAGTAAAGATTAGCTTCCTATTCTCGGTGTTCTTCGGCTTCACCGTCGTTGCAGGAGAAACGTGAGGGAGGCCGGTTAGGCAGTGAGCGAGGAACGAAGATTCCACGTTGTGTGAGTTAAATGAGATCTGAGGTTTGGTGCGCTCCTTTGAGGGAGTCGAGTCTCAGATACCGGTTGAGTTTCACAAAAGCAGAACCCTTACCGGATTGATCGTGGATGATCACTGCTGAGGTTCTAGCAGTATCTGGGTCTGTAGGTCCCGATAACAGGTAGATGATGTAGCTCCGGTCGGCGCGGTACCCCTTGCTTAGGCCGAACCCCATGACTGCTGCAATCCTTTGATCGCGCTGGTCCCCATTCTTTAGCCGCTTGACTTCGTTGTGAGACCAGTCTTGGGGGACGAATCGTTCTTGAATAAGGGGAAATACTTTTGCGATGTGTGCTTCAGGGGTATCAGGAAGAAAAGATGATGGTTGAGGGTTGTTCTTAGGATCGTCTTTCGGCAGGTAGAAACCTAGGTGTTTGACCTCTCGGCTCACTCGAACTGAGTCCTCAAGAATTATTGCCGATTGATGGTGATAAGTGTCGAACAGTGGGTATCGGAATGATTTATTCGCACTACGCTGAACTGTGGTGTTTCTCGTAGAAGCGAAGAGAACGGTGTCAGGTTCGTAAACGTTTCCAGGGCGGTCTTGCAAGACCTCATCAACCTTTGAGATTGATTCGATCCAAGTTGCCGCGTCTGGATCAATCCATTTTGCGAGTCTGAGGATCTTTCGGAGTTCAACGATGGGGTCGACGTGGAGCAGTGAGTCCTGGTGGGAGACTCTATTGCGCAGCTCTCGAAGGTCCTCGAGTGCACGCCCAACTACTTTCCTATCGCTCTTGCCTGGAAACACGGAGTTCAGGTGAGTGTTCCAAAGCTCAGCCACTTGAAAATCTTTTGAATGAATGAGCTGGACCCAGAAACCGAGATTTAACTGCGAGATTATGTCGTTTTCATCTGGTGCGGTTTGGTGAGTTTTGTTAGTCAACCGCGCTGCAACTTTGCCTACTGTGTTGTCGGTGTGAACGTTCCATGGGAAAGCAAGAGGGTGGATGGTCTCCAGCTTTTGCATCATGGAGTTCCTTAGGAGTACTTCCACGTGGTGAATTACTTCGGACAGTGCTGCTGACACGGCTGCGTTCCACTCGTACAGAGCCCAAGCGGATTCTTCTTTGTTAGCGGTTTGTTCAAGATACGGTTGAAGCCGTTTTTGGGAAACCCATTCGATTTTTCTTTTCATTCCAACCCCCGTTTGGATTCCGTATTTAGTGTTTTTCTGTACACTAGCCGACAGACCGTCTTGATAGACCTTGTCTTCGGCGGTGAGGGTCTTGTTGAAGCATTTGTTGCTTGCAAGGCCCTCGTTTCGTTTAGCACTGTGACTTCGTCGAAGGGGGCGACGGCGCACAGCGACCGAAACCCTACAAACCACCAACCCTTCCAACAATCCGGCCACTCCGAGATACACTGCCCTTTATGCAGCCGACTACGACGATTCTCACCCGTGTTGTCATTCCTGGTGTGGAGAGTGAGCAGCTTCGGGCTCAGCAGATTGGGTCGAATTTGTTTGTGGTGGCGAGTGTGCCGTTCGTCGATACGACGCTCGCGCTGGGGGACATTGTGGAGTGCGTGCTGGTTGGGGGTGCGTTCCACGTGGATCGTGTGGTGGTGCGTGGGGGCGCGTCGACGGTGCGTGTGTTGCCGGAGGATGAGAGCCCGCAGGAGATTGCGGCGACGCTGCTGGCGTTTGGTTGTCGCGTGGAGTTGGGCCCTGGTGGAATGTTGGCGGCGAGCATTGGTGCGGATTGTCCGCGCGAGGGGATCGCGGAGTGGCTTGGCGGTTTGGCGGAGCAGGGTGCGATTCAGCTTGCTCCGGGCTACATGGCTTAGCCGCGCTACCACCGACCGGCGCCACCAGCCGGCGCGCACCCAGCCTCGGCTCTAAAACCTCGTTACACTTGCGCGCATGAGCGTTTTCGTTTCTGCCGCGGATCTCAATGAACGTATTCAGGCTGGCCTGAAGCAGACCGTTATTGCTTCGCTCTGGGAGCCGGAGGCCGGTAAGGCGTGGTCGAAGTTTCAGTCCGAGCATGTGCCGACGGCGTTGTTTTGTGATCCGTCGTCGCAGTTGGCGGGGCTGCCGGGGCGCAAGGCGGGGCGTAACCCGTTGCCGGCGTTTGGTGTGGTGAAGAAGGCGGTTGCGAATTGGGGGATCGAGGAGGATCGCCCGGTGTACATCTACGACGGTGGCAACGGGCTGTTCGCGGCGCGCACGTGGTGGATTTTGCGTTGGGTGGGCGTGACTGATGTGCACATCGTGGATGGTGGGTTTGCGGCGTGGAAGCGCGAGAAGCTCCCCACGGTGGCGGGTCCGGGTGGCATTGTGGTGCCGCGCGAGCCGGAGCGCCTGGAGCCGGGGAGTATGCCGACGGCGTCGATGGAGGATGTCCGCGAGTTTGAGGGCATGATCCTGGACGCGAGGAGCGCGCGCCGTTTCGCAGGCCGCCGCGAGATCCTGGATCTGCGCGCGGGTCACATTCCGGGTGCGGTGAATCTGCCGGTGACAGATCTTTTCGACGACACCACGCACCTGATCAAGGACACCAACACCATCCGCGGCCGCCTGGCGGAGGTCGGCATTACCCAGAACACGGACCCGCAGAGCGTGATTACGTATTCGGGTTCGGGCAACCACTCAGCGAAGTTGTTGGCGGCGATGGAGCACGCTGGCCTGCCGGTGTTGACGCACTATGTGGGCGGTTGGTCGCAGTGGAGTGCGAATAAGGAGAACCGCGTGGTTACGCGTGTTTAGCGTGTTGTGTCGGCGGGCGCTGTAACATCGTCGCTGATGATTGCTGTGCTGTTAGTTCTCGCGTTTGTGGCGCTCGCCGCTGGTGTTGCGCTGTTTGTCGCTGATGCGCGTGAACGAAGCCCACGGCGTGCGTGGGCGCGGCAGCACGGATTTACGTTTGCCAAGGTAGACGATCTGCTGGCGGCGGAGTGGCGCCGTGGTGCGGCGTCTGCGGGGGCGACGGCGCGCGAGGTCGTGTCGGGCTCCGCGTTCGGCCATGATCTGCACTTGGCGGATTTGGGGGAGACGACGGTGCTTGCGGTACCCACCGGCCGCGAGGCGGATGTTGTGGTGGATATGCGCCGCGACGGGTTCGAGCCGACACAGCGCGACGATGACCTGGTGGAGGCCACCCGCGAGGGCGCGTTCACGGTCCATGCCACGAGTGTTGGCCCTGCGCGCAGGCTTATCGACGACCGCGTGCGCACCGCCCTATCCACCCTCCCGCCCGCAGTCAACGCGGTGTGGTTCGAGGGGGCGTGGGTGATTGCCCAGTTCGCACCGGGGTCAACGGCGCAGGATTGGGATGCGTCGTTGGCCGCGGTGGCGCTGCTGGCGGATGCTGCGCGCACACTCCCGCCGGTCGAGGACGCTCCGTTGTGGGTGGGGGAGGAGAAGGTGCAGGGGGTCGTCGAAAAGCAAGCGGGCCCTGAGCGGCCGGAGGATCCGGTGGAGCTGCCCACGCGGGTCACGGGTGGGGAGCGCGGTGAGGTCGAGGAGCGCGATCTTGGTGGCGACGATGTTGCCGCGATTGCTGGCGACGAGCACACCGGCACCGACCTGACACGGGTAAAGCGTGTGCAGGGGCCGTCGTCGATTTTTGATTCTGAGGAGAAATGATGAAAGAACAACTTGCTGAACTGGTCAAAGAGCTTGCCGTGGTGCACGGGAAGGTGACGCTGTCGTCGGGCAAGGAGGCTGATTACTACGTGGATCTGCGTCGCGCGACGCTGCACCACGAGGCCAGCCCGCTGATCGGCAAACTGCTGCGTGAACTCACCGCTGACCTGGACTTCGACGCTGTTGGCGGCCTGACCCTGGGCGCGGACCCAGTGGCTACTGCCGTGATGCATGCGGAGGGGCGCCCGATCGACGCGTTTGTGGTGCGCAAGGAAGCGAAGAAGCACGGCATGCAGCGCCGCATCGAGGGCCCGTCCATCAAGGGCAAGCGCGTGCTGGTTGTGGAGGACACCACCACGACCGGCAACTCCCCGCTGACTGCCGTGGAGGCCTGCCGTGCGGAGGGCGCCGAGGTGGTTGCGGTGGCCACGGTGGTGGATCGTGCGACGGGTGCGGACAAGGTGATTGCGGACGCCGGCCTGGAGTACCGCTACCTGCTGGGCCTGGAGGATCTCGGGCTTGCCTGAGTTAGATAACGGGAAGGGCCCGACCGAGTGGATGGAGGGCCGCCACGGTGTGGGCCCCTGGGAGGGCGAGTGGCCGGATGATCCGCGCTACGACCCGGAGTACCTCGAACACGGTGACACCCGAAACGTTGTCGATGCCTACCGTTACTGGTCGCTGGACGCGGTCGTCGCAGATCTGGATACGCGCCGGCACCCGTTCCATGTCGCGATTGAGAACTTTGAAAACGACATGAACATCGGCACCGTCGTGCGCACCGCGAACGCGTTTCTGGCCAAGGAGGTCCACATCGTGGGCCGGAAGCGTTGGAACCGGCGCGGCGCGATGGTGACGGACCGCTACCAACATATTCGTCACCACGAAACGGTCGCGGATCTCATCGAGTGGGCGAACGGCGAGGGCATCGCTGTCGTGGCCATCGATAACACCCCCGGATGCGTACCCCTGGAAACAGCCGAGCTGCCCCGCGAGTGCGTGCTCCTCTTCGGGCAGGAAGGCCCCGGCGTGACCGAGGCCGCCCAGGAGGCGGCGGTGATGACCTGCTCAATCGCCCAATTCGGCTCGACGCGCTCGATTAACGCGGGCGTGGCGGCGGGGATCGCCATGCATGCCTGGATCCGCCAGCATGCAGACCTGTCTCACGCGTGGTAGCAAAACGGCGCGGTCTGGCAATATAACAGGCAAAATAACTGGCAACACACGTGGAAACGTCACTACTTAGAGGAGACATCAGTGCCTGAAACCTGGGCGCATCGTGCTGATTTGGCGGAATCGGCAATTACTGAACGTCACGCCCAGAAGCTCTGGATGTTGCCGAAAACCAACATGGCCGTCGTCGCCTGGCCGCCGGGGCTGAAAGACAAGCTGTTTTGGCACTGGCACTACTGGTGGCAGGCGCAGTACCTAGATTGTCAGGTGGATGCGGCGATGCGACGTCCGACGAAGACGCGTCGGCGCCGGATCCTCCAGACGATGCGCACGATCCAGGGGCGTAGCCGCGGCCGCTTGACCCGTAACATTTACTACGACGACAAGGCGTGGCTTGCGCTTGCCTGGGCGCGTGTGGGGCAGTTGCCGAAGAATAACGGCAAGGTGTCGTCGAAACGCTCGAAGGTGCTCGAGGATCTGGAGTTTGACCTGCTCTCGGGCATCGACCCGGTGGTGGGCGTGCTGCCGTGGCGTACGGGGGAGACGTTCTACAACATTCCGTCGAACGCGACCGCCGCGATGGTGTTCGCGCGCACGGGCCGGTTGGATAAGGCGCGCGAGATCGTCGACTGGATCTTTGACAACCTGGTGCGCGAGGACGGTCTGCTCAGCGACGGTGTTCGGATGCGCATGTCGGGGCCTGAGGTCGTCGATAAGATTTACACCTACAACCAGGGCACGGTGCTCGGCGCGAGCCTGGAGATCGCGCTCGCGCTGCGCGAGGATGTCGGCCTGGCCCACGACGAACCCATCGACTCGTTCGAAAACTCCGAGCGCGCCGACGCTTCCATGTTCTACATCACCCACATCCGCGCGATCGTGCAGGCCATCGCCCTGGAGATGGCCACTCCGCAGGGCGTGCTGCTGAGCCCGCCGGAGGAGTCCGGCGAGGGCGACGGCGGCCTGTTCAAGGGCATCCTCGCGCGCTACCTCGCCGACGTGGCCACGCGTCTGCCGGAGGATTCGAAGGAGAACATCGCCACGAAGAAGATCGCGGCGCGCCTGGTCATGCAGTCCGCCGAGTCGCTGTGGTCGCACCGCCTGGAGGTCGACGGCCTGCCGGTTTTCGCCGCGGAGTGGACCGAGGATGCGCGGCTGCCGCATAACTATGGGTTGGGGCCGGCGTCGATTAGCGAGGCCGTGGGGCTCGTGCGTATCGACGAACGCGACCTCTCCGTCCAACTCTCCGGCTGGATGCTGCTTGAAGCAGCGGCGAAGGTGTCTGCAGCAATGGCGTAATATCGTGAGCACCGTTGTGGCAAAGGGAGGTGCTCGGGACGCATGCAGAAGAACAAGCGGGCGTTGATCGTCGTTGATGTGCAGGCAGGATTCCTGTCCGACTACACGTCGCGTTGCCTACCGCGCGTGCACGAGCTCCTCGCTTCTGATGAGTTTGACCTGGTTATCGCTACCAGGTTTTTCAACCCTGATGGGTCGGCGTTCCGTACCCGCATTAACTGGGATCGGCTGTCCTCGCCTGAGGAAGTGCAGCTCGATCGGCTCGTGGAAGCGCGCGCGGACATCATCATCGACAAGGACACCTACGGTTGCGGCGAGGCTTTGCTTTCTGCACTGAAGTCTCACGGGATTTCGGGGGCTACCCTTGTCGGCATTGATACTGACGTGTGCGTTTTGCAAAACGCTGCGTACCTCTTTGACCATGGCGTCAATGTTGATGTGGACCTAGCGGGTTGCGCCACAAACGGTGGCCCCGAAGCAGACGCTGCCGCGGCACGTCTGATGGGGCGGACAATCGGTTATAAACACACGCGCGGACACACCGCAGCGTAAGAACAATTTCGGGGGCGAAATGCAGTGGGGGTTTACAAGATACGAGTTTGCACCGACAGATGTCGGTGGGCCGATCACAGATGCGCGCGTCATAGCTCGTATCGAAGGCGAATTCCGAGCTCTCGGGTGGGAGCAATGCACGGAAGTGTTTGGTACGCGCGATCACGCATTGTTGCTACCACGCACGTATGCAATCGTCTCAAAGGGCGATACCTTGCTTTATCTTTCCCAGTCCGGGTACGGAGTGGCCCGATACCAATTCGACTACCGCGCTGATATCGGGGAAGAGCCAGTTGCATCCGTGGCAAACGCGCTTCGGGATCGTGTTCTGTTCCAACAATCACTCAGCGATTCACCAGATAAGACAGTGCGTGAAGTCGAAGAATTGATTCGGCATATTAGGAAGATTCAGGAGCGTTACCGGCGGGAACTCTTCCGAGGTTCTGCAAACGACGCGGTGCACGAATATTCATTCTCGGTCTACGCGGTATCTGAGCCCGTCGACGATCGCTTGGTCCACGCGCTTCTGCATCCAAGAGATGTTGGTTGTTCCCTAGGACTGGATCAAGCCAACCTTCCGTCGACCAACCACTTGGTAGACCGAATCAATGGAACAATCCCAAATCTTCCGTGCCCGATCATTGATAGTCAAGGGCACCGTTTCTGGAGCAGCTGGTCGGCCAGCGTTATCGGGGCAAGTTGTTCAGGACTAGAGGAACTCGTCTCACTTAGTGAATTCAGAGTTCAGTCGACCTGGCTCGCTGCACACAAGACCGCGAAGATGGCAGCACAGGTTGACCTCGCAGATCTCGATTCGAAGGGATCCTCCAAAATGCGATTCCTCCAGTCTGACTTTGTATTGGTTGTCGCACGGCACCGTGAACGCTTAGGGGCTCATTCACCTGCACTCCACTCAAGCTTGTTGGACGAAATCAATCGTTCGAGTGATCTCGACGCCGAAATAGCTCGAGCCGAGACAAACCTCGAATCTGCTGTTGCAACGATGGCGTATTACGACGAACGCTCGAACCTAAAAGGCCGAAGACTCATTGAATTCGCAGCGTGGGTTTTCGGTGTAGCGGGTCTAGCCGAGCTTCTTGTCGAGCTTCCACTCCGCCCAAACACGTTTGCTACCCACCCGTTTTCTTTCGCTGCGTGGCTCCTCTTGGCCACTGTTGGGGGCATTGTGGTTTTCCGTCAGCGGTAGTTTTCTAAAACGGGCATACTGGTGTGCGTAAACGGTCCCAATCCCAGGAGGATTTTCATGCCTATCGCAACCCCCGAGGTCTATAACCAGATGCTGGATTCCGCCAAGAAGGGCGGCTACGCGTTTCCGGCGATTAACTGCACGTCTTCGGAGACGATCAACGCGGCCATCAAGGGGTTCGCGGAGGCGGAGTCGGACGGCATCATTCAGTTCTCCATCGGTGGTGCGGAGTTTGCGTCCGGTCAGGCTGTGAAGAACAAGGTGACGGGCGCGAAGGCGTTGGCTGCGTTTGCGCATGAGGTGGCGAAGCATTACGACGTCAACATTGCGCTGCACACCGACCACTGCCAGAAGGAAGTGCTCGACGACTACGTGCGTCCGCTCATCGCTTACTCCCAGGAGCGCGTGGACGCTGGCGAGTTGCCGTTGTTCCAGTCCCACATGTGGGATGGTTCCGCGGTTCCTATCGACGAGAACCTGGAGATCGCCCAGGAACTCCTTGCTAAGGCTCGCGCTGCGAACATCATTCTCGAGGTGGAGATTGGTGTCGTCGGTGGCGAAGAGGACGGCGTTGAGGCGAAGGCCGGCGCGAACCTGTACACCTCGGAGGAGGATTTCGCCAAGACCGTTGATGCCCTGGGTACCGGCGAGAATGGCCGTTACCTGCTGGCGGCGACCTTCGGCAATGTCCACGGCGTGTACAAGCCGGGCAACGTGAAGCTGCGCCCCGAGGTCCTGGATATGGGCCAGAAGGTTGCGGAGAAGAAGCTCGGCCTGGCTGAGGGTACGAACCCGTTCGACTTCGTCTTCCACGGCGGTTCCGGCTCGGAGAAGGAGAAGATCGAGGAGTCCTTGCGTTACGGCGTGATCAAGATGAACGTGGACACGGATACTCAGTACGCGTTCACTCGCCCGGTTGTGTCGCACATGTTTGAGAACTACGACGGTGTGCTCAAGATTGATGGCGAGGTGGGCAACAAGAAGATGTACGACCCGCGTTCCTACCTGAAGAAGGCCGAGAACGCTATGGCTGAGCGCGTCATCGAGGCGTGCCAGGACCTCCACTCGGTGGGCAAGTCGGTTTCCAAGTAAGCCACTGCTTATCGACGACACCACCTCCCCGGGCCCACAGCCCAGGGAGGTTTTCCCTTTCGGGCCTAAGCTGTTTAACCATGGCTAAGCAGAGGATGGGCACGCGCGCGCGTCTGCAGTTGGTTGATAAGTCGCTGCAGTCGCGGGTGAAGCGTGTGCGGAAGCGGTTGTTGCCGATTTTGCAGATCGCCTTGGCCGCCGGGTTCGCGTACTACATTGCGCACGACGTGATGGGTCACGCCCGGCCGTTTTTCGCCCCGATTGCCACGGTGATCATCATTGGCATGACGGGCGGCGACCGTGTGTCGAAGTCGGTGGAGATGGCCATGGGCTGCGTGCTCGGCGTGCTGGTGGGCGACCTGATTTTCTACCGGCTCGGCGCCGGCGGCTGGCAGATCGCGGTGATTGTCGCTGGGTCGTTGTTGATCGCGTCGTTTTTGAGCAAGTCGGTTCTGGTGAATAACCAGGCTGCGATCGGTTCGATCCTGATCGCGACAATCATGCCGCCTGGTAGCGAGTTCACCGGCGTGGACCGCACTATCGACGCCATCATCGGCTGCCTGATCGCAATGGCAGTCATCGCCCTGGTGCCTCAGGCTCCGATGTCGGAGGCCCGCGCGGAAGTGTCCAAAGTGATGGGCATCGTCTCTTCGGTTCTCGACGACGTGGCCACCGGCCTCCGCGAACGCAACCCCAACATCATCGACGAGGCCCTCGAGCAGATCCGTGGCACCCAAACGGGTATCGATGACTTAGCCGCCGCGATCAAGTCCGGCGAAGAAGCCAGCCGTGTCTCCCCGTTTTTGTGGGGCACTCGCCGCTACATCAACTCCCTGGCACGCGTGATCCCGCCGGTGGATAACGCGGTGCGTACCTCCCGTGTGCTCGCGCGCCGGGCTCACGTTCTTGTCGAGGACAGCGACACCATCACCGACCAACAAATCGAGCTCTTGGACACCTTGTCCCGCGTCTGCCTCGAACTTTCCGAGGTCTACGACGTGAACTCCCGCGTCGCCCAGGCCACCGTCATCCCGGAGTGCGTCAACGAGTTGCGTGCTGCGGGCCAGGCCGCCGGCATGGATATCGTCCCCAAGGATGCCGTCCTGTCCGCCTACGCCATCCTCGCGCAGACCCGCTCCCTGATCGTGGACCTGCTGATGGTGTGCGGCATGTCCCGCGAGTCCGCCCTCGCCGCCCTGGTGCCTACTTCCACGACGCCGAAGTACGAGCCCGAAACCTTCGACTTCGACTAGTTTCACGCCGCCCTGTTGCCGGCGCCGGTGAGCCGCCCTTCCGCCGCGCCGCCCTGTTGCCCGCCCTGCTCCCTGATCGTCTAGCTCCCTCGTGTCATGTCTCATGACTTTTTGGACATGGA
>NZ_KV789316.1:0-56872 GCF_001807545.1 Corynebacterium sp. HMSC08F01 | reverse complement strand
AGCCGAGAAGGTCTACAAATGCCATGGCATAAACGCTACGAAGCGATCAACCACCGCACAAGACCCACCACAAAAATGTGGATAACTCCAACACCAAATTCCACAAACCACTGGTTAGACGGTTTTTGGCGTTTTCGGTTTTCCGAAGGTCCAGACCTTATTGATCACAAAGTTCACCGGCATCGCGATCAGTGTGGAGATGGCTTGGGCCCAGTAGGATTTGGTGCGCAGGCCGGTGGAGTCGTCGAAAAGTGAATCGGAGAGTCCGATGGGGGTCGTCGGGTTCATGAGCAACGTCATGCATGTCAGTGACACCGCGAACGCGAGCGCGCCGGTGGCCAAGAAGGGGAAGAACCCGCGGATCCAGGAGCGCGCGTGCACCCCACGGAAGGTCCAGGCGCGGTTGAGTTGGTAGTTCCACGTGTTGGCCAGGAGGAACGCCAGGGTGGACATGAGGTGGTACCAGCGGATGTTCCAACGGGTGGAGCCGAGTTGCATGAACACGTCGTTGGCGTGCAGATCAAAGCCGTTCTCTAGGGCTTTGTTGGCCAAGTAGAACACGACGAAGTTCACGAGCACGCCGGAGCCGCCGACGATGCCGAAGCGCAAAAATTGCCGCAGCCCGGCAACGAGGCGTACGGCAGTGCTGCCGCTTTCGGGCGCGGCGGCGTGCTGGTCGCCGGCGGCCGGCGACGGATGAGTGGGGTTAGTCAACGGTGTTTCCTAGGCGGGCGACTGCCGCTTCGATGCGCTCGTCGGGTGCGGTGAGCGAGATGCGCACGTGTTGGGCGCCGGCGGGGCCGTAGAAGTCGCCGGGGGCGCCGAGGATGCCGTGGTCGGCGAACCAGTTGAGGAGTTCGCGGGAATCCATGCCGTCGTGGTGGACCCAGAGGTAGAGGCCGGCATCGGAGTCGTCGATAGTAAGACCTGCGTTTTGGAGGGCCTTCATGAGTACAAGCCGTCGCGCGGCGTAGGTGGAGCGCTGCATTTGTTCGTGCAGGTCGTCGCCGAGGGCGGCCACCATGGCGGCTTGGATTGGGCCGGGCACGATGAGGCCGGAGTGCTTGCGGATAAGCAGAAGTTCTTGCACTAGGGCTTCGTCGCCGGAGATGGTGCCGGCGCGATACGACGCCAGGTTGGACGTCTTGGACAGCGAATGCAGGGCGAGCAGGCCAGTGTTGTCGCCGTCGGTGACGGACGGGTGCAGGATGGATACCGGTTCGGCGGACCAGCCGAGGTAGAGGTAGCACTCGTCGGAGGCGATGATTGCGCCGGTTTCGCGGGAGAATTCCACCCAGGCGCGCATCTGCTCGACGTCAAGGACTGCGCCAGTTGGGTTCGACGGCGAGTTGATGAAGACGAAGGCGGCGTCGCGGGGTGCGGCGGCGGGGTCGTCGCAACGAATAACTTCGCAGCCTGCCATCAGCGCGCCGACCTCGTAGGTGGGGTACGCGATCTCGGGGATCACAACTTTCTCGCCGCGCAGGCCCAACAATGTGGGCAGCCACGCGACGGCTTCTTTGAGCCCGATCACGGGCAGCACGGAGCGTTCGGTCAACCCTGCGATGCCGAAGCGGCGGGCGTGGGAGGCCACGATCGTTTCGCGCAATTCCGGCGTACCCGCGGTTTGCGGGTAGCCGGGCGTTGCGGCAGCTTCGGACAGCGCGAGTTGGATGGACGGGGCGACTGGGTCGACGGGGCCGCCGACGGAAAGGTCGATCAGACCGTCCTCATGGGATGCGGCGTGCTTGCGCACGTCGGCGATGGTGTCCCATGGGAAGTCGGGCAGCTGTGATCCGAGTGGGGTGCGTGCCACGGTTTAGTCCTGGTTCTGCGGCGGCAGTGCTGCGACGAAGGGGTGGTCGAAGTCCTGTGGGCCGGTCTTGGCGGCGCCGCCTGGCGAGCCGAGTTCGTCGAAGAAGCCGACGTTGGCGTCGTAGTATTCGCTCCACTCGTCGGGGGTGTCGTCTTCGTAGAAGATGGCTTCGACGGGGCAGGCAGGTTCGCAGGCGCCGCAGTCGACGCATTCGTCGGGGTGGATGTAGAGCATGCGCTTGCCCTCGTAGATGCAGTCAACGGGGCATTCTTCGACGCAGCCGCGGTCCATGACGTCGACGCACGGTTGAGCAATCACGTAAGTCATGGGAAACAGTATGTCACTTCGCCTTGAGTAGTGGCCAAACGCCTCCCGCTAGCCCCGCGATAAGGAGTGCGAGGGTCCACCCGGTTGGAGGGAGGATGACCATGGAGGCGAACAGTGCTGCTGCCCAGACGGCAAGCGGAACAATCATGCTTTTCGACGACCACAGCCGCGCCGTCTTCGCCAACACCGCATTAAACACCGCTGCGATGATGACCCAGAACCAGTTCAGGTACGCCACTTCCAGGATGAGCGAGCCGAGGGCGCCGACGCTCAGCCAGGTGATGCCGGCGATGGCTTCCCCGCGTGAAAAATTGTCGCGGATGACGGGTTGGCTCATTTGGGGATTCCGGATAGGACGTGGGTGGCGTCGTCGTGAAGTGGCGTGCCTGCGCCGAGTTGGAAGTGTTCGACGCGTTGGATGGGCTGGGTGATGAGGTTGGACAGGGCGTAGTAGACGACGGGACCTTGGGCGATGGCGGCGTGGGGGTTGACGTCGGTGGTGCGGCCGTCGGCGATCCAGAGTTGGGTGGCGTGGGCACGCATGGCGGCGATTTTGGCGCTGTAGGCGTGGTCGTCAAGGGAGACGGCGATGTCGGAGGTGGCGACTCCGTCGAGTTCGCCGGGTTGGGCAAGGCGCCAGCCGTCGGGGGCGGTCTCGGGCGTAAGCGCTGCGGTTTCTTCGGCGAGGCGTACGGCCCACAGGATGCGCGGGATAGCGACGCGTTCGGCGGCGGCGTGGGTGATTTCGTGGGCGCGGATGTGGTCCGGGTGGCCGTAGCCGCCGTCGGGGCCGTAGGTGATGACAAGGTGGGGGCGCTCGGCGTCGAAGATCGCGGCGAGTTCGGCTACTGCGGCGTCGCCGGAGTTGACAAAAGCGCGCGGGTTGCGGCTTGCGGGCGAGCCGGCCATGCCGGAGTCGCGGAAGCGGCCAGCTCCGCCGAGGAAGGTGCCGCGCGCGCCGATGGCGGCCAACGACTCGCGTAGTTCGCCGATGCGGAAGCCGCCTAGCTGGTCGGCTTCGTCGACGACGAGGTGCTGGTACGGCTCGCCGATAACTTCGCCTTCTTCGCCGAGTGTGCAGGTGACGACGAGGACGTCGGCGCCACGTCGGCTCAGATCGGCGATGACGCCTGCGGTGGTGATGGCTTCGTCGTCAGGGTGGGCGTGGACGGCCACTACTCGGTAGCCGGTGAGGTCGCGCGTTGTCATGGTTTCTCCTTCGGTGTCGGGCCTACTGTATCGGCCAGTTGCCAGCGGGCGGCGTCGCTGATACCCCCGGGCCAGGTGGAGACGCCTGGGATGGCGACGCCACCGGAGGATGCTGCGATGCGTGTTTCGTTGAGGATGGGCACCCACACGGCGTCGCGCTCTTCGGCTTCAGCCACGGCTGCTCGGGCCTCGGTCGCACTCATGGTCCCGTCCAGGATTCGCCCGGCGAGCGCTTCGTTGCCCACGGAGCACAGGCCGGAGAGGTTGCCAGCACGCGAAGTTTTGGACGGACACGCCATGCGGCTGGCAAGCGTGGTCATGGACGTGGAGTTGCGCTGCCACACCACTGCCAGGTCAACTTCCGACGATGGCAGGCTGCGCCCGGCGAGCGTCGTCGCGTCGGTAGAGGTGAGTTTTGCGGGAATGCCGGCGCCGTTGAGGATGTCGACAAGCGTGCGCGCCGCTGCGGCCGCCGCCGGGTCCATCGCATCCGCCCCGACGCGGATGGGAACGGTGCGCGCTCGTAGCGCTGCGGTGTCCTTCTCCCCCGGCGTGAACGCATGCTCTGCCACGGCCAGGTTGGTGCTGCGGCCGGTGGCGATGTGGGCGAGCAGGGGGACGTCGATAAGCGATCGCACTTGCTCGCGCATTGCTTGGTCGAGCCCGCTTGTCGCGGAGATGACGACGCCAAGCACGCGTGACGACGACCCCTCGCGCACCTCCACCCCCGGCACCCGGCGAAAGACCTCTTCCGTGGTTTCCTGCGGCGTGACGTCGGCGAACGCGAGCTGGCCGGAGCGCAACTGGTCGGCGGTTTGTGTTGTATCGCGCGCGGCGGTCAGCGTCAAAATGTCCACGCTTGCTGGCTCAGTACCCCAAAACCTGTCGTTTCTATTCAGCACTACCGTGCCGCGGGCCCGGCCGACATCTGCCATGAGGAAACGCCCGGCAGACGCAGGGACCATGTTGCGCAGTGCGAACGGGAAATCGCTGGCGTCAGCGGCGAACAGGTGCGACGGCAGCAGGTGGGCAAAGAGCTCCTCGCGGTTAGCCACGGGGCGCTCAAAGTCCACATCGACGACCTTGCCGCCTTGACCAGAAATGCGGATCGCCTGAATTGCCCGGTAGGCCGCAGGGTTGACGGTGCCGGCGGTGGTCACCATCCCGCGCCACAGGTAGGCAAAGTCGGATCCGGTAATCGGGGTGCCGTCAGACCACTGCGCCTCCGGTGCGATGACGTAGCGCACGGTTTGGGCCGCGGGCGAGGTCGGCAGCGTTGAAACCCCCACCAGCAGGTCCCTGTTCGGACTCGTGCCCACATATGCGCTAGGCAGGGTGAGGTCTGCGATGGCACGCACCGTCGAGGAATCGTCCGCAATCAGGTGCGGGTTAAAGCCTCCTCGTACAGGGTCGACGCCCACTTGTACCTGGGTGCGGTCGCTGCGGCGCGGGTTGTCGTCGGAAGGTGTCGTCGATACGCCAGATGTCTCGCTTTGGGCGGATTCCGGCTCAACGAGCGGCGGTGGGCCCGGGTTCGCCGAGCACGACGCGACGAGGCAAAGCGCGGAAAGCGCCGCCGCAGCACGGGTGGCTGGGCGGCGCGATCGAGGAGGCTGCATGAAGAACAGGCTAGCTGTTCTTCTGCTTCGCACGGGAGCGGGCACGGCCACGCTCGGTAGCGTTCAGGATGAGCTTGCGCACACGCATCGCCTCAGGGGCAACCTCAACACATTCGTCCTCGTCACAGAACTCGATGGCCTCATCCAGGGAGAGGGTACGGGCCTTCTGCAGCGTGACAGTCGCATCCGCGGTGGCGGAGCGCATATTGGTCAGCTTCTTTTCCTTGGTGATGTTGACGTCCATGTCCTCGTCGCGCGAGTTCGCACCAACGACCATGCCTTCGTAGGTCTCGGCACCCGGCTCGACGAAGAAATCGCCGCGGTCCGCAAGCTGCTGCAGGGCGTACGCGGTGACCTGGCCGGAACGGTCGGCGACGAGCGAACCGGTCGGGCGGCCCTTGATCTCGCCGGCCCACGGACGGTGCTCGATCGAGTAGGAGTTGGCAATACCGGCACCACGGGTCTCAGTGAGGAAGGTCGTACGGAAACCGATCAGGCCACGGGACGGGACGTCGAACTCCATGCGGACCCAATCGCCGGAACCCGCGTTGGACATCGCGGTCATCTGACCCTTGCGGTTTGCCATGAGCTGGGTGACAGCACCCTGGTGCTCCGACGGGACGTCGATGATCATGTGGTCGTACGGCTCGTAGGTCTTGCCGTCGATCTCCTTGGTCACTACCTGCGGCTTGCCAACGGTGAGCTCGAAGCCTTCGCGACGCATCGTCTCAATCAGCACGGTCAGCGCCATCTCGCCACGGCCCTGAACCTCCCACGCGTCCGGACGCTCGGTCGGCAGCACCTTGATGGAGACGTTACCGATGAGCTCCTGATCCAGGCGAGCCTTGACCATGCGGGCGGTGAGCTTGTCGCCACCGTTACGGCCAGCCATCGGCGAGGTGTTCACGCCGATGGTCATGGAAATTGCCGGATCGTCGATGGCGATGCGCGGCAGCGGCTCGACGTGCTCCGGATCGCACAGCGTGTCACCGATCATGATGTTTTCCACACCGGAGACAGCGGCAATGTCACCTGCGACAACGTCGCCTTCAGCCGGAACACGGTCGAGGCCCTCGGTGACGAGCAGCTCAGCGATCTTGACGTTCTTAACCTGCTGGTTGCCGTCCTCGTCGTAGTGGACCCATGCGACCTGCTGGCCCTTCTTTACCGAGCCCTTGAACACACGGATCAAGCCGATGCGGCCCAGGAAGGAGGAGGAGTCCAGGTTGGTCACCTGTGCCTGGAACGGAGCGTCGATCTCAGCGGACGGCTCCGGCAGGACGTCGTAGATAACGTCGAACAGCGGCTGCAGGTCCTCGTTGTCCGGCAGGTTGCCGTTGCCTGGGTTCTCCAGGGACGCGCGGCCTGCACGGCCTGAGGTGTACAGCACCGGCAGCTCGAGGAGGTTCTCAGCAGCCTCTGCAGCCTCCGGGTCCTCCAGGCCAGCGCCGAGTTCGAGGAGGAGGTCCTGTGCTTCCTCCACGACTTCGTCGATACGTGCGTCCGGACGGTCAGTCTTGTTCACACAGATGATGACCGGCTTCTTCGCTTCGAGGGCCTTGCCCAGGACGAATCGGGTTTGCGGAAGCGGGCCTTCGGAAGCATCGATCAGCAGCACGACACCATCAACCATGGACAGGCCGCGCTCGACCTCGCCGCCGAAGTCGGCGTGGCCCGGGGTATCGATAACGTTGATGACCAGGTCCGCACCGTCCTTGCCTTTACCGGCGCGACGGATGGCGGTGTTCTTGGCCAAAATGGTGATGCCGCGCTCGGACTCGAGCTCGCCGGAGTCCATCACGCGGTCGCCATGCTCGCCGTGGTCGCCGAAGACGCCGGACTGCTCCAGCATGGCGTTGACCAGGGTGGTTTTGCCGTGGTCAACGTGGGCGACGATAGCTACGTTGCGAAATTCAGGGTGCGACACTCAACAGATCCTTTTACATTGTCGGAAATAACGGTTACACGATACTCCCCAGCTAAGTTGAGCGCACCTCTCCGCTACCCCTCCAACGTGGCGCGGAGCTCTGCAAACGCGTCATTGAAGAACTGTTCGGCCGTTCCAGTAGTAATGACAGCCCCTTCCGTCCCTCGCGCGGAGAGCTCGACGGTGGTGGTGCCATCGCCGTTATCTGCGGCATCGATAGCCAGCGGCGCCTGGTAGTCCTTATTCAAATACACACCGATAAGACGGAACTTCAGTGCACTGCCGACGTTGACAGCCAGTTCGCTGGCGGTTTTGTCCTTGACATTGAACTTGTCCAGTCCGGACAGCCGCTGCTCAATCTCCTCAAGGGACAGGTTGGTGGTGAACGTCTGGGCATCCATTGTGATCAGTCCTTTCAGTGTTGGGGACAACGGATCTCACGTTCTCACGGGTCTTAAATGTGCCCGTGCTCACAAGGGTAAACAGATAAAACTGGGAGAACACCGAAAGTTTCTGGACAATTCCCCCTACAAAATCAACGGTTTCCACTTGACGCTGTCACTTATGTGACTAATGTTGCTTGAGTTAATGTCCGTGGCCCCTATGTAATAAAGGACAGCCGTGCGCACTCCCCGATCTTTTGCACGCTCCGCCGTCGCGGCGGTTTGCGCTGCCGGCATGCTGGTAGCCGGTGTCGTCGATACGCAAATGGCTCATGCCAAATCATCGAACCCGCTCGATAGCCTTGGCCGCCCCACCCCCGAGACCGTCGCCCGAGTCCACGCGTTCGCGGACCAACCACAGGTGCCGGAACAGGTCGGCAACGCGCTTCGCACCGCCGTGAACTTCTTCGCTGGTACCGGCGAGCTCGGCGGCCCTCCACTGCCAGAGGACGCCCCGGCCTTCACGCAGTTCGCCTGGCCGACGGTCTCCGGGCACTGCATGGGCAAGGGGCTGCACTCGACCGCGTCCGCAATTGCGGTACCGGGACCGACCAAAACACCAGCGCCAGGCGCAGGCGCGGGACAGACCACGTTTGTGTTCACCGCACTAGGCACCCCGGCAGCCGCCAAGGACCAGGGGCTCATGAAGGTGTACTGGGTTAACCTCAACACTTTTCGCACCGGCGTAACACCTTTAGATAACAACGGGATAAACCCAACAGGACCGTCCACCCTGTCCGCCACCGCAAACACAGGCAAGGGCCGCGTCCTCGCAGTCGTCGACGGTGCAGTACGCACCACCGACAAGACCTGCGCATTTGCCCCGACCGCCGCTTCGATCAACGTGAGGTAACCGATGACCGTCGACCTACACCCGGTAAAGCAAGAGACCTTTGACACGTCCGCGAACATCAACACGGACCCAAAGGGATTCCTGCGCGAGGTAGACACGTACCAGGTCACCGACTTTGGCCTCTACATGGCACGCGGGGCGAATCACCCCGAGTTCGGCTACCTAGAAAGCTGGCTGCTGCCGGAACTCGGCCTGCGGGCAAACATCTTCCACTACCGCGAGGGCGCAGAGCGCGATCAGGACTTCTACTTCGACATCGCCGACATTGACGTTGATGGCGATATCTGGCGCACACGCGACCTGTACGTCGACATTGTGTCGCTGACAGGCAACCCGATCGACGTGCTTGATATCGACGAACTCGCAGCCGCGACGTCTGCAGGCTTGATCACTGCCGAAGAGGCAGAGAAGGCCATGGACGTCACCCTCAACGCCGTTGAGGGCATTACTCGGCACGGCGACGATGCCATGGAGTGGCTGCGCGCCCTGGGTATTGAACTGACGTGGGCGGACGAAGTCGAGTTAACTCCTGTGGCATAACACCCCAATTCCCGTACTGCACCCCACCTGCACCCCGCAGGTGGGGTCGTTTCATGCGAATAACATTCACGATCCGTGAAGAAGCTGAGAAAGCGTTGCGATGGCTACAGATGCCTATCAGCGTGCAGAAACACCCATTCCTGTCATAGCCCTGTGAGGCAGCGTGCATTTCGCCGTAAATTACTTTTCACAAACACTGTGAACTGCCTAACACTTCATGTAAGTTTTTGTGCAACCTGATTACGTCGTGTTCACCTGAGCTTCAAGTTTTGGTGGGCCCAATCGTGGTGCAGGGGTCGTCGAAATACCCATTTCGTCGTACCGCCCAAACACGGGCAACCGTCGCAAAGTTCTCTGCGTACGGACGATCACTGAAAGGACCCAGACCATGAGCAAACGCCTCCGTGTCGCCGCTCTCGCCGGACTCTCCTCCCTGTCCCTCGTCCTCGCCTCCTGCTCCTCGGATGGCGGAACCGAAGAGACCACCGCAAACCAGGCCGGACAGGACTCCGCGAACTCCAAGGAAGCTGACAACTCGGGCGAGCAGCTCGAAGTCAACGCTGCCGGTGATTACAACCCGCTCGAGCGCGACCAGATCCAGGATGGCGGCGAGCTCACTCTCGCGATTACCGAAATTGCTGAGCAGCAGAACGTGTTCCACGCGAACATGACGTCCTACACGGACACCATCTGGAGCAAGTACAACCCGCAGCTCACGCTTTTCGACGGCGACGGCACCTATCACCCGAACCCGGCTTATCTGACCGACGTGAAGGATGAGACCGTCGACGGCAAGACCGTGGTCACCTACACCATCAACCCGGACGCCGTGTACAACGACGGCACCCCGCTTGACTGGACCGCCTTCGAGAACACCTTCAAGTTCAACAACGGCTCCAACCCGGATGTCCAGGTCAACTCCACCGACGGCTACGAGCTCATCGAGTCCGTCGAGCGCGGCGAGGACGACAAGCAGGCCGTGGTCACCTTCAAGCAGGCATACCCGTGGTGGGAGGGCCTCTTCGGCACCCTCGTGCCGCCGCAGGTCAAGGACGCGGACACGTTCATGAACGCTTACCTGAAGAAGGTCAACCCGGAGTGGGGTGCAGGCCCGTTCAAGGTTGAGGACGTCAACTTCGAGAACGGCACCGCTTCCTTCGTTCCGAACGAGAAGTGGTGGGGCGAGAAGCCGAAGCTGGACAAGATCACCTACCGCCAGATGGAAGACCAGGCATCCCTGAACGCCTTCCGCGCAGGTGAAATCGACGCAACCGGTGTGTCCTCTCGAGACCGTCTGGCAACGGCGAAGGAGATGGGCGACTCCATCGAGATCCGCACCGCCCTGAACCCGGCGAACTACCTGATGACGATCAACTCCACCGCCCCGGGCCTGGACGACATCAAGGTCCGCGAGGCCATCATGCGTGGTGTTGACCGCGAGCAGCTCGCCGCGATCCGCTTCCAGGGCCTCGGCTACACCGAGGATCTGCCAGGTTCGTTCAACCTGTACCAGACCCAGCCGGGCTACGAGGACAACTTCGGCGAGGTCATCCAGTACGACCCGGAGAAGGCCAAGGAGCTGCTCAAGGAAGCAGGCTACGACGAGTCCAACCCGCTGTCCGTGCGCTACGTCACCCTGGGTGACTCCCCGATGATCCAGGCGACCACCACTGCCCTGCAGGCAATGCTGCGCAACATTGGCATCGACGTCCAGGTTGAGGAGCGTCCGAGCTCTGACTTCTCCAAGGTCGTCTCCGAGCGCGACTTCGACCTGTTCATGTCCGGCTTCCGCTCCTCCGACCCATTCGGTGTGGCGTACTTCGGCCAGATCTACAAGTCCGATTCCGAGCTGAACAAGTCCGGCACCGGCACCCCGGAGATGGACAAGAAGATTGAGGAACTGCAGCAGCTCCCGGATGCTGACGAGCAGATCAAGCGCGCAAACGAGCTTGAGAAGGAAGCCCTGGCTCAGTACGGCATCATGCCGTACGCCAACGGCCCGGCCATCGTCGCCGTGAAGAAGGGCCTGGCAAACTTCGGTGCTAACTCCTTCGCGATCCTCCCGATCGAGAACGTGGGCTGGGCGAAGTAACCGTAACGGTTCGACGCACGTGAAATCCACGAACTGAGTGCGAGCCCGCCCAGCATTCCCACGCTGGGCGGGCTTCCAATCTTTCTCAATAACTCCCCCGTCCGCCCACCACGGAACTGAGAGACACTATGTTTCGATACCTGATCCGGAAGACGCTGAGCTGGGGCTTGATTGTTTTTCTTGCCACCAACCTCACGTTTTTTCTCGCCAGCTTTTTCCTCGATCCCCGCGCCAACTACTTTGGCCGCCGACCACCTCTGCCAGAAGAGCAGATCGATGCACTGCTCGATCCGTTGAACTTGAACCCAAACACACCAATCTTCGAGCGTTGGTGGACGTGGCTTACTGGCGTCCTGACTCGTTGGGACTGGGGTAAATCCCCGATCGGCGACTCCGTCAATGAACAAGTCTCCTACCGCATCTGGGTCTCCGCGCAGCTGACCCTGTTTGCCACCCTGCTGTCGATCCTCCTCGGAGTCGCCCTCGGTGTGTACACTGCGTCGCGCCAGTACAAGCGCGCCGACCGCATGTGGCAGGGCATCTCGATCATCACGATGAACATTCACGTGGTCGTCGCCTCGATCGCCGTGGTGTGGTTCGGTCTGAAGGTCAACGAGTGGACCGGCAAGCGCGTCTTCTACGTCACCGGTGCTTCCAACCCTGGCGTTGAAGGGTTCTTCCCGAAGATGGTCGACTACGCCCAACACCTCGTGCTCCCCACCTTGTCACTGTTGATCATTTCGTATGCGGGCTATCACTTCATGCAGAGAACACTGCTGTTGGATAACTTGAACGCCGATTACGTCCGCACCGCCCGCGCGAAGGGCCTAACCAAGGCGCAAGCAGTGCGCAAACACGCGCTGCGAACCTCGCTGATTCCGGTTGCTACCTCGGTGGCGTTCTCGGTGCCCGGCATCTTCACCGGTGCCGTGATGACGGAGCGCATCTTCGCGTGGCAAGGCATGGGCCAGTACTTCATCCAAACGATTGCGCGTAACGACGTCCACGGTGTCGTCGTTGTGGCCGCATTCGGTGCCGCAATGACCGCAGTGTCCGCTATCTTGGCCGACCTCATCGTTGTTGCCCTCGACCCGCGCGTGCGCGTGAGCTAAGGAGATCACAGCCATGACAAACAAGCCACCACGCGGTACATCCCGCAAGCTCAGTGACCCCCGCGCCCACGCCACCTCGAGCGAGCTGGCGCTGCACGCCGCAATGCCGGTCAACGACATGACCGCCATCTCTGAGACCGGCCGCCAGGCCGACGGCGTGATGAGTAAAGACAAGAACACGCCGCCAATCCTGCCGAAGCAGGGCGATAGCATCGAAGATCAGCAGACGATGCGCGCAACGCGTAAGTCGAAGATTTACCTGCGCCGCTTCATGCGTAACAAGGCCGCGGTTGTCGGCCTGGTGATTTTCTTCCTGATGGTACTGCTCGCGCTCTTTGGCAAGTTCATGACGCCGTGGAGCTACGACGACCCGGACTTCATGAACCTGTCCGTCGCGCCCTCCGCTGAACACTGGTTTGGCACTACTGACTCCGGCAACGACCTGTTTGCGCAGGTGGTGCACGGCCTCGGTCGCTCGCTGTCGATCGCTGTGCCGGCATCGATTGCCACGACGGTGATCTCCGCGATTGTCGGTGCAGGTGCTGCCCTGTTTGGCGGAAGCTTGGAGAAGATTGTGCTGGCAGTGATCCACTTCCTGCTGGCTGTGCCGACGTTCCTCATCATCGCCCTGCTGGTATCCGGCTCGGGCGGCGACTGGAAGGTGCTCACCGTCGTGCTCATCGCGTTTGGCTGGATGTACTCAGCACGTGTGATTTGGTCCTTGTCGTTGTCCATCCGCGAAAACGACTATGTGCGTGCCGCCAAGTTCATGGGCGTGTCCAACTCCAAGACGATCGTGCGCCACATCATCCCGAACGTCGCGTCGCTGCTGATTATCCAGCTGATGTTGGGCATCGTGTCCACGATCATGTCGGAGACTGCCCTGTCGTTCTTGGGCCTCGGTGTGAAGCTGCCGGACGTGTCCCTGGGTACGTTGTTGCAGTCTGGTACCGCAACCCTGGTGACCGCTCCGTGGCAGTTCTACTTCCCTGCCCTCGTCCTGACCTTGCTCACCGTGTCCATGGCGTTCATCGCCGATGGTCTGCGTGACGCACTCGACCCGAACTCGAACTCTGGAGGTTCTGCAGCATGACAACCAGCATCAACAACTCGGGTTCCCCGGTGCTTTCGGTACGCGACCTCAACGTGTCGTTCCCGTCGGAAGCCGGTGTGGTCCGCGCGGTGCGAGGCGTGGATTTCGATCTCCTCCCAGGCCGTACCCTCGGCATCGTGGGCGAGTCAGGTTCCGGCAAGTCCGTCACCTCTCTCGCTGTCATGGGCCTGTTGCCGGATTACGCCAAGGTCACCGGTTCTGTGATGTTTGAGGGCGAGGAGCTCCTGGGCAAGTCAGATGCCGCCATGTCGAAGATTCGTGGCAACGGCATCGGCATGATCTTCCAGGATCCGCTGTCCGCTCTGACTCCGGTGTACGACATCGGCACGCAGTTGGTGGAAGCCATCCAGGCGCACACGAACATCTCTAAGTCGAAGGCGATGGACCGTGCTGCAGAGTTGCTCGATCTGGTGGGTATCCCCGAGCCGAAGAAGCGGCTGCGTTCCTTCCCGCACGAGTTCTCGGGCGGCATGCGTCAGCGTGTGGTGATCGCAATTGCGATTGCGAACAACCCGAAGGTGCTTATTGCCGACGAGCCCACCACAGCCCTCGACGTAACCATCCAGGCTCAGATTCTGGAAGTGATCAAGAAGGCGCAGCGTGAGACCGGCGCTGCCTGCATCATGATTACCCACGACATGGGCGTGGTCGCAGGCACCGCCGATGACGTGCTGGTGATGTACGGCGGCCGTCCGGTCGAGCGCGCCGAGGTCCACCAACTGTTCGGCAACCCGAAGATGCCGTACTCGGTGGGCCTGCTGGGTTCCACTCCACGTGTGGATCAGCCATCGAACGAGCCGCTAACGTTTATCGACGGCAACCCGCCGATGCTCATCGACGTCGCCGACCGCTGCCAGTTCGCACCACGCTGCCCCATCGCCACCGAGGCCTGCCTGACGCAGGAGCCGCCGCTGGTGCCGAACAAGGGCGACGAGAACCACATGGTTGCGTGCGTGCGCCACGATGAGATTGAAAACGGCACTCTCGACGGTAAGCCGTTGTTCCCCGCACCTGTCCTGCCGGAGAACAAGTTCGCGGGCATCCCGCGCGAGGAGCGCGAAGTCACCCTCGAGGTAGAGAACCTTTACCGTGCGTTCCCACTGACCAAGGGCGCGCTGGTGAAGCGCCGCATCGGCACCGTGGAGGCTGTGAAGAACATCTCCTTCGATGTTCGCGCCGGTGAGTGCATGGCCATTGTGGGTGAGTCCGGTTCCGGTAAGACCACGACCCTGCTGGAGATCATGGGCCTGGATCCACAGGGTGATTCCCGCATCGTGATCTGTGGCAAGGACGCGGCGAAGATGAGTGCGTCGGATCGTCGTCAGGCACGCCGCAATATTCAGATGGTGTTCCAGGATCCGATGAGCTCGCTGAACCCGCGTATGACGGTCAAGGAGATCATCCAAGAGCCGTTGGATGCGTTGGGCTACGAGGGCGACAAGGATGCCCGTATCTCCGAGCTCATGCGCACGGTGGGTCTGGATGAGAAGCAGTTGGACCGCTTCCCTGGCCACTTCTCTGGTGGTCAGCGTCAGCGCATCGGCTTGGCGCGTGCGTTGGCCACGAACCCTGCGGTGATCGTGCTCGACGAGCCGGTATCGGCCCTCGACGTGTCCATCCAGGCCGGCGTGATCAACCTGCTGGATTCGCTCAAGCGCAAGCTTGGCTTGTCCTACCTGTTCGTCGCACACGATCTGTCGGTGGTGCGCCACCTGTCGGATCGTGTGGCCGTGATGTACAAGGGCGACTTTGTGGAGTTCGGCGAGACCGACGACGTCTTCGACAACCCGCAGCACCCGTACACGAAGGCGCTGCTGTCGGCGATTCCGATCCCTGATCCGGATGCGGAGCGCTCCCGCGTGCGTACGGTGTACAAGCCGGAGGAGGCTATCTCCTAACCGTCACATCGACGGGCAGCGTCGGAAGTCGTGCTTCCTGCGCTGCCCACATCCCCCACCAGGGGGCGTAGCCCGGGTCCCTGCGCAGGGCCCGGGTTTTTCGTGTCTTTAGGTCGGCGGTCACGCGGATGGTGTTGACGGTTCCACGCGCCCGGGCAGCGCTTATCGACGACTCCGTGACCGCCCCAACACCTTCCACCAAAAGATCCTCTGCCGGGTCGAGCGGCACCCACTTCGTGCGCTCGTGGTTGATCCAATCCCAGCGCCAAAACCCTGGCCTGGCAGGGTGCAGCACGTCGCGGGCGACCATCGCGGCACCTTCTCCGAGGCCGTACCAACCGGGGTAAAAATCGTCGAGGTGCACCACCCGGATACCGAGCGCGTCCCCGATCTGGTTGGCCAGGGTGGTCTTGCCGGAGCCAGATGGGCCATCGATGAGCAGTGTGTATGTCATCGCACTGACCACACTGGGCGCAGGTCGCCTGTGAGCCACGCGATGCCAAGCGCGACAAGTGCCATGCCAAGGCACACAACCATGACGCCCCAGTCGCGGCTGCGCAGTTTGGATTCTCGGGCCCAGGAACGCTTCGTCGGTCCGCCAAAACCGCGCGCCTCCATTGCGGTGGCGAGTTTTCCGGCACGGCGCAGCGACATCACCAACAGCCCGAATGACAAGGTGAACCAGTATTTGATCTTGCCTTGGTCCGCGATACCGCGGGCGCGACGCGATCGGCGCATGGCGTCGAGGTCGTCGCGAAGCAGTGTGAGCATGCGAAGGGCCGCGACAGTACCGATGACAAAGCGTTCGGGGAGGCGCAGGACCTGGGAGAGGCCGTCGCCAAGGTCAGTCGGGTCGACATCGGCGGACAACAGCACCACCGGCAGCGCGATGGCAAGCACGCGCAACACCATCGCACCAGCCAGGGAGACGGAGAGTTCCGTGACGTGAATCAAACCCCAGTTCAGGTAAGTCTCCCCGCCCGCCTGTCCGTAGAGCGCCATCGGGATACCGGCCAGGGGCGCGACGATGAGGATCGGCAATGCGCGTTTGAAAAAGCGTCCGTAGCCAAGCCCGCATAGCGGCACCATGAGCAGCGTAAACGCGAGCACCACGGTTGCGGAGACCCAGTCCACGGTGAACATCAGCGGAGTGGTCAGCAGCGCCAGGCCGAGGATGCGCGTGACCGGGTTGATGTTTGCCAGCAGGTTCATGGCTGCCCCTCCCCTGCCGTGATGTGTTCGGTGTGGTCTCCAAGCGATGCGATAAACGCTTCGTCGTGGGTAATCGAGATGACCGTGACGCCCTTGTCCGTGAGTTCGCGGATCAGGCCGACGAGTTCGACGAAAGTGCGGTCATCCTGGCCGAAGGTCGGCTCGTCCAAAATAAGCAACTTCGGAGCGTTGACCAGCGCGGTTGCCACCGAAAGTCGGCGTTTCTCCCCGCCAGAGAGTGTGAACGGGTTGGCGTCGACGAGGTGGGTCAGGCGCAAACGCTGCAGCAGATCATCGATGCGTTCCTGCGGCGCACCAGACAGCGCCATTTCCTCGCGCACGGTGGCAGTGACAAATTGGTGTTCCGGTTCCTGGAAGACGTACCCGATGCGTTGCGCCAGATCTGCCGAGGACCAGTCAATCGACGGCTTGGCTAGCCCCTGGCGGATAGTTTCCGAGTACTCCACCCGCCCTTGCTTCGGCGGTGTTAGCCCGGCAAGTACCTGCACGAGCGTAGTTTTTCCCGAGCCGTTTTCACCGGTGACCACAGTGGAGAACCCCTCAGGCGCAAGCACCGTGCGCGGCGGGCCGAAGCGGGTGAGCAAGTTCTGCGTCGCAACCGCAGCCGGCGTGCCAGCGGGAACCTGCTTCGCCGGCGGCAACGAAGGCACCTGCGGCAATTCGTCCTCGGTAATGCGGCGAAGACCGTCCGCATCCAAGCGGTAGTAGGTGTCCACCACGTGCGACCAGTGCTTGGGGCGGTGCTCCACCACAATCAGGGTCGCACCGGTGCGTTTGCAGACGCGGTCGACGGCGTTGATGACCTCGTCGCGGCCACGCGGGTCGAGGTTCAACGGTCCGCCCGAAGGCATCTCAGCTGCGAACGCAGCACCCGTGTGTGTTCAGTTCTCGGAGGCGATGCTACAACACGCCCCAGACATGCTTATCGACGACGTCCCGCATCGGTGCGGTGGCGTCGTCGATAAGCAATTATGCTCCTAGCCGCGCCCCAACTCGATGTGGAGACCCGGCACGGAATCGATCAGGTTGCGGGTGTAATCCGCCTGCGGGTCGGCGAAGATCGCATCCGCCGGCCCCTGCTCCACAACCTTGCCCTGGCGCATCACCACAATGTCGTCTGCGGTCTCGCGGACCACAGCCAAGTCGTGGGTGATGAACAGGTAGGACAGGTTCATCTCGGCCTGCAGGCCCTTGAGCAACTGCAGAATCTGGTCTTGCACAAGCACGTCGAGGGCCGAGACCGCCTCGTCGAGGACGATGACCTCCGGGCCCAACGCCATCGCACGCGCAATCGCGATGCGCTGACGCTGACCGCCAGAGAGCTCGTTCGGGTAGCGACGCATCGCGGACCTCGGCATCTGCACCATGTCCAGCAGCTCCGCCACGCGAGCGTCACGCTCCTTACGCGAGCCCACCTTGTGCAGGCGCAACGGCTCCTCGATGCAGCGGTAGATCGAGTACATCGGGTCGAGCGAACCGTACGGGTTCTGGAACACCACCTGCATCTTGCGACGCAGATTGAACAGTTCCTTGCGGTTTAACTCCGAGATGTCGCGACCCTCGAAGTACACGGTGCCGCTGGTCGGCTCAAGCAGGCTTAGCGCCATGTTGGCCACAGTGGACTTGCCGGAGCCAGACTCACCCACCAGCGCAAGCGTGGTGCCGCGGCGAAGATCGAAGGACACCTCATCGACCGCGCGCAGTGTCTTCTTCGCACCCTTTTGGCCACGGACGTCGAACTCCTTGACCAGGTTATCCACCCGGATGACCACGTCCTCCGGCTTGGTCTCGGCCACCGTGATGTCTTCATCCTTCAGCGCAGCGTGCGTACGCGCGGCTGCCAGCGACGGAGCCGCGTTAACCAGCCTGCGGGTGTACGGGTGCTTCGGGTTGCGCAAAATATCCAGGCTCGGTCCGCGCTCAACCACACGACCGCGGTGCATAACCAGCAGGTGGTCAGCGCGCTCTGCTGCAAGCCCCAGGTCGTGGGTGATAAACAGCAGCGCGGTCTGGGATTCCTGGGTGAGCATCTCAAGGTGGTCCAGGATGCGCTTCTGCACGGTCACATCGAGGGCAGACGTGGGCTCGTCGGCAATGAGCAGCTCCGGGTTCGCAGCCAAGCCCATCGCGATGAGTGCGCGCTGGCGCATGCCACCGGAGAACTCGTGCGGGAACTGGCCCGCACGACGCTCCGCGTCCGGCAGGCCTGCATGCTCAAGCAACTCGATGACGCGCTGGTGGCGCTCGGAGCCTTCGACGATGTTGTTCGCCTTCAGCGACTCCTCCACCTGGGTACCAATGCGCCACACCGGGTTCAGGTTAGACATCGGATCCTGCGGAACCAGACCAATCCTGTTGCCGCGAATCTTCTGCCAGCCCTTCTCATCGAGATTGGTCAGTTCCTCGCCGCGCAGCTTGATCGAGCCGCCAGTGACCTTGCCGGTGCCAGGCAGCAGGCCGAGCACCGCCATGGCAGAGGTGGACTTGCCCGAACCGGACTCGCCCACGATGGCAACTTTCTGGCCAGGGTAGATCGTCATATCGAAGTCACGCACAGCCTCAACCACACCCGTGGAGGACTCGAACGTGATGCGGAGGTCGGTCACCTCAAGCAGCGGCTCGGGCGCGCCAGTCTTGTTGTCTTTACCGATTGCGGTGGTCATCGCTTCCTCGCCTTCGGATCAAGGGCGTCGCGCACAACGTCGCCCATCATGATGAAGCTCAGCACCGTCAGTGCGAGCGCAATTGCCGGGTAGAACAGCACCATCGGCTGAGTGCGTAGCGACGCCTGCGCAGCCGAAATATCGCCACCCCACGACACCACCGTGGACGGCAGACCAATGCCCAGGAAGGACAGGGTCGCTTCGGCCACGATGAACTGGCCGAGCGCAACCGTGGCGTACACGATCACGGGCGCCGCGGCGTTCGGCAGGATGTGGGAGGTGATGATCTTCCAGTCGCTCGCCCCCACCGCGCGGGCGGCGGTGACGAACTCGTCGTTCTTAATCCCCATCACTGCACCGCGGGTGATGCGGGCGATCTGAGTCCAGCCGAACATGGACAGCGCGAATACCACCATCCAGATCGAGCGCTTGTTCTGGAACATGGACATGACGACGATCGCGGCCAGCACGAGCGGCACCGCGAAGAAGATGTCAGTCAGACGCGATAGCAGTGTGTCCCAGATGCCGCCGAAGTAACCGGCGATCGCACCGATGAGGCCACCAAGCACGGTCACGATCAGTGTGGTCAGCACGCCGACCGTAACCGATGCGCGAGCACCGTACATCATGCGCGAGTAAATATCGCAGCCTTGACGGTCAAAGCCGAAGATGTGCCCGTCCGTCGGCCCGTTCAGCGAGCGCGACAGCATGCACTCGCGCGGATCGACGCTGGTGAACAGACCAGGGAACACAGCGACGGTGACGGCAAGCAGGATCAATACTGCAGAGAACCAGAACAGCGGCCTGCGACGCAGGTAGTTCCAAGCTTCAGCCCACTGGCTGGTGGGTGTACCGGCATCCGGCACAGCATCAACTGCGCCGAGGCCAGTCTCATCGGTCTCTGCGACGTAGTATTCCTGACCGCGCAGCACCCCAGCATTGGCCATCGTGCGATCAGCCGACATTTCAGGTTGTGGAATGGAATTAGTCATAGCGGATCCTTGGGTCGAGTACTGCGTAAAGCAGGTCAACGATGAGGTTGGCAACGATGTAGATAATCACCAGCACAGTGGTGATCGACACGACGGTCGCGGGCTCGCCCTTAATGATCGACTGGTAGATCGTGCCACCGATACCGTTAATGCCGAAGATGCCTTCGGTCACAATCGCGCCACCCATCAGCGCACCAAGGTCAGCGCCAAGGAAAGTCACGACCGGGATCATGGAATTGCGAAGCACGTGGCGAGTCATCACGGTACCGTCGCTCAGACCCTTAGCTCGCGCGGTACGGACGTAGTCTGCGCGAAGGTTTTCGCTCACGGACTGACGCGTCAGCCTGATCACGTACGCGCACGACAGCGCACCAAGCACGATCGCAGGCATGAGCAACGCTTCAAATGACTCATTGCGCCCCACCGTTGCAGGCAACAGTCCCCACTTCACGCCGAAGAGGTACTGCATGACAAAGCCGATCACGAACGACGGGACGGCGATGACGATCAGCGATGCGACGAGAATCGTGGAGTCGAAGACACCGCCGCGGCGCACACCGGCGATCACGCCGAAGATGATGCCGAACACAGCCTCAAACGCCAGCGCCATCAAACCGAGCTTGATGGTCACCGGGAACGCGTTAGCCATCACCGACGCGACGGGCTGGCCGGAGAAGGTCTTGCCAAAATCGCCCATGAAAATGCCCTTGATGTAGAGCAGGTATTGGACGATAAATGGTTTATCAAGGTTGTATTCCGCTTCGATGCGGGCGCGGGCGGCCTCGGACAGGCCGCGGTCTCCGCCAAGCGCCTGTACGGGGTCGCCCGGCATGAGGAACACGAGGGCGTAAAGCAACAGAGTGGCCCCGAAGAAGACGGGGATCATTTGGAGCAGCCGCCGCCCGATATAACGCAGCATGGTTCCGGGCTCTCCTTTTCCATGTGAGTCGGGACGAAAACCAATTTTGAGTGTGAAACGAGTAATGACCCGCCGCAAAATGCGAACGGGCCACTTTGCGTGGTTGCTTAGGTTACCACCTAGTTTTTGGTGATCTGATGCAGCACCGGAAGTGAGCGCCAGGAGAACGCGACGTTCTCTACGTTTTCGGAGTAGCCACCTGCAACGTTGGAGTACCACAGCGGGATCGCTGGCAGATCCTCAAACAGAACCTTCTGCACCTCGTTGTACTTTTCAGCAGCAGCTTCCGGAGAAGCTGCGGTTGCTGCTTCTTCCAGCAGTGCGTCGACTGCCGGGTTGGAGTAACGCGCATAGTTCGAGGAAGCACCCGTGCCGTACAGCGGGATCAGGAAGTTACCCAGCGACGGGTAGTCAGCGCTCCAGCCGGTACGGAATGCGCCCTTGACGGCGTCGTTGTCCATATCGTCGAGCATGGACTTGAAGTCCGGGTAGGCGTTGCCCACTGCCTCGATGCCGATGGCGTTGCGGATGGAGTTCGCAACAGCATCGACCCATGCCTGGTGGCCACCATCGGAGTTGTAGGAGATCTCCAGGTCACCGGTGTACGGGTTGATCTTGTCGGCTTCCTCCCACAGGCGCTTTGCCTCCTCCGGGTCGTACTTGAGCACGTCGACGCCCTCAAGGTTGTCGGAGTGGCCCGGGATCACCGGTGCGGCAAAGTCGGTCGCCGGGGTGCGGGTGCCGTCGAAAATGGTCTTGGTGATCTGCTCGCGGTCGATCGCCTTAGAGATTGCCTGGCGACGAAGCTTGCCTTCCTCGCCGCCGAAGTGCTCTTCGTTCTCGTTGATGGTGATCGACTGGAATGCAGCTGCTGGCTGGTTCACAGCGCGCTCGCCAAGCTCGTCTTCGAAGTTGGCCAGTGCAGAATCTGGCACAGCATCGAGCACGTCGAGATTTCCGGAGAGCAGGTCGGCATAGGCCGCGTCCTGCTGGGCGTAGAAGATGAAGTTCACGCCGTCGTTCTGCGCCTTGCGATCACCCTGGTATTCCTCGTTCGGCACCACGATGGCGTCCTGGTTGTGGTTCCACTCCAGCAGCTTGTAAGGGCCGTTCGAGATCGGGTTTTCGCCGTACGCTTCCATGTCGTCGAACGCAGACGGGTGAAGCGGCGAGAATGCCGTGTAGCCGAGGCGCTGCGGGAAGTCAGCCTCCGGCTGCTCGAGCTCGATGGTGAAGGTCTTGTCGTCGATAACCTCCAGGCCCTCGAGCGGCTTTCCGTCCTCGTAGCCCTTGATCGGCTCGAAGAAGTACGCGTTCATCTGGGAGTTCTCGACTGCGTAGTTCCACGCGTCGACGAAGTCCTTCGCCGTCACCGGGGTACCATCGGCCCACTTCGTGTCCTTCAGCGTGACACGGTAGGTCTTCTCACCCTCGAGATCGATGGACTCTGCGAGCTCGTTGTGGCTTTCGCCGTCCTTGTCGTAGTAGGTCAAACCTGCGTACAGGACATCGACGATGCGGCCGCCGCCGGTCTCATTCGTATCTGCGGGCAGCAACGGACGCTGTGGCTCGGAACCGTTGGTCAGAACGTAGTTTCCTGCTCCGTCGGCAGAATTGTCGGCGGAGCCGCCACATGCGGCAAGGCCGAGCGCCAGTGCGCTGGCGCCGAGGGCGGCAACTGCTTTCTTGATGTGCACCTTGACTCCTTGTGTCTTTTCATGTTTTCGCATGTTGTGCTGTCAAACACTCAGCGTGCTCTAAGGAGTCCACCACAATAAACGTAACCTCCCATAATCCGGCCGCCCCGCGCGTGCGGTCCAATGGACCGAAAAATAGAAACTGCGCCGCCACAACCCAGGGGGGATGTGGACGGCGCGGTCGTTGTCGTTGTTGCGAATCTAATTCGCCAACAGCGGGGTGTTACTTCTTGGTGATCTGGTAGTAGAGCGGTACCTGGTTCCAGCCGAAGACAACGTTGTCAACGTCCTCGGAGTAGCCACCGGTCAGGTTCGAGTACCACAGCGGGATTGCTGGCAGATCCTTCAGCAGGATCTCCTGCGCCGCGTTGAGGTCCTTCACGGCTGCTTCCTGGTCTGCTGCACCGTTGGCCTTCTTCAGCAGGTCGTCGAACTCAGCGTTGGAGTAGTCGCCGTCGTTCGAGCCTGCGCCGGTGCCGTACAACGGGCCAAGGAAGTTGCTCAGCAGCGGGTAGTCTGCCTGCCAGCCGGTACGGAATGCGCCTTCGATGGTGCGGTTGGTCACGTCATCGCGCAGGGACTTGAAGTCCGGGTACGCGTTGCCCACTGCCTCGATGCCGAGGGTGTTGCGGATGGAGTTCGCAACAGCATCGACCCATGCCTGGTGGCCACCGTCAGCGTTGTAGGAGATGGTGAACTCGCCGGTGAACGGTGCGATTGCGTCGGCTTCAGCCCACAGACGCTTCGCCTCTTCCGGGTCGTACTTCAGTACCTCAACACCGTTGAGGCTGTCGGAGTGGCCCGGCAGCACCGGGGAGGTGAAGTCCGTGGCCGGGGTGCGGGTGCCGTCGAAAATCGTTGCCGTGATCTCCTCGCGGTTGATAGCGCGCGAGATTGCTTGACGACGAAGCGCACCCTCCTCACCGCTGAAGTGGTCGGCCTTCTCACCGATCGTCATGGACTGGAAGATCGCTGCTGGCTGGTTCACTGCACGGTCGCCGAGCTCGTCTTCGAAGGTGGCGAATGCAGAGTCCGGGATGGCGTCGAGGACGTCCAGGTTGCCGGAGAGCAGGTCGGCGTAGGCGGCGTCCTGCTGCGCGTAAAAGACGTAGTCCAGGCCGTCGTTCTGGGCCTTGCGCGGGCCGTCGTACTCAGCGTTCGGGACAACAACTGCGTTCTGGTTGTGGTTCCACTCGGACAGCGTGTACGGGCCATTGGAGATCGGCTTCTCACCGTACGCCTCGATGTCGTCGTATGCGGACGGGTGCATCGGGAAGAACGCCGTGTAGCCAAGGCGGCTCGGGAAGTCAGACTCCGGCTGGGTCAGCTCGATGGTGAAGGTCTTGTCGTCGACAACTTCGAGGCCTTCGAGCTTCTTGCCCTCCTCGAAGCCCTTGATCGGCTCGAGGTGGTACGCGCCGAGCAGCGAATTTTCTACCGTGTAGTTCCATGCGTCGACGAAGTCCTTGGCCGTGACTGGGGATCCGTCGGACCACTTCGCGTCCTTCAGGGTGACGCGGTAGCCTGCGTCGCCTTCCGGCTCGATGGACTCGGCGATATCGTTTTGCACTTCGCCGTCGCCGTCGTAATAGACCAGGCCTGCGAAGATCTGGTCGATGATGCGGCCGCCACCGGTCTCGTTGATGTTGCCCGGTACGAGCGGGTTCTGCGGCTCCGAGCCGTTGACAAGAACGTAGTTGTCGCCACCGCTGGTGGTGCCTTCAGCGCCACCATCTGCAGAATCGTTTGAGTCACCGCAGGCGACCAGACCGAACGTCAGGGCACCGGCGCCAAGAATCGCCGCTGTCTTCTTCAGTTGCATGTGTTCTCCTTCGACCAAGTATGGAGCCAAGGAATGTCCTGTGGCTCACAATTTGGATGTCCATGTATTTCACCACACTTGACGGTCGCCCGTGGGGAGTTTCACAAATATCTTTTGAAACGCTGTGAGCATCGTGTGTCAGGAGGTACGTGCAATACACTCGAGGCCCGTGGCGTTTGCGTCGCAAAGCAGTTGCACCTGTATGAAAGGACCCTCATGGCCGGTGGCCTCCTCGCACTTCTCGACGATGTCGCACTGATCGCACGACAAGCCGCGGCAAGCGTCGACGATGTCGCCACCTTGACCGCAAAAACATCCACGAAAGCAGCCGGGGTTGTAATCGACGATGCCGCGGTCACCCCGCAATACGTCTCCGGAGTTACTCCGGCGCGTGAGCTTCCGATGATCTGGCGCATCACCAAAGGATCCCTGCGCAACAAGCTGCTGTTTATTCTGCCGATCGCGCTGCTGCTCAACGCGATTGCACCGTGGGCATTGGTCCCGATCCTCATGCTTGGCGGCGCATACCTGTGCTTTGAGGGCGCGGAGAAGATCGCCCATAAGCTTTCCTCCGACGCCGAGGAGCAGCAAGAACAAGCGGTCAATAGAACAGAGCAGGACGAGGATTCCCTGGTCAACAGCGCGATCCGCACGGACTTGATCCTTTCTGCGGAGATCATGATCATCGCGTTGGACGAGGTCAAGGACCAGTCAATTTGGATGGAGGCCGCAGTACTGCTCGCGGTTGGCATTTTCATCACGTTTGCCGTCTACGGCGCTGTGGCGCTACTAGTGAAGATCGATGACATCGGCCACGGCATGATCAAGCGCGGCAACGCACCGAAAACCGGTCACGCACTGGTGAAAGGCATGCCGTACGTGCTTAGCACCATCGGCGTTATCGGCACTGTTGCGATGCTCTGGGTCGGCGGTCACCTCATTGTTCGTGGCCTCGACGAGGTCTTCGGCATTGACTGGCCACACCACATCATCGAAAAGGGTCAGGAACTCGTCGGTGGCGGTGTGCTTGGCTGGTTCGTGGACACCGGCGTCTCGCTCGTCGTTGGCCTGATCGTCGGCTTCATCATCGTCGGCATCGTCACTGCTGTGGGCAAACTGCGCGGTGGTAACGCATCCGAGCGCTCCCAAGAGACTGCCCCGACGGACGCTGCGTAGGCTGCGCCTACAATGCGCCCATGGCACAAAAGCTTTACCCACTGGCTCCATCCACATGGGGTGCGGCCGTTGAAATCCCCGTAGATCACGTCTCCCAAGCGGCGTTGTTCTCGGATTTCGCTGGTAAGCGAGGCACCTCCTATGTGCCCGTCGTGCTTGAGGCGAACCCCCTCAACGCGTCGTGGCGTGTGCGGCTACACAATGCAGCATCGCAAAACAGCATGCTGGCTGGACCAGTGCTTGGGGAGGTTTCGCCGCAGTGGCGTTCGCTTTTCGACGAGGTGGAGCGCGTCCACTCCTCAATCCTGAAACCCGTTGCCCTGGCGGCAGTGAAGTTGGAACGCGACATCGGCCAATTCGAGGTCAACTTGTTGCTGCCCGAGCCCCAGTTGGCGGTTCCGCGCAACAACGCACCTGAGACTGCCTCTGTCCTGCGTGCCGGCGACATGTTGGTCATCGACACCACCGAAGGGGAATTTAACGCGGCAGATCTAGCACACCGCTCCCCTGGCCAATGGTTCGTCGGATTGCAAGCGCTCGGCGACACCGCCGTCGCGACCCTGGATGGCAAGGTGCTCGGCTCGCTTGCGGAGCCCGAGGTCGTCGAATGGGTTCGCTCCTACGAGCACGGCAACCTTTGGGCACGCGCGATCCTGCTCGACGGCATGGCGGCGCTGGATGCCGCAAGCCCGGACGAAGGCACCGACACCGTCCCGCCGCTATCGGCGGCGCCGGCACGCCAGATCACGCCGTGGCAAGTGATCGACTTTCCAGACGGCAGCTGGGCCATCACCGTGGAGCGCGACGCAGCGATCGACCCCCAAGACACGGTGCACCCGAAGCACACCGCACGCTATGTCTCGCTTGAGGGCAAAGGCCGCCCAGACGAGCTCGACGCACCGACGGAGATGTTCGCGCGTCTCGACGAGACCGAAACACCCGACAAGCCCGCAGCGCCTGCAGCGCCTGCGAAGCGCCCGGACGCAACACGAGTTGCGCAGAACGACCGCCCAGAGGGCTACCTCACCGAGGTGGAGAAGGTCCAGCTCAGGAGGCGGAACCGGAAGCGTCGTCGTGGCGGAAGGCATCGTCGATAAGCAAAAGCTCCTATGGTGGGAACCGTAACGAACCCGAAGTTTAAGGAGCGATCATGGCTGACCATGGACCGAATCCGTACGTCGTTGACATTGAAAAGGCGACGCTTGATAACGAGGCGTTCCGCGACACCCTGTGGACCGGCAAGTTCCTGCAGCTGACCGTCATGACCATCCCGCCGGGCGGCGAGATCGGCGCTGAGATCCACGACGGCCATGACCAGTTCCTGCGCCTCGAAGAAGGCGAGCTGCGCGCAATGATCGGCGCATCCGAGGACGACCTCGAAGTCAACGAAGTGATCAAGGATGATTGGGCAGCATTCGTCCCGGGCGGCAAGTGGCACAACTTTGTCAACGAGTCCGACAAGCCGGCAAAGCTGTACTCCATTTACGCACCGCCGGAGCACAAGCCGGGTACCCGCCACGAGACCAAGGCGGACGCCGATAACGACCCGGATGAACACGACGCTGTCTAATCCAAACACAGGCAACGTACAGCAATAACGTCACGGCCCCGAGCACCTGCCGGGGCCGTTTTCGTCTGCTACATTCTAAGGGCTTATTCACACGCAATTCGACATCTTTGTTTAAGAAGGCCCTCCCATGCGTTTCCCCTCTCGTCGCAACGCTTTGCTGTGTGCAACCACCGCAGGCAGCTTGCTCCTCGCCGGTTCCGTATGCGCCCCCGCGCACGCCCAGTCCAGCCTGAGCTCTTCTAGCTCGTCTGGTTCGTCCGGCTCGTCGCGACCCTCATCACCGTCAAACGAGTCCTACACCTTCCCGAAACCACCTGAGAAGCGCGCGTCCGACCCTGTGACCATGCCCGACGGCACAATCGTGCAGGTGATGGACGATGTGCTGGGCAAGTACTCCAAGCACGTCGGGTTTAAGGACGGCGACCTGGGTGCGATGGCGCCACTGAACAACAGCAAGGAGTTCGCCATGATCTTCGGCGACTCCTTCCGCGAATCCATCAAGGGCCCCAAGAACGAATGGTTGAGCCCGGTTGGTGTTGTGGCGAAGATGAACGACGACGGGTTCATTGAGATTGTCCGCCCCCTGAACAACGGACGCCGTGTGGAAAGCCTGGTGTCGTACCACCACACCGACAACCTGACGCTTATCCCGTCGGATGTGATCAACCTCGACGGCACCTTGTACATGCAGGGCATGTGGAACAAGGGCATCGGTAACGTGCTCTACACGGAGATCTGGAAGTCCACCGACAACGGCCAGACCTGGAAGTCGATTTCCAAAACCCCAACGAATTACATTCCGGGAGGCCTCGGCGACCTGATCACCTGGGAGAAGGGCCCGGACGGCTACGTGTACGTGATGTCGAGTGCCTTCACCCGCAAGGAAAAGGTTTTCCTTTCGCGCTTTAAGCCGCAGGACATTGCGGATCGCAGCAAGTGGGAGCTCTACGACTACTCCGAACCCGACGCCGACAAGAAGTGGAGCAACGTCGCTGCCCCAATTCTGTCGGACGGTGTCAAGGCCGGCGAGATGAACCTGCGCTACATCAACGGTCACTGGGTGCTCGTGATGTTCAACGAGGAGAAGCTGGCCATCGAGGTACGCATCTCCGACACGCTTGAGCAAAACTGGGACAACGTGCCCGTGGCGACGATTGCCAAGCACGGCTCCTGGCTCAGGCCGCAAAATCCCCAGAACTGGTCGCAGCCTTACGGCGGCTACATCGTGCCTGGGTCCACGATTGACAACATGGACATCGTCGTCTCCCAGTGGAACACCGGCACGAACGACCGCTACATGTCCACCCAGTTCAACGTGAAGGGCCTGGACACCTTCTTCGGCATCAACATGGATGAGGCTATCGAGGACGACAAGGTCCTGGAGGTCGAAGAGCACGCCGCCACCGACACTCCGGACATGCAATCCGAGGAAAACCTGGTCCAGAGCAAGCCGGAGACGCTCCTGTCCTCCGAGGACAACGACGCGCTGCGCACCACAGGCATCGTGTTGGGCGTCGTCGCCGCACTTGGCGCGGCTGGCATGCTGGTGTTCCCGTATGTGAAGGACCAGATCCCGCAGCAGGTCGTCGATATGCTTCCGCCTCAGATTCGACAGATGCTCGGCCTCTAGCCACCCCTGGGAAAGCCCAGTATCATCTCGGCAGTGACTGTCCCTGTAAAGCGCTCGCCGTGGCCTGCTCTGTGGAGCATGATGCTGGGCTTTTTCATGATTTTGGTGGATTCCACCATCGTCTCCGTAGCCATCCCGGCAATCTCTGACGGGTTGGAGGCGTCATATAACGAGGTGTTGTGGGTCAACAGTGCTTACCTGCTCGCCTACGCGGTGCCGCTGCTGATCACGGGGCGTCTCGGGGACCGCTTCGGGCCGCGCACGATCTATCTGATCGGCCTGACAATCTTTACTGTTTCTTCGCTGGCGTGTGGCTTGGCGGGAAGTTCGGCTGCGCTCATCGCCGCCCGGGCCTTCCAAGGTTTGGGTGGCGCGCTGGTAACGCCGCAGACGATGTCGGTGATGATCCGCACGTTTGCACCGAAGGAACGCGGCGGCGCGATGGGTGTGTGGGGTGCGACTGCCGGCCTTGCCACGGTGACCGGACCTCTGCTGGGCGGTGTGCTTGTCGACGCCGCCGGGTGGCCCTGGATCTTCTACGTCAACGTCCCAATCGGCATCATCGGCCTCATCCTGGCCTGGATATTTGTGCCGAAGCTGGAGCAGAATAACCGCCACTTCGACTGGCCCGGGGTGGTGCTCAGTGCGCTTGGCATGTTCTGCCTCGTCTTCGGCGTGCAGGAAGCCCAGCAGTTCGGCTGGGACTGGCGCGTGTGGACCCTGCTCGTCGTTGGCGTTGTTGCGATGGTGTTCTTCTTCCGCTGGCAGTCACGCCAATCCACGAACGCATTGGTGCCGCTTGCACTTTTCGACGACCGCAACTTCTCCCTCGCCGCCTTCACCATCTCCACCGTCGGCTTCGCGGTATCCACTTATGTAATTCCGTGGATGATCTACATCCAAACCGTCGGCGAGCTCTCCCCTACCCACGCCGCGCTGCTGATCTTGCCATCCGGCTTGGTCTCCGGGGTGTTGTCGCCGTACATCGGCAGACTCACCAACACGCACGACCCAAAGCCGTTCGCCATAGCGGGAATGACGCTGGCGGCGCTAAGCATCGGCGCAACCGCACTGATCACAACACCTGGGGTTGACCCGAACTGGATGTATGCCATTTCGGTGGTGTACGGCGTAGCCAACTCGATGATGTGGGGGCCACTTTCCATGATCGCTACCCGCAACCTGGACCCAAAGTTGGCGGGTGCCGGTTCAAGTGTGTACAACACCACCCGCCAAATTGGTGCAGTGATCGGATCAGCAGCAATTGCCGCGATGATGTCCGCGCAGCTCGATTCGCGGTTAGGTCCACACACGGGTGCGAACGGCGGCACCGCGGAGACACCGCCAGCATCGCCAACTGCATCGCCAACGCAGGTTTCCGGCCCCCTGCCGGAGTTTTTGCACGAGCCGTTTGCGGCTGCGATGGCAACGTCGATTTGGTTGCCGTGCGTTGTTATCGCCGCTGGCGCTCTGACTGCCTGCTTCTTTGCAAAAACCAAGTCCTGGGGCAGCGCCTAGAGAGGTAGGACCGTAGCGGAACAGCGCCTAGGTTGGTGCGCTTAAGGGCGCGGCATGATGCGAACGCGGTCCCAGTCACCGTGGTCATTGAGCACGTAGGCCACGCGATCCGAGTTCGAGCGGTCGTCCCAAAGGTTGAAAAATTCGAAGTGGTTCGGCTCCACCCGCCAGAGGTTAAAGCGGTCACCATCGACTACGCGCGATGCCGCGCCACGGATACGCACCGCCCGGCGCATGGGCTGCCACCAGAAATTCAGCGCAGCGGCCCAGCTCTTCTCAAGCTGGTCCACCTTGGCCGTTCCTGTCGCGGTTCCGAAGTGGAAGCCGTCGGAGTTGAGGTACAACAGGTCAACAACTCGCGCATCGGGCTGACCGTTGTCGTCCACTGTGGCCACGGTTACCGCAGTAGGGTCGCCGACTTCGTTCTCCACGGCTTCTTTAAACCACGTGGCAAACAGTTCGTTCGGGTCGGCAGGAATATTGTCGGGATCAAACTTTCCCAGCGAGATATGTTGCTTGGGTAGCTCACCGATATAATCCTGCGACAAGTAGATCATGCAGCGATCGTAACAACTGGTCCGACCCTGTGCTGGTATTTCCCTTATGAACTCCCCACGGCGTAAACCTCGTGCGCCAAAGCGACGCATCACGGGCACCTACCCAATTGCTTCAGGCCACGCGGCCATCATCGCGGATCCGGAACGCGACGGCGGCTACACGTTAGAGGTGAATAACGTCCCGTCGTCGTATGTGGTGCCCGGCGCGCCCGAGGTGTTGGAGTACGACTACATGCGGTGGATCGCGGGGTTTATCCAGGGGTTTGTGGAGGACCGGCCCCTCGCGCCGTTTGCTGCGGTGCATCTGGGTGCTGCGGGGTGTGCGTTGCCGAGTTATGTGCAGCATCGGTGGCCGAGCAGCAACGTTGCGGTGGAGCTGGATGGTCAGTTGGCGCGGTTGGTGCGCGATGCGTTTGATCCGCCGGTGGCGATCAAGGTGGCGGAGGCGCGCGCGTTTACGCATGCGTTGCTGGAAGGTTCGGTGGATGTGATTGTGCGCGATGTGTTCGCTGGCCCGGACACGCCCCGCCCACTGACCACGGTGGAGTTTTATCGGGCAGTACATCGAGCGTTGTGTCCGGGTGGGTTGTTTGTGGCGAACATTGGGGATGCTGCTGGCCTTGCGCGTACGCGTGCGGAGTTGGCGGGTTTGAGCGAGGTGTTTCGCCACACCATGGTCGCGGCAAGTGCGCCGGTGCTCGCCGGCGGCGCGTACGGCAACGTGGTGGTCGCGGCGTCTGATCAGCCGTTGCGGTGTTGTGCTGACGTGCCGTCGAAGTTGGGGCAATTGCTTATCGACGACACCCCGCCCCACCACGACTAACCCACCGCAAGGGACTTCAGAGCCGTAACTCAGTGCCCAGCGACGGCTGGTAGAGCGCGGCGTATTCCGCGGTGAGTTCTTTGAAGTGCGGGGATGTGACCTCGGCTAACGCTGCGATGTAGTCCGGCACCATGGCCTTGGGAATACGCAGTCCCATGGTCAGGTGCGGGATCCAGCGAGCGCCGCGACCGTCCGGGTTGGCGGCGCTGACGCGCTGGGCTGCCGTGTCGAGGGATTCGGGGGCTTCAAGCAGCCAGGCCACGGTTTGTTTGGATTTGGTGCCGAAGACGACGACCCCGGTTCGTCGTAAAGCAGCTGGCAATTCTGGCGGCAGGATGACTGCCGCCTCCCCGATAGCGTTGCGGTGCATTGTCGGTGCGAAGGTAACCGAGATGTGCGGCCGTTGGTGCTGCTGCGGGAAGCCCCGCTCCGCGAGCTCCGCGTAGATCTGCCGAACTGCGCGTTCTTCCTCCTCCGGGATGCGCAACAAAATATTCTCGGGTGACACGCCAGTAGCGTACCTATTTACATGCGTATTGTGGCTGCATGAATCCTTTCGAGCGCGCGCTGGCCGCCGCACCCGATTACGTTCCGTCGTATTTATCCAAGGTTTCACCGGGGGACTTTTCGCTTATCGACGACACCTGGCAGATCCACGCCCGCACCTACACCGGCGGCGACGCCGTGTACGGCTTGCGCCTCGGCGAGGACGACACCGTGGAGTCCGTGACCATCAACGGTGTGGTCACGGCCGATATCCCCGAGCTGCCGCAGCGACCGGTGACGCTTCTGGAGTGGTACGACGCCATCGTCTACCTCGACGGCTGCGGGCGCGAGGCCGACCGGCAGGATCCGCGCTGGCACGGCGACGATCTGGAATCCGAACTCGAGCGCGCCGAGCACAACGTGGTCGAGGTGTCCTACACCCCGGTGCGCCTGGAAGCGTTCGCCGACCCGAAGGCCTGCGAGGACTACCTCAACCGTGTCCTTTCCTCCAGCCCAGTGCGAGTCGAGGTACGCGAGCTGTCCTGGCCGGGCAATGCGACACAAACCGGGCTTGGGGATGCCAGTCTGATTGCCGACACCGGCCACCCCGACGCATACTCCCCAGGCCCCTACACCACCTCGATCGAGCCAAACCAGTGGTACGAGATCCTCCAGGACATGGGCTACGCCTCCTACGTCTACGCCCAGTACATGGACGCCGCCGCAAGCACCCAGCCAACCCAGTGCGGTGCGGCGACCGCGTACCGGATCTCCGACCTGCCCGAATACGTCACCTTCGAACCGTCGGCTGAGTACAACTGGTGGGCACTGTGCTTTCCCGACCTGAACTTCATGCTCAAGGTCTCCCCTGACGCCACGCTGCTGTACATCACGGTGGATAACAACGGCGGAAGTGTGGTCGTCGAAAATAAGCACCAAGTGCCGTACGCCAAACGCCACGAACTCCAGGAACGATTCCAGCGCAGGTGGGGCCACCTTGCCGACGACTCCATCCCGCACACCGACGCCGAAATCGACGCCGCAATCGCGACCGCACTCGAAGCCATTGGGGGTAAATAATGAGCACACGCTTTACCACCGACACCGTCGATTCGCTGCCACCGATGGACACCGACGACGGCTGGTCCCACAAGGGCTGCAACTGGACCAACGCGCCGTGTGGCGACACCGCACAGTACTTCGTGTCCTATCCCTGCCCCGAACATGGCTCAGCGCACGCGGGTGAAACGCTGCTGTTCTGCCCACGCCACTATGCACTCAGCCTGCTGTACGTGGCCGAGGTCGCCATGCCCGACGGCGACCTGGACTTCGCAGACCTCGTGCTGGAGCACGGGGCGCTCTAGGCGATTCCCCAGCGTCCCCCTAACTCACCCCCAGACACTTGACGCCAAGCCAGGCGTGCCTTACCTTACCTCCGAGGCTTGTAAGGTAAGCCTAATCAATATTTAGAAAGGTACTGGGTTGAAGCTCATCCAGCGCGCAGGGGTAGCCATTGTCTCCGCTGCAACAGTTCTCGGCCTCGTCGCATGCTCCGGCGAGACCCAACCACAAGACACCACCGCAACGTCGGCGACATCCGCCACGGCGTCCTCGACACGCAAGGCGGACGGTAGCGTCCACGTCACAGACGCTGCGGGACGCACTCTCGAATTCGACGAGCACCCCGACCGCATCGTCCTCGCCGAAGGACGCGCGGTCTTTGCTACCTCTGCTCTGCAAGATGACCCATTCGACAACATCGTCGCCTACGGCCAAGACCTGTTTAAAGCCGCACCCGCATTCCGCGAGAAGCTTTTCCAGCAGTTCCCGGAAGCCATCGACATGCCCATGATCGGCTCGATTCAAAAGGGTGACGTCACGGTGGAAAACCTGCTCGCTCAGGATCCGGACGTAGTCATCATGACGCTCGACCAGAAGAAGGCCACCGAAGAAAGCGGCTTCCTGGCGGACATGGACGCCGCCGGCATCACGTACGCCTTCATCGACTTCCGCCAAAAGCCACTGGAAAATACTACCGTTTCCATGTCCCTGCTCGGCGCCCTGCTGGACAAAGAAGATCGGGCAGCGAAGTTCAACGACTTCTACGACACTAAGGTCCGGACTGTGACAGACCGTGTCGCAACCATCAAGGACCGCCCCGACACCTTGGTGTGGACTGCAGCCGGGTTCACCGACTGCTGCAGCGTCGCAGGCGATGTCCACCTGGGCACCTTGGTCACCGCTGCAGGCGGGCATAACCTCGGACCTGATGTCATCAGCGTTGACTCTCCAAAGCTCACCGCAGAGAAGCTGGTAGAGATCAACCCGGAGAAGCTCATCGTCACTGGTGGTGAGTGGGCCCGCGATCCGAACAAGACCGAGCAGTTCCAGCATGTCGAACTCGGCTACCAGGCCGACGCCAACACAGCACTTAAAACCTGCTCTGGTCCGTTGGAGATCCCCGGCATCGAGCTGCTCGACGCCCCGAAGAACGGCAACTACTACGCCATCTACCACCAGTTCTACGACAACCCGTTCAACGTGTTCGCCCTCGAAGCGATTGCGAAGTGGCTGCACCCCGAGGAGTTCAAGGACCTCGATCCGGCAAAAGAGTTCGAAGAGTTCCACGACGAATGGCTGCCGTACGACTACAGCGGCACCTTCTTTGTCAACGCGTCGGACGCTAACTCCTAATGGCTACAGCGGTAACACCTCCAGTCATGTATGACGAGACAGAGGCAATGGAGGCGATTGCGACGTACCGGCAACGGGGTCGTCGCAAAGCAATCGCGATTGCGGGGCTCACCCTCGCCGCGGTTGTGAGCTTCCTCATCGCAGTCATCGTCGGTCCGTTGGACATTTCGCTCGGCCAGGTTTGGAATGCGGTTTTCCGCCCTGAACTTGTCGACGAGCAAACGCGCACCGTCATCCGCACCCTACGCCTTCCGGCTGCGATCATGGCAGTCCTCGTCGGCGTAGCACTGTCGCTCGCAGGCGCGCAGATGCAGACAATCCTGGACAACCCGCTAGCGGAACCGTTCACCCTCGGTATCTCCGCAGCGGCAGCCTTCGGCGCGGCAATGTCCATCGTCATCGGTTGGGTGGTGTTGCCGAACGCGCAACTCAACTTGGCGTTCACCGCAGCATTGTCGGCACTTGTCGCAGTCGCCATCGTTGCCGCTGCCGCAGTGTGGAAAGGTGCAAGCGCTGAATCGATGATCCTGCTCGGCATCGCCCTATCATTCCTCTTCCAGGCGCTACTTTCGCTGTTGCAATACGGCGCGAACACCGAAGCGCTCCAACAGATTGTGTTCTGGACAATGGGCTCGCTGCAACGTGCGAACTGGACCACCACGTCCATTCTTGCCGTGGTTATTGCAGTCGCCATCCCGTTTTGCGTTGCCAATTCATGGCGGCTTACAGCGCTTCGGCTTGGCGACGACCGAGCCGCCGCCCTCGGTATCAATGTCGCCCGGCTCCGCATCACCACCCTGCTCGTCGCTTCAGTGCTCGCAGCAGCCTCGGTGGCGTTCACCGGCATCATCGGTTTTATCGGTCTCGTCGGCCCGCACGTGGCCAGGATGCTGGTCGGCGAAGACCAGAAGTTCTTCCTACCCGCCTCAGCTGCAGCTGGGGCAATGCTGCTCAGCGTCGCTTACGCCGTATCCCTTTCCATCATCCCGGGCGTGGCGATCCCGATCGGCATCATCACGGCGCTCGTCGGCGTGCCATTCTTCATCTTCCTCATTTTCACCCGCAACCGGCGGAAAGGCTGAAACCATGGCAGTCCAAGTAGACGACCTGACAGTGAAATACGGGCGCAGCACCATCCTCGACTCCATGTCGTTCGGCCCGCTAACTGAAGGCAACGTAATCGGCCTGCTCGGCCCAAACGCCGCCGGAAAATCAACGCTGATCAAAACCCTGGCAGGCATTAAAACGCCAACGTCCGGCACCTGCACAATCACTCTCGACGGTGCGACTGTCTCCGACGCTAACCGCCCTCACGTCATCGGTTATGTACCACAGGATCTGCTCACTGGAGCCTCGCTCACCGCGTTCGAGTCCATCGTGATCGCAGCCCGGCGCGGCGGTGGCTCCACCGAAAATCCCGTCGATGCCACAGCACGCATCATGAGCCGGCTCGGAATCACAGCGCTTGCAGACCGCATGATGTCCGCCATGTCAGGCGGCCAGCGACAACTCGTCGGCATCGCACAGATGTTGGTACGCGAGCCTCGCATCTTGCTTCTCGACGAGCCCACCTCCGCCCTCGACCTCCGCCACCAAGTCGACGTCCTCCAGCTGGTCCGTGAGGTCATCGCAGGCACCGACAAGCTGGCAATCGTCGCCATCCATGACCTCAACCTCGCTGCCCGCTACTGCGACGAGCTACTCGTTATGAAAGGCGGCAAGACGATCACCCACGACTCCCCCAACGATGCGTTCACACCCGAACTGTTGGAGCAGGTCTACGGCATCCGCGCCAAAGTTCTCCACGACGGCAACGTTCCTGTCATTTGCCCGGTGTAGGTGCCGGCACAGATCCAGGGCAGGTCCGGGGCAATCATGGGAGTTGAAGAGTTGGGCTAGCCCCACTGCGGGTTGTCCACATCCACGCCAGCATTCTTTGCGTGCGCGGTGATCAGTTCGAGCAGGTAGTCCTGCGCTCCGTCGTAGGCGGCGTGGAAGCGGTCGTCGCCAACGTACATGCGGGCCAGGATGAGCCGGCGCGCCGGGGTGACGTCGTACCACTGGCCGATGCTCGCGCGGTGACGCTCCACCAACGCCTCGGCCTCCTCGGAACCAGGTGCGACGCCGGCATCGCGGGCCACGACTAGGTCCTTAGCCAGCGCGTCCTGCTCTTCCTGGAGGCGCTTGAAGTCGCCGTCACCCATCTGCGCCAGCTTCTCCTGGGACTGTGCCCACTCCGGCGTTTCGCCCCAGCGCTGCTGTGCTTCCTCCTGGTAGGCGGGCATGTTCTCGCCGAGGTACTTCTTCATTGCGTCCATGTTGATCGCTCCTTGTGTTGATTCGTTGATGAGTCTTTCGACAGAGGCGAGTTGTTCCTCGAGGGCGTCTCGTCGAGAAGCAAGTGCCTGTTTGTGGTGTTTGAGGGCGTTTGCGAGGGTGTGCGGGGAGGCGCTGAGAAGCGATGCAATCTCCGCGAGTGGCACGCCAACGCCGCGGTAAAGCGCAATAGCTGCGCCACGTTCAAGATCCGCCTCGGTGTAGATGCGGTGGTCTGCCCACGTGCGCTCCGGTTCGATGAGCCCGAGGGTTTCCCAGTGACGCAACGCTTTCGTCGATACGCCAAGAGCTTGTGCTGCTTGCCCGATCGTGTACTCGTTATCCTCTGTCATGATTGTGATTGAACAGGTTGCCGCTGGGGCAAGCGCAAATTGGAGGCGAACATGGACGATGTGCGTGTAGGCGATTCGGAGCGCTCAGCAGCCCTGGACAGGTTGGGCACACTGTTCGCCGACGGCTACCTCGACGTGAGCGAGTTCGAAGAACGCACAGGGCAGGCTGCAGTAGCGCGCACACGTGGCGAGTTAACCACGCTTTTCGACGACCTCCCGGCCGAACCCGCAACACCAGCACAACCGTCCCCTTCGGAGATGGAGCTGGAACGCAAACTCTCCGCGAAGAAGAAGATGGATGCGGCCATGACGGCAACGGGCGTCCTCGGTTTCATCACGTTTTTCGTCGACCTCGATTACGCCTGGGTGGTGTGGCCCGTGATGGGCGCACTGATGATCGCCTGGTACGCGATATTCGATATCTCCGAAGAGGAAGACGAGGTCCTCGAGGAGCTTCTGGAAAAGGACAAGAAAGAGCGTGCTGAACGGCTCAAGCTGGCCTACGAGCGTCGCAAAGAACTTGGGAAATAGCCGGATATTTCCTGTGCACGGCGGTTAGAGTTGGCGCATGATGTTGCGTCGCGCGCTCGCGCTTGTTACTGCCAGTTCCGTTGCGTTCGTCTCCGCCTGCGCGGGTGGGGATTCCAGGGAAACCGTCGTGGTCACCTCTGTGAAGTGGGTCAACCCCGATGGCTCGGAGATTGAAGGGGAAGATGATCCGGATGGTGAGAAGGGGTCGTCGACAAGCAATTGGCAAAGCGAGTACGCCTGGGTGCTCGACCACCCCGGCGACTACCCCGTGAATTCGGCGGCGCAGTACACACCCGATGGCACATACGAGTACGCGCTGGTGGAAGCCAACGGTGGCGGCTCGCCGGAATTGCTGTTGGCGGTGGGAGGCAGTGACGCATCGCCCGTCATCGTGTTCACGATTGGCGACGACGGTAAGGCCCACGCCTCCGAAGACGTGTTGTTGATGGGCGCGCCGGGTAACGGCGCGGGACGGCTGGCGGTGTGGGCGTCCGCGGATGGGGCGGGTGTGTACCAGATCGCGGGTTCGGCAGGGTCGCGGGAGTCTTCATCCGAGCTGTTCAGACTGGACGGAGCCTCGCTGCGCGGAGGAGCACAGGAGACGTTCCCGAGTGACAGTAACTTGGCGGACCACCTGCTCATCGACTGGCACCCGGTCAGCGATCCGCACCCTCTGCGCGCCGGCACCCCGACTGTGTTCGCACCGTCAGGTGGTGCGTCTGCGCCGGAGAGTTCCAGCCAGATCGAGTTCGTGGGCAATGTTGTGCGCAAAACTGGCGAGGAACTCATGGCGCCGCGCGGGCTTGGCATGCCGAACGGACAGTCGCCGGATAGCGAATACTTCCTGCTCTGGCTGGATGAACCGATGACGGTGACGGGGAAGAAAAACACTTCCACGGAGACAAAAGAAATCGAGTTTGTCACCCTCGGCAGCCGTGAATACTGGCCGCACGGCCCCCAGGAGTACAACACGCAGTGGGAGGATTTCGTGGGCAAGCGGATGAAGTTTACAAAGGACCAGGACGACATCGCTTTCCCGTCTGATACTTCCATGCCGCTCGGCTCGACCTGGATGGGCGACGAGGCTACGTATGAGGTGCTCAACTAGTCAATTTCGCATGTTTGTTCGAATGTGGTCTTTCAGTGTCGGGCGCGCTGTTACATTGAATCCATCACTTCAGCGACCGACGGAAGGAGGGGCCATGACCAGCACCATCACCCAATGCGTCAACGAGATTTCCGCTGCACTTCGCACATTGAGCACGCTTTTCGACGACCCCTCCGCCCTCGCGTTCAACGACATTCGTCGCGACATGGAACGCCTGGAAGAACAATTTAAGAAGAAGGCAACCATCGACGCCGCATTCGCTTTTATTGCCGAACGCGACGACGCCGGCCGCATCGTCGGTGCCAACTACCCCAACGCATACCTCCAGCAGTACCTCGACTTGTCGAAGGGCGAAGCCTACAACCGGCTCGAGCGCGGGCGCTTGTTGTTCGGCCCACCGCCGGAACCTGCCACTCCCCCGGTTGAGGAAGACCAGGATGACGACCTCTTTGGTGCCGCGGACGAGGACCGCCACGACCAACAGGAGCAGGAGCAGCAGGACCGTCAGAAGCAGCAGCAAGACGACGCCCGCAAGAACTCCTCCCAAGTCAGCGCTGAAAAGCAAGACATCATCCGGCGCGAACTAGACAAGCTGCTCAAGGCCGCCTCCGGCGAGCGCACCCGCATCTACGCCGACGCCATGGCCGAAGCGCTCCTGCGCAGCCCGGAAGACCTCCGCCAGTTCGTCCGCCGCGCCGTGGCCGAAGCGAACCGGAAGCACGCTCCCCACTCCAATCCGAATGCGGGGTATGAGAACCGTGGTTTGTCGTTTGGTCGTCGTAAAGCAGATGGCACCGTGGATATCCACATCACCGCCACCGCCGGCGCCGCCGCGTTGATCAAGGCGCACGCGGACAAAGGCCTCGCACCGAACTCCAATCTGCCCGCCGACCAACAAGACAACGTCGATTCCCGCACCCCACAACAGCGACGCTTCGACCAGTTCTTCGCCATCTTCCAGCAGTACGAACAGGACTGCCAGAAGAAGAACGGCGGGGCGGCTTCGGTAGTGATCTCGATGACGCTCGACGACCTTGCCGACGGCGACGCCTCCATGCTCTACGACACCAACACCGGCATCGAAGTCGACTGCTTCGACCTCATCCGCCTCGGCATGGAAGGAACCACCGACTTCCTCCTCCAAGTCGACGGCGTCACCTCAGTGCCACTGTGGATGGGCCGAACCACACGACTCGCCTCAGTCGAACAGCGCATCGCAATGTTCGCCATCCAAGGCGTGTGCTCCTGGCTCGGCTGCACCACCCCAATGACGGAGTGCGAAGCCCACCACATCCTTGCCTGGATCAAGGGTGGCAACACCGACATCGAGAACCTCACCGGCCTGTGTCGCGAACACCACAGGTGTAACAACGACAACAGGGATGGCTCCTTGAACAAGGGGTACATGGATTACGACCCACAAACAGGCAAAGCCGGGTACCGAAAACACCCCTTTGACCCGCTGAAATACAACCAATCGGTCCCAGCGAAACACTCCGCGGTCAGCCGGATCTACGCAGCCAAAGGAAGATGTGACTGCGCCCGAACCGGGGCACCCGACCCTGCCCTTTACCCACCCGGTTACCCACCGGGGAATCCACCCAGCCACCCACCTGGTAGCCCACCGATACCCAAAGGTGCCTAACGGTGCCTACCCTCGAAGGCATGCGTATTTTCACCGTCGGCCATTCCAACCTCGAGTTTGACCAATTCACTGAGATGCTCGAGGCTTCCGGCGTGCGCACCATTGTGGACGTGCGCAAACTCCCCGGCTCCAAGAAGTACCCCTGGTTCAACGACGACCACCTCGCCACACACCTACCCGAGCACGGCATCGCCTACTCCCGAAGCGAAGGCCTTACCGGGCGGCGCAACGTCTCCAAGACCATCCCCTTTGAGGTCAACGGAAACTGGCGCAACCGCAGCTTCCACAATTACGCGGACCACGCGCTTGGTAGCGAGTTCGTGCAAGCCCTCGCAGAACTCAGAGACCAGGCCGCGGAAACCCCAACGGCGATCATGTGCTCGGAAGCAGTGTGGTGGCGCTGCCATCGCCGCATCATCGCCGACCACCTCCTCGCCCACGGCGACGACGTGCAGCACATCATGGGCATGACCCAGCACGGCCCCACCCTAACCCCCGCGAAGCTCAACGACGGCGCCACCGTCGGCGACGACAAAAAGGTGCGCTACCCGGCGAAAGAAACCGAGTAGCACACCTCGAGTTTTAACCCTGTGCTCTAGCGAGAGTGGCTAGCGAGTGCGATTAGTTAGAACGGCGACGCAGCAGCACCAGGAAGCCAGCAACCACGAGGGCCAAAACCCCCAGGCCGATGGCAACGTTACGCCAGGACGCCGATGGCTCAGCCTGCGATTCCGGAGAGGCGGTCGCGGAAGAGTCTGCCGCCTCACCACCAACAACGCTGCGGATCCACTCGGCCTGCTCAGCGACCGGCGCCACCGCGACGGCGGCGTTGGAGGTCATTTCCTCCTCGGTCGGGTTCTCGGGATCCTCGAACAGACCGGCCGACATGATGCCGGCGACCTTGCCGTCGGCGAAGATGGCGCCGCCGGAGTCGCCCGGCTGGATGCGGGCGCCGTTCTTGAGGGCGACGTCGAGGGCGGTTGGGGCGTCGAAAAGGGCGAGCGGGGAATCACCACGCACCTCAGCCTCGGCGGAGGGCAGCTTTGTGGAGCCGCCCGAGCCGTCGGAGGACCAGCCGTAGATGTTGACTGCGCCAGCGGGGACCTCGTCGGCAACCTCTGCAAACGTGTCTAGCTGCATTTCCTCTTCGGTGTGGAGCAGGGCGATGTCGCCACGCGGGGCAATCTCGTGGCGGTCGACCTTGTAGACACGCTGGTCGTCGCCCTGGCCGGTGCGGACCGAGCCTCCCGGCTTGGCGGCAGCCTCGACGCAGTGGCGGGCGGTGATTACCCAGTGGGGGTCGATGGCGGTGCCGGTGCAGACGCCGTCGTCGGGGTCGGAGTCGTCGACACGCACGGAGACTACGGGCTTAGCTTCGTCGGTGTCGCCGGCGAAGGTGGTGCTTTCCATCGCCCATGCGGGTTGGGCGACGAGGGCGCCTGCGACGGCGAGGCTAGCTGCGTACTTTTTCACGATTGTTCTCCTTCACTACCGCGGTGATGCGGCGAATTACAGTTTCAAGCGGCCCGCGCGGAAATACCGCGAGCCATACGTAGGCGATCACGATGGCGCCGCCCACGGTCACCCAGACGTTGAGCCATTCGGCGGTGAGCACGTGGATGCAGTACAGGGTCAGCGGCATCCGCCCCAGCGGCGCGAGCCATCCGAGCCACCGTTGCGCCAGGCAGCACAGGGAGCAGATGCTTATCGACGCCCCCACGCTGCCCACAACGTCTATGAGCCCGCCGGTGTGTCCGGTGGCGTCGAGAAGCGGTGGCAACGGTGTGGTCCAGCGCAGCGCCACATCCAGGGCAAACAGTGCCCCGCCGACCACGAGGCCGGGCCACAACGGCATGTGGCGTTTGAACAGGATGCCGGCGATCATGAGCGCGGCCCACATCAACAGCGGATACGGCCAGGATGACGGCGCGAGCACCGCCGACCCGAACGTGAGGGCGCACGCGAGCCACAGCAACAAAGGTGTGTCCCAGCGTGGCGCCCAGGCGAGCAGCGCCATGCAGACCCCGATGGTGCCGAGCACCACCACGATCGATCCCGAAAATGGGGCGAGCGCGAAGTGCAGGGCGATCAGAAGGATGCCGCGCACGATGAACTCGGCGGGCTGGGCGCGCATGTACCCCATTGAGACACCGGCGATGAAGGCGAACAGCGCGGCCGGGAAGCCGAACAGCACCTGTGCGGTGATGCCGTCTTGGACGGTGAGGTGCGCGACCATCATGGCGACGAGTGCCACCGCGCGGGCGGCGTCGATTCCTACGTTTCGGGTCTGCATGGCTGTGGAAGTTACGCAACCAGATGTTGCGGTGACGTTAACGTGGACGCAACACCCCCGCCGATACGATCGGGGCCATGACAATTCGGGTACTTGTGGTCGACGACGAAGCCTATCTCGCCGACGCCATCGCCACCGCGCTCAACAACGCGAACATGCAGGCTAGTGCCGTTTACGACGGCCTCGAAGCACGTTCACGTATCGACGACACCCGCCCCGACGTTGTCGTCCTCGACCGGGACCTGCCGGGGTTGCATGGTGATGAGGTGTGCAGGTGGGTCGTCGATACGCATCCCGCGACCCGGGTGATCATGCTGACCGCATCCGGCTCCCTGGACGACAGGCTGGAAGGCTTCGGGCTCGGCGCGGACGACTATCTGCCCAAGCCGTTCGAGGTCCCGGAGCTGATCGCGCGGGTTAACGCGCTGGCGAAGCGCAACGCCCCGGCGCGCGGCGAGGTGTATCGGTGCGGAGATGTGCGCCTAGACACCTTTCGGCGCGAGGTCACCCGTGGTGACGAGACTGTGCCGCTAAGCCCGAAGGAGTTCGCGGTGCTCGAGGTGCTCATGGAGGCCGACGGCGGAGTGATCTCTGCCGAGGACCTGCTCGCGGAGGCGTGGGACGAAAACGCGGACCCGTTCACCAACTCCCCGCGCGTGACGGTGTCGCACCTGCGCAAGAAGCTAGGCGAGCCGCGCATCGTGCACACCGTGGCCGGCGCCGGCTACTACGTGGCGGAGGAGGAACGATGAGGCTGAGTTTGCGGGCCCGCATCACGGTGATGTTCGTGGCCACGGTGCTTGGGATGGGGTTAGCGCTGATCGGGCTGGTGTATGCCTACCTGAAGCTCACCCCGGTGCCGGTAACGGCCACCTTCCCCACGGTGGAGGACGGCGTCATCATCGACGGTGCCGTGCCGATCACCAGCGAGATCCTGCGCCGCGTCCTCCTCGCTTCCCTGTCGGTACTCGCCCTTTTGACCCTGCTTGCGGGCGTGATCGGCTGGTTCGTGGCAGGCCTGGTGATCAAACCTCTTCGCGACATTGCCGACGACGCCGCCACCGTCACCCGCGGCGACCTCTCAGCCCGCATCACCCACCATGGTCCCGACGACGAGGTCGGCGAACTCGCAGACGCGCTCAACGTCATGCTCGACGAGCTGGCTGGCGCGGTGGAGCGCCAGCGCCGGTTCGCCTCCAACGCGTCCCATGAGTTGAAGACCCCGATCGCGACGATCCAGACCATGGCGGACGTGGCACTCACCGGCGACGACGCCAACCTACGCCCCACCCTCACCCGCGTGCGCGAGGTCAACGCCCGCAGCGCCGACACCGTTGCCGCCTTGCTGCAACTGGCCAACGTGGACGTGCGCGACCGGCAACGCCTCGACCTGGCAGAACTGTGCCGCGAGGTGTGCACCGACCGCAACGTCCCCGCCGACACTGTGGACGTGACCGTGGATGCCTCCCCCACCCTGACTCGCCAAGCAGTGGACAACTTGCTGCGCAACGCGCTTACACACGGCCATGACCCTGCGCTCACCCTGCGCAAGGTGGACGGCTTCGCCGAGGTCACCGTGGAATCCGGCGGCGAGGCCTACTCCGCGGCCGAGGTTGCAACCTGGACCGAACCATTCGCGCGCGCCGAACGCACCGCAGGTGCCGGCCACGGGCTCGGGCTGGCACTCGTCGATGCGATCGCGAACGCCCATGGCGGATCCCTGGTGCTTGCGCCGCGGGCCGGTGGTGGGCTCGTCGCAAAGCTATCGCTTCCGGCCTAAAGCTCCCGGATGTAGAGCAGCATGCGGGAGCCTTGCTCGATGTTGGTCAGACCATGGCGCTCGTAAAAGCGGCGCGCATCGGTGTCTACCTCGTCGACGTTGATTTGTAATTCGCCGGCGCTGTGCTTGCAGATCTCCTCGAAGACCCGCTGCAGCAGCGCCGTGCCGACGCCGCGATTGCGGTGAGCGGGTGCGACGTAGAGCTCGTCGAGCATCGCCACCGGCCCGTCGAAATACGGGCTCGGGCGCAGGGTGAGGTAGGCGAAACCAATGTCGCCAGCAAGGAGAACGAAGGCGTCGTCGCGCGCGATGATCTGCGCAAACCGCTCCTCAAGGCCTTCGGGAACCGGGGTATCAAACTCTGTGTTGAAATCGTGCAATAGCTTTGCGACGACCCCCGCGTCCCCCACCTCCGCGACCCTGATCTCGTTGGTTGTAGTCATATGCGCACACCTTAACGGCCCTCTTCTGAAACATTTTGAAGTGACCATTAGAGTATTTCGAGTGTCCTAGCAGGGCAGCATGAGAAAAGTTCGATATTGAGGAGGCCCCGGTTGCGTCATTTCAGCCCACTATTCACGATGGGACCTGCACGACGCGACCACATCCCTGCCTTCCGCACCGCGCTCGGCGTGGCCATCCCCATGTTTACCCTGCTAGCGCTCGGGCGGCTCGACCTTGCCATCTACGCAAACTTCGGCGCCTTCACTGGCGTCTACGGCCGCCACGCCACCCGCGAGGTCCGTCTGAAGCACCACATGCTTGCCGGCACCGCACTGACCTTGATGGTCACCCTCGGCGCCACCATCGCGTGGTTTGATGTCAGCCCCTGGATCCTGCTGATTGTCACCTCTATTGCGTCGTCTGTGTGGGCGACGATCGCGCTGGCCACCGACATGAAGCCGACTGGCTCCGTGTTTGTGATTTTTGCCGTTGCTGCCGTCGGTTCCTTAAGTAACCCGGTCCATCCGCTGCTCGCCTTCGCCATCGCGGGCGGCGCGGCGCTGGTGTGCCTTGTTTTAGGTTTGTTCTCCCACCTCATCGGCGAAGGTCCGGGTGGCGACGCGAAGGAAAACGAGATCGCCACCCGAGCCCCCGACGCAGGCCGCGTGCCGCGCCGCCGCCTTGCGGTTGAGGCGAACCGGTTCTTCTTCGCCCCGCTGCTCGCTGGCACCTTGGGACTGATCTCAGTGACGATTGTCGATCCCCTCTCCCACTCCTACTGGGCCATGGTCGCTGCCGCCGCTCCCCTGGTGAACTCCCGGTTTAAGGTGCAGTACTTCCGTGCCATCGAGCGCGTCCTTGGCACCCTGACCGGCATCGCTGTGACCGGCTTCCTACTGTCGCACCATCCGCAGGGCTGGCAGATTGTGGTCTGGATCGTCGTACTGCAGTACCTGACCGAGATGTACGTGACCCGCAACTACACCATCGCCGCCAGCTTCATCACCCCAACAGCGCTGCTCATGGTGCAGGCTGTCGACGCCGCCCCAGTCGGCCCGATGCTGCTCGCCCGCACCGCAGAAACCATGCTCGGCGCAGTGGCCGCTTTGGCGATCATCGCGGTGGGATACGTGCGCAAGTACCCCACTGTTGTGCTGCCACGGAAGGTGAGTTAGCGGGGGCCGTCTCCGGTGCTGATGTTCCATGCGAGCCCGAACTTATCCTCGAGCACCCCGAAATGCGCACCCCATGGCGCCTGCGGTAAGGCGTTCGATGAGACGCTCGCCTTCTTTCACCGACTCAACGTCGACGGTGAATCCAAACACGCCACGATCGAGAGTGCCTTTCTGATTTTGCAGGTCGTCGCCGATCACTGATTGTGAACGGCCCGGTCAAAGTGCCGTACGCAACCGCGTCGCGAGGCGGATCGAACGGGAACTGCACACCTCGGTCAAGCTGCTCGCCGTACGTGAGGATATTCAATTCTCCGCCAAACACGCCGTGGTAAAACTCGAGCGCCTCTCGGGCATTGCCGGGAAACTAAACGTAAAGCGATGTCTTCATGCGCGCCAGTGTAGGCGGAAGTCGTCGAGCCCTTGATTGACCATTGCACGCCAGTCACCCGCTGAATACACTGTATTCAGTTTGATGAAAGGGGTACCCATGGCAACGATGACAATCCGGATGGATGACAATGATGCCGAGCTAGTGCGCAAGTACGCGCGCTTCGAGGGCGTAACTATTTCCGACTTCGCCCGCGATGCGATCTTGGAGAAAATTGAGGACGCGCACGATTTACAGGAGCTTCGCGACGCAATCGCTCACGACACCGGCGAGCGCTACAGTCTCGACGAAATTCTGGCCGACCTCGATCAGTAGCAACTTTCAATGAACGCAGCGGCAGGAGAGTACAAGGTCGAATTCACAGCCCGCGCCCGCAAACAGTTGAAGAAGATGGACCGCTTCGACGCGCGGATCATCGCCACCTGGATCAAAGACAACTTGGAAGGTTGCACCAACCCACGAGCATTTGGGAAAGGGCTCATCGCGAATCGGTCCGGCGAGTGGCGCTACCGCGTCGGCACATACCGAATCCTCGCTCTCATCAACGAAGGCACAATCACAATCGAAGTGCTTTCAATCGGTCATCGCCGCGAGATCTATCGCGATTTTTAGCTCGGACGTAGGGTGGGCGGCATGAACGACCTGACCATCGCGCCCGGCCCGGGGATCCCCGGCGGCGTGGTCATCGCGGCCGCCGACCTGACGGAGCGGTTCGCAAAGTCGTCGGGGCCGGGCGGCCAGGGCGTCAATACCACCGACAGCAAGGTACAGCTTTCCCTCGACATCGCCGCATGCGCATCGCTTACCGACGCCCAACGTCGCCGCATCTTGCGCAACCTCGAGCATCGCCTAGACGGCACCGTCCTCACCGTGGCAGCGTCGTCCCAGCGGTCACAGGTCCGCAACCGTGCCGAGGCGCGCGAGCGGTTGGCCGCCCTGCTGCGCGAGGCGCTCGCCCCGCCGCCTCCCCCGCGGCGCAAGACGAAGCCGACCAGGGGCTCGGTGCGGCGCCGTCGAGAAGCGAAGATGCGTCGCTCGGAGCTGAAGTCCATGAGGAAGCGGCCCCAGATTCCTTAGAGCTGTCACCATCGACCACAAGCGCCCTGGGCCAGTAGGCTTCAGCGCATGGAACGGACTTACACATGGCAGCATGTAGACAACCCCTTAATCCAGAACGAAGCAAGGGTGCAGTTCCACCAAACTGGCTTGACGGCTAGCGGTACCCAGGTCGGGGAAGGTTACAAAGCCGCCTGGGATCTGAGGGCTGTAGAAAACTGGGTAACTCAAAACGTGGTGGCCAACGTCGTGGGCGAAGGTTGGGAGCGTCACCTTAAGCTCACACGGTCCGAAGAAGGCGAGTGGAAATCGACTACTAAAGAATCAGGCACCCAGCCGGACCACCTCCCGTCACCGGGTCTTGTACAACCAGCTGATCTGGAAACTGCAGTGGACTGTGACCTGGGTCTATGCCCCTTGACAAACACGATGCCCATTCGGCGCCTCGGGTTGCTCGAAGAGAATGTCCCCAAGACTCCGCTCATCATGGCCTGGATCGATATGCCCTCTCTCCAGGTAATCGCCTCGGATCAGTACTACAGTTCAATCGACTCACACAAAGTTCGCTACGCAAGCGGAACACGAGGAGTCGATGTAGAGCTCGAAGTCGACGAAGATGGGGTTGTCGTCTACTACCCCGACATGGCGCGACGCATTTAAAGTCGCTGACCTGCTACGCCGAGGCAGCCTGGAGCGGCTGAATCCGTTCGATTTCCGCCAGGATTTTGTCTTCTGCCACATCCAGGTCGTACTGGGCCTGTAACCCAAGCCAGAACTGGGGGCTCATCCCGAAAAACTTCGCCAAACGAAGGGCAGTGTCAGCGGTTACAGCGCGCTTACCGTGAACAATTTCGTTGATCCGGCGGGGCGGAACGCCGATGGAGACGGCCAGCTTGTGCTGGGTGATCTCCATTTCCTTGAGAAAGTCCTCCATAAGGATCTCACCCGGGTGAACCGGAGGGAGCTTGTCAGTGGTAGTCAACGATCTCAACCTCCTCTGGCCCCGCGGCGGACCACCGAAAACAGATCCGCCACTGGTCGTTGATTCGAATGCTGAACTGACCCCGCCGGTCGCCTTTCAAGGCCTCGAGCCGGTTTCCCGGAGGAATCCGTAACTCATCGAGAGTCTGCGCGTACCCAAGCTGGCGAAGCTTGCGCAGCGCTACTGAGTGAATGCGGGAATCGATCGAGCGGACCCGCTCTCGATTCCACAGACGCTCAGTGTCCTTGTCAGCGAATGACTGGATCATGTCTCACCCTATCCCCCATAACGCGAAGCGTCAATAACGCACAACGTTAAGTTTGTGCTCGCCCGAATACAAATGCACACCCACTTTACGCAACCACACCGTCGCAAGCTCCGCATTACGGTGGCTACCGTGAAGACAATAAAACGGGAAGCCGATCAGTGAAGATCAGGTTGATGCTTGGGTCGCCGAAGCCGAAAAAGGCTACGACATCGAGTTCTTGCGCTCTCGCGGGAGTGACCCTCGCGATTCAATACGCTCCACTACGCCGGAAGGCTGAGTCCCCGCCCGGACACCATGCTGCGCTTTCTTAGCCCCGCCCCCATAATGATGCCCATGAGCGACCCCAACTTCACGATCCGCCAGATCACTTTCGACTGCCTCGAACCGTCCCAGCTCGCCGAGTTTTGGTCCGCCGCCACAGGTTGCGAAATCGCCGCGGATTACGGCGATTTCGTGATGGTTGATTCCACCCCAGCGCTAGGGTTTCAGCGCGTTGACGATCCCACGCCTGGCAAGAACCGCATGCACATCGACGCTGGCGGGGCGGAGCGCGAATCCTTAGTAGAGCGCCTCAAAGGCTTGGGCGCAACCGAACTCGGCACCCACAAAGCACCGGGATTGGTGTGGACAGTAATGCAGGATCCAGAAGGCAATGAGTTCTGCGTGGGCAGCCCCGAGGACTAGCGACACGTTGAACTTGAACTCGACGGTATGTCGTTGCAAAGTTACCCCCTCTCGTTAACACCATCAAAAGGAGTGTTATCCAATGAAAGCGTTCGGCTTCTTAAGCTTCGGGCATTACGCCTTCGGCAGCTAGTGCGGGCCATCTGCGGAAAAGATCGCCAAGACTCGTCTGGAGATCACCCAGGCTGCGGACGAAATCGGCGTGAACAACGCGTCCTTCCGAGTCCACCACTTCGCACTGCAGGCCTCCGCCCCGATGCCGCTGCTGTGTGCTATCGCGGCCACCACCAAAATCATCGAGGTGGGCACCGGCGGCATCGACATGCGCTAGCGCATATCGGGGTTGTAGCGTTTGAGTCATTGACTCCCGCCGTCTACAAGTATCTACACACTTGATCGGTGCTGCACGTTTCAGGATCCGGGTGCGCGGCGTCCTGGCTAAGGTCCGCGATAGTGTCGCGCAGCACGGAGAGCTGCGCGATCTGCTGCTCGATCTCAGCGAGGCGCACGTCAAGCAGGTCGCGCACGTGCTCGCAGGGCGCATGGCCGCCGTCGCGGATGTCGAGGATCTGGCGGATCTGGGCGAGAGTGAGACCCGCGGCCTGGCCGCGGTGGATGAAGTCGATCCGAGCGACCGTCTCGGGCGCGTAGTCGCGGTATCCGGACGGCGTGCGCTCGGTCGGGGGCAGAAGGCCCTGTTCCTCGTAGAAGCGAAGGGTCTTCGCGGTAGTGCCCGCCCTCTCGGCGAGTTCTCCGATCCACATTGCTGTCTCCCTCCGTGGCCGCGCTTGACCTTCCCCTGCACTGGAAGGTCCAGTATGGATGAGACAGAGCAGAAAGCCAAGAGTTGACAGGAGTAGCGATGCCTACGAAGTACGATCTCGCCATCATCGGATCGGGAGGCGGCGCGTTCGCCGCTGCGATCCGCGCCAGCACGCTCGGGAAGTCGGTGGTGATGATCGAGCGCGGGACGCTCGGCGGCACCTGCGTGAACACGGGCTGCGTCCCGTCGAAGGCGCTCATTGCCGCGGCCGGCGCGCGGCACGTCGCGGTCGATGCCGCAACCCGGTTCCCCGGGATCGCGACGACGGCGGATCCCGTCGACATGCCCGCGCTGATCGCTGGGAAGCAAGCGTTGGTGGAGTCGCTGCGCGGCGAGAAGTACGCCGACGTCGCCGACTCCTACGGCTGGCAGGTCCTCCGCGGCGACGCCTCGTTCGTGGGCACCCCTGATGCGCCGGTTCTCGATGTTGCCGGATCCGACGGAAGCGTCGAGTCCATCGAGGCCCACCACTACCTGGTCGCGACTGGTTCTCGCCCGTGGGCACCGCCGATCGACGGCCTGAAGGAGACCGGATACCTGACCTCGACCACGGCGATGGAGCTGACGGAGGTCCCCGAGTCGCTGCTGGTGCTCGGCGGCGGCTACGTCGCCCTGGAGCAGGCGCAGCTGTTCGCCCGCCTCGGCTCGCAGGTCACGCTGCTCGTGCGGTCCCGGCTCGCCTCGAAGGAGGAGCCGGAGGTGTCGAAGGCGCTCCAGGAGGTGTTCGCCGACGGGGGCATCCGCGTCGTCAGCCGCGCAGTGCCCACCCGGGTCTCCCGCGGCACGGGAGGCGAGGCCGTCGTGACCGCCGCCTTGTCCGGCGGCTCGCAGGAGTTCCGCGCCGACCAGGTCCTGGTCGCCCTCGGACGCCGTCCCGTCACCGATGGCCTGAACCTCGATGCGGTCGGGGTGAATACCGGAGACTCCGGCGAGGTGGTCGTCTCCGACCGGCTGCAGTCCTCGAACCCGCGGGTCTGGGCCGCGGGCGACGTGACCGGGCACCCCGAGTTCGTCTACGTCGCCGCCCACCACGGCACCCTCGTCGCCGAGAACGCGTTCGCTGACGCCGACCGGTCCGTCGACTACGCCCGCCTGCCGCGGGTGACGTTCACCGGGCCCGCGATCGGCGCGGTCGGGATGACCGAGAAGGACGTCCTCGCCGCGGGGATCCACTGCGACTGCCGCGTCCTGCCCCTGCACCACGTGCCCCGCGCCTTGGTCAACCGCGACACCCGCGGGTTCATCAAGATCGTCGTGAACGCCGAGACGAAAGAGATCCTCGGCCTGACCGCCGTCGCCAAGGACGCCGGGGAGCTCGCCGCCGCAGGCGTCCACGTGCTCGGCAGGACCGTCGCCGAGGTCGCCAACGCCTGGGCCCCCTACCTGACCATGGCCGAGGGCATCCGAATCGCCGCGAAGGCCTTCACCACCGACCCGTCGCTGCTGTCGTGCTGCGCATGAACGGCAACGCAGGCAATCGGGGAGATCTCATCCTGAAGCAGACGATGAGCGCCGATCAGGACCGCGACGAATGGCGCGCCGGTCCCGTCGTCGCTGCAGTGACCGGGCTGCTCTTGCTGGCATGCTGCGCGCTTCCGTCGCTGCTCTGCTGCGGCCTGCCGTTCATCGCGGCGGGCGGAGCACTCGCAGGCGTCGGTGGGCTCCTCGGTAATCCCTGGATCATCGGTGCCGGGACCGCCGTCGTGATGGCCGTCATGGCGGGGATGCTCGTCAGGCTACGGCGGCGGCACCGGCGCCGCAGGTCCGGCTGCTGCGAAAATCCTTCGACCGCTGATCGGAACCGGTAGTTCGAGCGGATCCAGCGATCACTGCCACCTGCGGAGGCCGCTGAAATCGAAGCCCGACGGGAGAAGGAGGAGCAAAAAGCGTTCGAATCAACCGGTGACGAGGATAATACTGAGGCTGGATCCCGGCCGTCGCGACGCGGTCTCCGCTTCCGCCGAGACGAGAAAGGGTTGTGGGCACCTAGGCTGGGCGGCATGAACGACATGACCATAGCACCCGGCCCGGGGATCCCCGACGGTGCGGTCATCGCCGCCGATCTCGCGGAGCGTTTCGCGAAATCGTCGACTCCGGGCGGCCAGGGCGTCAACACGACGGACGGCAAAGTCCAGCTTTCCATCGATGTCGCGGAATGCGCATCGCTTACCGACGCCCAGCGTCACCGTATCCCGCGCAACCTCGAGCACCGCCTAGACGGCTCCGTCTTTACCGTGACTGCGTCGACTCAGCGGTCTGTGTTTCGCTAGTGGTCCTCTCGCCTGCACCTGCGACACAGCCTCGTGCCCCCGGGCCGTAGCGTTCGGGGGAGCACAATAGCCCCAGTCCTCATCACGTCCCGGGATCAAAGAGTTCATCGCAGAGGTTAAGCACTACACGTTGAACTTGAACTCGACGGCGTGTCGGCGCAAAGAAACCTTCCCGCTAAAGACAGCAAGTAAATCCAGAGAAGTACCGCAGGATGCGGTCATGGCGCTATCGCTCCCGGAACATCTAGCAACTCGGGAAGCAGTAGGGCACGGGAAGATGCGCGTCAAATGTACACCGCCCGCCAGGTCGAGTTGGGCACCAAGGTGCGCAAGCTGCTGGCGGACAAAGGCTACGTCTCCGTCGCCGCCCCCGGCTTCGAGGCCACCTCCATCGTGGTCATGTACGCCACCGCCCCGGAGCAGGCCAACGGATCCGCGTTCAAACAGGCCGGCGTCCAGATCGCCAGCGGTGTTCCGCTGCAGGTCGGCGAGCCGGAGGGCTTTTCCGCCTTCCGCATCTGTCTGTTCGGCTTGGACAAGTGGGGCGATGTCGACGGCACCGTCGCGCGGTTCGCCGAGACGCTGGACAAGGTTGTCTCTGCCTAGCCGAAGGTCAACGAATACAGTTTCACGCCTGCCGTGGGCCGGATGTGCAGCACTCCCTCGGTGGGCGTGTCGCTTTTCGCAAGGTCGAGGGTTCCATCTGTGACCGGGAACGACTTTGTCGCACCGTCCGGATACTCGACCTCGATCTCGCCTTCACCCGAAACCACGAGCTGGACCCACTTGGCGAAGACGTTGATGTCCAGGTGTCCTCCACTGGTGGTCTGCACTGATTCCTCCTCGAGAATCCACGTCCCGTTCAAAGTGAACATGCCGCGCTCCGGAGCGGCCGGTTCACCGAAGTCGTGCTCGCCGTCGGTGTAACCGGGCTGCTTGGTGTACTCGGCGCGCGCAGTGCCGAGATAAGTTTCCGGGTTGCGGCCCTTCGTACCGCCTGCTGCTTCGCCGCTTTCGACCGGTTCGGGGAGGTCGACGTCGGGGTTGGCGTCGATGAGCAATTCACGCACGAGCTTTTCTGTTTCGGCGTAGCTTCCCTCCCCTTCCACGATCTGCCGGACGTTGCCGTGCTTGTCCACCAGGTAGCGGGCTGGCCAGTAGCGGTTGTTGAAATTCCTCCATGTAGCGAAGTCATTGTCCTGCGCCACCGGGTAGTGGATACCTTCCTTTTCTACGGCGTTGCGGACATTGCCCAGGTCGTGCTCGAAAGCGTACTCAGGGGAATGGACGCCGACGACGGTGAGGCCGGAATCGCGATAAGTGTCGTAAAGCTTGGTGATGTGCTCCCCCGCACGCTGACAGTTGATGCAGGCGTACGCCCAGAAATCAACGAGCATGACACCACCGTCCTGCGGGCTCGGCGGCTGGTCGGTGTTGATCCAGTTCGTCAGCCCCGCGAATTCCGGTGCCGGGCCACAATCCTGCAGCTGCGCGGGGTCGGCACGGCGGCACGACTGCAGTGAACCGCTCCCAGTTGGGCCGACCTTGCTGAGAGCGTCATTGGCCAAGTCCGAATTCTCAAAACGGTTCGACAGCGACGACGTCCAATTCGGCAGGGCACGCTGGATCGCCGCCGGCGCGTCGAGAGCCAACGCCACAGTGAAGACCAGGATGAGCACGCCGATGGCCTTACGGTGGCGCTGCACCGCGTCTACCTTGTCACCGATCTTGTTGCCCGCCAGGGCGAACACGAACAGCGGCAGCGCGGACCCAATCGCGAACGCGACAGTGAGCACCACCGTGTTCCAGCCGATCTGCCCAGTCGAGCCCGCCACCGTCACCGCTGCAAGCACCGGGCCCGCGCACGGAACGTACACCGCGCCAAGGGCCAGACCGATGAGAAAACCTCCCTTGCCGCGCGTTTTCTCCTGCAATGCCGTGGGGCGCGGAAGCGCGTCAAAGGGCTTCTGCAACACCTCCCCCACTGGCGGGAAAATCATTCCCAGCCCCACCCATGCCAGCAACACCACTCCCGCCCAGCGCAATACCGACTGTGGCAAATGCAGCGCACTAAGCAGAATCGTACCCAGCAGCGCGATCGCGGCGAAGCTCACGACCAAACCTGTCACCACGTGCGACGGTTTACGCCCGACGCTGACCCCCAGCACCACCGGCAACACTGGCAAAATGCACGGCGACAATGCCGTGATCACACCCCCGATGAATCCAACAAGAATCACGCTGATCATGAGTTTCCTCTACTTTCCGGTTACCTTTCCTACACCCAGCAATACGGAGTGAGCGCCCGCATCGGATTGGTCCAATCCGCATCAGCCCCCGGCTCCGTAGTACTCAGTGACGGGCCAGAAACACTGCGCCTGCGAACCGAAAAAGTGAAGGAGACACTATGTCTATCAACCGCGCAATCGCCAGTGCCAGCGCCATCGTCATCGCCGCCGTCGGCCTCGTTGCATGCAACGACTCCGGGGAGAAGATGGAGGACAAGATGGACGGCTCCATGACCCCGTCTTCCGCGGCGATGATGGAGGACAAGATGAGCGAAGAGAAAATGACGGAAGAATCCAAGTAGCACATAACCCAGGTATTAGAGTTAGAACCTGTGGATCTTGACCACCTCTTAGAAAGCGTGCGCGCGGGCGATAAAGTCGCCTTCGCCGAGCTTTACGACGTTCTGGCCCCACAGGTTCTAGGTCTCACCACCCACATCTTGCGCGACCGGGCCCAAGCGGAAGAGGTCACCCAAGAAGTCTTCGTGGAGGTATGGCTAAGCGCCCACACCTTCGACCCACACCGCGGCAGCGCCAAGTCACGGGTACTGCGGCTCGCCAAATCGCGAGCCATCGATCGGCTGCGGAGCTGGCGCAGCTCCCAAGCCCGCGACACCGACGATTTCAACAGTCAACTGACCACGTGGGTCGCTGCCGCTGAGGACGAAGCTCAACAGCGACTAGAGTCTGAGGAACTGCAAGAACTCATTGATTCAATCGGAGAGCCCCATCGAAGTGCGCTCATGCTCGCGTATTTCGGGGAACTCACCCACCAAGAAATCGCCGATGCCACTGGCGTCGCTCTCGGAACAGCCAAAACCCGGGTACGCGACGGGTTGCAAAAGCTTCGCAAGGCCGTGTCGTTGAAAGGAGGCCTGTGATGGATAAAGATATCGAGGACCTCTTCAATTCCGCAGCCACGCCGGTCACTCCGCCACCGGAGCTCAAACGCTCAATCATGGAGCGTATCGACGCCACCGACCAGGTCGCTGACTTCGACACCGCGCGGAAGAACCGCTCCGGGCGACGTCTCGCAACCGCCGCAGCAGCCGCCGTTGTGCTCATCGCCGGTGGCGGGTTCGCGGTCACCCAATTCACTGTCGACGAGTCACGCGAATCCGTGACAGCCCAGGGCGTCGACGAAATGCACGCAATTATGGAGGCCGACGACGCGCGTCAAGGTCAGGCCGACGCGATGGGCGCGAGCCTCGACATCGCGATCAGCTCTGACATGGGCAAGGGCGGCGCCATGGTCAACGGCCAGCCAGCTCTCGACGACGGCATGGGGGCACAAGTGTGGGCAGTCATGGATGACGGCGCCATGGAATCGGCTGGAGTCATCGGCCAAGAACCCCACGACGACGTGTGGATGCCGCTGCCCGGTGGAACTGCTTCAGTCCTCGTCACCGAGGAAGTCGCCGCCGGCGCGGCGCAACCCACCGGCACGGTGCTGGCCAACGTGACGCTCTAGTGCCGGCTGCCTCCCTTGGCGCGCTTCAGGCCATTCGCGTTCTAAAAACCACAAAGCCCCGACCCAAAGTGGATGAGACGCGGTGGCAGGCCTAGCGTTAGTCCTATGACGTTGCCAAAGTTCGGTCCCGCTTGGGCCGGCGCTTTAATGGGAACCTCGATTGCGTCGAGTTTGACTGGGTTACATGGATTTCATGTAGCCCAGCTCGTTTTTGCGCTCATCGCGGCGGGGCTCCTCGTTGTGTTCACGGTCGGCGTGCGCAATGAG